>NZ_JBSHJX010000007.1:0-153633 GCF_053619695.1 Microbacterium sp. NPDC055521 | reverse complement strand
GCCGACACTCCAGATGTCGGACGTTTCTCCACGATCCGTCCGACACCTGGAGTGTCGGCCCCCGTTTTGTATCCATCCCCAACGCAGGCGATCGGACGGGTTGTCCACAATCCCCGGAGAACAGGGCGAATCGCCCACGCCGCGTCCCGGATGCTGAGGGGATGTTCGATCCTCTTGACCTGCTCACCCGCCTCGGCGGACTCGCGCAGGGTACCCAGCTCCAGGACTACGGCGTCACGCGGATGCGGCTGAGCAAAGCAGTGCGAAGCGGGGAGATCGAGCGGTTGCGGCCCGGCGTCTTCGCCGCACCCGGAGTCGCAGCCGGCGAGCGCGAGGCAGCACGGCACGGAGGTGCGCTCACCTGTGCTGCGGCCCTGCGACATATGGGTGTCTGGGTTGTGTCATCGGAGACGGCACCGCATGTCTGGGTCGGCCATCGTGGTCGCGTCTATCCGCACTCCGGATGCCAGTGCGTCAGCCACTTCTTCCGCCGCGGGCGCGTCCGTTTCGGCGTCGTCGACGTCGAAACCGCTCTGCTGCATCTGTATCGCTGCGAGGGTGAGGAGTCGTTCTTCGCCTCACTCGAGTCGGCGCTGGAGCAGCGAAAGCTCACCAGGTCTGCGCGCGCTCGCATCCGCGAGGCGCTGCCGACGCACGCGAAGTGGCTCGTCGACTTCGCGCGAGCGGATGCCGGCAGCGGCCTCGAGTCGCTGCTGCGGCTGAGACTTCATCTGCTGGGGATCGCCCTCGACTGCCAGGTCGTGATCGCCGGCGTCGGACGTGTCGATTTCGTCGTCGACGGACGCCTCATCATCGAAGCAGACGGCAAAGAGAATCACGACGGACCGACCAAGCGGCACAAGGACCTGGATCGGGATGCCGCGGCCTCCGCCCTCGGATACGAGACGCTGCACTTCGACTATGCCCAGATCCTCCACGACTGGGCTACGGTGCAGCTGTCGATCATCGCGGCACTGCAGCGGACGGCTCAGCGGGCGTGAACAGGGCTGTGGATAACTTCAACGGGGCTGGGACGATCCGCGTTACCGTGGTGCGGTGACGATGACGACCACCCTTGGGCGCACAGGCTCGGCCCTCGCCGCCGCCGGTCTGCTGATCGGGATGCTGTCGGCCTGCACCCCTGAGGCGAAGCCGACTCCGAAGCCCACGAAGACGGCTGCCTTCGCCACGGATGAGGAGGCGTACGCCGCCGCGGAGGAAACGTATCGGGCCTTCATAGAGGCTCAGAACAGCGTGGATCTGGCGAATGACAACTCGTTCGAAGCCATATACGACCTCACAGCCGACGCAGCGTACAGCGCAATCCGGGAGAGCCTGACCCAGCTCCAAGCAGCGGGAGTCACAATGACGGGGTCGTCGGTGATAACGGGCGTCCGCCCTCTGGAAGCGAACTTAGCTTCTGGGGGCGTCACCATGCATGTTTGCGTTGATGTCTCCGCAACCGACTTGTTGGACGCAAGCGGCGTCTCGATCGTCCCGGCCTCTCGTGCTGACATTCAGTCTCTGGTCGTGGACTTTGGGGTGCAAGAGTCCGGGGAGCTTAAAATTACGCGTACTACCGGAGACGAAGCACCATGCCCAAGCTGAGCACCGTGCTACTGGTCGCAGCCGCCCTCGTTCCGATAGGCGCGTCGACGCCACCATCATGCGGTATCGCCGCTACTGGTTGTGGTTCCTCAATAAATGGCAGTGTCGTCGAAGTTTCGGGGTCGAGGACCTCAACGGGGGAGCAACCTCATCGTGGCGCAGGAAAGGGTTCACCGGGCGGTTCCAACGCCAGGATCGGCAACAGCCCCCGCCAATCCGCGTCCTCCGATGGGTGCGGATTGGCGGGGGTGCGGACAAGACTGGGCTGTTGGGATGTCGTCGTCTTGAGCGACGCCGAGCGTGCGGAACGCGCGAGTTCCTCGGGAGTACCGCCGATCACCATCACGGACCTCGCGAGCTTCTCCCCCGCCAAGGGCACCGTGCTCGGCGAGCCGGACAATCTCGGGGTCGCGGGTCTGCCGACGAACTTCGTGACCGAGGCGGCGACGCACGTTCGTTCCGGCGAGCTGTTCGGGTTCCCGGTCGACGTGCGCTTCACACCGGTGGCGTACACATTCCACTACGGCCATGGGCAGCCGAAGACCACCTCGTCCCCCGGCGCCAGCTGGGAGAGCCTGAGCCAGGCGCAGTTCACCCCGACCGACACCAGCCACACCTACGCAGCACGCGGCACCTACGACGCAAGCGTCGACATCGCGTACACCGCCGAGATCGACCTGGGCGCCGGATGGTTCCCGGTCGAGGGCCGGCTCGACATCGCCGGACCGTTGCAGCAGATACGGATCTTCGAAGCACGCACCGCGCTTGTCGCCCGCACGTGCGCGGAGCAGCCCTCCGCCCCCGGCTGCTGACCCACCCTCCCCGGTTCCCCGGGCTGGCCCATGACGGCACGCGCGGCTTCTAGATCGCGCGGTGCCGGCTCTCGTTCGTCGGGCGCCTGCGCCCCGTCCGACGCATCCCGCATCCCGGCATCCGGCATCCGGCATCCGGCATCCGGCATCCGGCATCCGGCATCCGGCATCCGGCATCCGGACATCCCGACATCCCCGGCATCCGCCCCTCCCGGCCGCCCTCAATACCCGCGGCGCGAGACGAATCGGGGGCCGACACTCCAGATGTCGGACGGATTCCCACGGAACGTCCGTCATCTGGAGTGTCAGCCCCCGGAATGTAAGCCGGCAACGGCAGAAGACCGCCGGTTCGCGCGCCGCTCAGCTCAGCTCGGTGCCCTCCAGCAGCTCGGTCACGAGCGCGGCGATCGCCGAGCGCTCCGAGCGCTGCAGCGTGACGTGCCCGAACAGGTCGTGTCCCTTCAGGGTCTCGATCACGCTCGCGATGCCGTCGTAGCGGCCCACCCGCAGGTTGTCGCGCTGCCCGACGTCGTGGGTCAGCACGACTCGCGAGTTCTGGCCGATGCGGCTCAGCACCGTCAGCAGCACGTTGCGCTCCAGCGACTGTGCTTCATCGACGATCACGAACGCGTCGTGCAGCGACCGGCCACGGATGTGCGTGAGCGGCAGCACCTCCAGCATCCCCCGCTCGACGACCTCCTCCAGCACGTTGCCCGAGACGACCGACCCGAGGGTGTCGAACACCGCCTGGCCCCAGGGGTTCATCTTCTCGCCCTGATCTCCCGGCAGGTAGCCGAGCTCCTGACCGCCGACGGCGAACAGCGGACGGAACACGATGATCTTCTTCTGCTGCTGCCGCTCGAGCACCGCCTCCAGCCCCGCGCACAGCGCCAGCGCCGACTTGCCGGTGCCCGCTCGCCCGCCGAGCGACACGATTCCGATCTCCGGGTCGAGCAGCAGGTCGATCGCGATCCGCTGCTCCGCGGACCGGCCGTGCATCCCGAACGCCTCGCGGTCGCCTCGCACCAGCCGGTACTCGCCGTCGGCCACGACACGACCCAGCGCCGAGCCTCTCTCGGAGTGGATGATCAGCCCGGCGTTCACGGGCATCCCGCGCACCTCCTCGCTGAGGCCGACCTCGCTCTCGTACAGGTCGCTCATCTCATCGCCCGAGAGGTCGAGGGTCGTGATGCCCGTCCATCCGGCATCCACCGCCTGCTCGGCCAGATACTCCTCCGCGGCGAGCCCGAGAGAGGCGGCCTTCACCCGCATCGGCAGATCCTTCGACACGATCGTGACGTTCTGCCCGTCTGCTGCAAGCTGCGCCGCCGTCGCGAGGATGCGACTGTCGTTGTCGCTGAGCCGGATGCCCGCGGGCAGCACCGACATGTCGACATTGCCGAGCTCGACCTGCAGAGTTCCCCCATCGCCCACCTCGATCGGGAAGTCCAAGCGCCCGTGCTCCACGCGCAGCTCGTCGAGATGGCGCAGCGCGCGCCGGGCGAAGTAGCCGAGCTCAGGATCGTGACGCTTGCCCTCCAGCTCGCTGATCACCACGACGGGGAGGACGATCGAATGCTCGGCGAAGCGGAACAGGGCCTGCGGGTCGCTCAACAGCACCGAGGTGTCGAGCACATATGTGCGAAGAGCCGTGTCATCTTGTGACACGGCTCGGGCTGCTGACGTGGACTGCTGCTGTGCTGTACGTGTGGTCACGATCCACTCCCACTCGGGATGTGCTCCCGGCTCTGCAGCGAGTCGACCAGGGTCACGAGTCGCGAACCTTGAGGCCGACCCGACCGGACACGGTGCCCGATGCCATGAACGTACTTCCGCCGGGCGCACACGGTGGGAGACACGCGGAACAGATCGGTGACGTTCGGGTGAACGACGAGGGTCAGGATGCTGCGGCCGAGGCCGGCGGCGTCATCGTCCGAATCGGCGGTCGCGGTCGGCGAAGTCGCGGATGGCGCGCAGGAAGTCGATCTCGCGCAGGTCGGGTCCGAGCGCCTCGACGAAGTAGAACTCGCTGTGCGCACTCTGCCACAGCAGGAAGTCGCTGAGCCTCTGCTCGCCGCTGGTGCGGATGACCAGGTCCGGGTCGGGCTGACCGCCGGTGTATAGATGCTCGCCGATCATCTCGGGGGTGAGCTGCTCGGCGAGATCCTCGAGGGTGCCGCCCGAGGCGTTGTGCTTGCCGATGATGCTGCGCACCGCGTCGACGATCTCGTTGCGGCCCCCGTAGCCGACCGCGAGATTCACGTGCAGCCCGGTGTGTCCGCTGGTGCGCTCCTGCGCCTCCGCCAGCACCCGCGCCAGCTCCGGCGGCAGGATGTCGGCGCGTCCCACGTGCTGCACCCGCCACTCGCCCTGCTCGGCGAGCGTGTCGGCGAGCTCGGCGATGATCTCGATGAGGTCGCCGATCTCCTTCGAGTCGCGCTTGAGCAGATTGTCGGCCGAGAGCAGGTACAGCGAGACGACGCCGATCCCCAGCTCATCGCACCAGCCGAGGAACTCGCGCATCTTCGCCGCTCCGGCGCGGTGACCGGCCGCAGCGCTGTCGAACCCGAGCTGGCGAGCCCATCGACGGTTGCCGTCGATCATCATCGCGACGTGATGCGGAGCCTTCGACACATCGATCCGCCGTCGGAGGCGTCGTCCGTAGAGCCGATAGAGGGGTCCCCGTCCCGAGCTCTCGCGTGCAGTCACGTGCCTACGCTACCGCCACCCGCCCCAGGCCTGCGGCCGCACTCAGGACATGTACCGCTGGCGGCATGCGCGCGAACGTAGAGTGAGCGCGTGAACTCCCGCCCCTCAGACGACGCCGATGTTCCCGAACTCCCGCTGATGGAGGCGGCCGCCGTCGACGCGGCAGTCGAGGTGAGACCGACCTGGCGAGGGTGGATCCACGCGGGCACCTTCCCCGTCGCGATCGTCGCCGGCATCGTGCTCATCCTCCTCGCGCAGGGGGCACCCGCCAAGTGGGCCGCTGCGGTCTTCATGGTGACGTCGCTGCTGCTCTTCGGCAACTCCGCGCTCTACCACCGCTTCGACTGGGGCCCGAAGACCAAAGCGGTGCTCAAGCGCATCGACCATGCCAACATCCTGCTGCTGATCGCCGGCACGTACACCCCGCTGGCGGTGCTCGCCCTGCCCCCGCAGAAGGGCCTCGTGCTGCTGATCGTGGTGTGGAGCGGCACGGTGCTCGGCATCCTGTTCCGCGTGTTCTGGATCAACGCGCCGCGCTGGCTCTACGTCGCCCTCTACCTCGCACTCGGCTGGGCCGCGGTGATGTACATGGGCGACCTGCTGCAGGCGAACGTCACCATGATGGTGCTCGTCTGCATCGGCGGTCTGCTGTACACCGTGGGAGCGATCATCTACGCGATGAAGAAGCCGAACCCGTGGCCGGGGCACTTCGGATTCCACGAGATCTTCCACGTGTGCACGGTGCTCGCCTTCCTCTGCCACTGGACCGCGTGCCTGCTCATCTCGCTCGACCCGCTCTCGCCCTCGCTGGGCTTCGGCGGCTGACCCGGGTTAGGCTCGAATCCCGCGTCAGAGCAGAGGAGCGACAATGGCCGAAGTCGAGAGCTTCACCCTGGACCACACCGCCGTCATGGCGCCGTACGTGCGTCTCATCGGCGTCGAGCACGGCCCGAAGGGCGATGCGATCTCCAACTTCGACGTGCGCTTCGTGCAGCCGAACGAGGGCGAGATCCCCACGGCAGGTCTGCACACCATCGAGCACCTGCTCGCCAGTGTGCTCCGCGACCGCATCGACGGACTCATCGACATCTCACCGTTCGGGTGCCGCACCGGCTTCCACGCGATCTTCTGGGGCGAGCCTGCGGTCGGCGATGTCGTCGCAGCCGTGCGCGGCGGCCTGGAGTTCATCGCCGAGACAGCCGAGTGGAGCGACGTGCCCGGCGTCTCGGCCGTGGAATGCGGCAACTACCGCGACCACAGTCTGCACAGCGCGAAGGAGTGGTCGAAGGCCATCCTCGATCAGGGCATCAGCCTCGACGCGTTCGCGCGCGTCGGCGTGTGAGACGGGCGGGTCTCAGCGCCCGTCGCCGTCGCGGTCAGCCTGGTCGCGCAGCGCCGCCTCTTCGGCATCCAGCTCTTCCCGCACCTCTTCGCGGTAGCGCACCTTGCGGATGCGGCGGTTCATGTCCCAGATCAGGAGCACGACGGCCGCGACGATGATGACGATGATCGCGAAGCCCGCGAACCCGGGTGTCACCGAGTTCGGGTCGACCGTCATCGACGGCGTCGGCATCGGGGTGGTCTCACCGAACAGGATCATGGTCCGCCTTCTCCTCGCAGGTCGAATAACCTGGAACTCCAGCCTATCCGCCGTCCAACCCCCGGGAGAGACGTGACCACCGCACGCGAGCTCGATGAGCGATACGGACGCACACCTCGGCGGCGCCTGCCCTGGATCATCTTCGGTGCCGCCGCCCTGGCGGTCGTCGTCGCCCTCGGCTGGACCATCGTCGCGCAGCAGATGAACGCGGTGGATGCCGATGATCTCGGTTTCAGCGTGGTCGACGCGCACAGCGTCGACCTGCGCTTCCAGTTCACCGCGCCACGGGGTGCGGACGTCGCGTGCGCCGTGGAGGCGCTCGACGAGGAGTTCGGCGTCGTCGGCTGGAAGATCGTCGAGATCGCCGGCGGCGAGCATCACACGAAGGGCGTCGCCGTCAACATCCCGACCGTCGCCGAGGCGACCACCGGTTTGGTGAAGACCTGCTGGGTCGCTTAGAATCATCCCGAAGATGACCGACGCCCCGGCCGATACCGGGGCGTCTTCGCATATCCCACGGGTCGCGAGACGGCCCGAACCCCCGAAGCCCCCGAAGGGGCCCGCACCGAAGGAGCAGGCTGTGTCCACAGACGCTCAGGTACCTTTCCTCACACAGGAGGCCTACGACCGGCTCGTCGACGAGCTCGAGAACCTCTCGACGGTGGGCCGTGAAGAGATCGCCGCCCGCATCGAAGCGGCCCGCGAAGAGGGCGACCTCAAGGAGAACGGCGGGTATCACGCCGCGAAGGACGAACAGGGCAAGCAGGAGGCGCGTATCCGCACGCTGCAGCAGCTCCTGAAGACGGCGAAGGTCGGCGAGGCGCCCACCAGCCGCGGCATCGTCGAGCCCGGCACGGTCGTCACGGCGATCGTCGCGGGCGACGAGGAGGTCTTCCTGCTCGGCAGCCGCGAGATCGCGGCCGGCGGCGAGCTCGACGTGTACAGCGAGGCGAGCCCGCTCGGCCAGGCCATCATCGGTCTGAAGGTCGGCGACAAGTCCAGCTACGAGGCACCCAACGGCCGCGCCATCACCGTCGAGATCACCGGCGTCGAGACCTACACCGGCTGACGCCCCGAGAACGACCAACGGCGGGATGCTCCAGGGCATCCCGCCGTTCTGCGTCAACCGTGATCAGTCCGGGACGACGACGGGCGCGAAACCGGCATGCCGCAGCGTCTCGAGAGCGAGCTCGGTGTGCTCGGGGCCGCGGGTCTCGATCGAGAGCTGCAGGATCATGTCGCTGATCTGCAGACCGTGCCCGTGGCGCGTGTGCAGCACCTCCATGACGTTGGCGCCGGCCTGCGCGAGCAGATCCGACACCTGCGCGAGCTGACCGGGTCGGTCGGGAAGCGGCACGCGCACGGTCGCGTACCGGCCGGATGCCGCCAGCCCGTGCGCCACGACGCGCTGCAGCAGCATCGGATCGATGTTTCCGCCCGAGAGGATCGGCACGGTCAGCCCGGCGTCGTGCACCTTGCCGGCGAGGATCGCGGCCACGCCCACGGCGCCGGCCGGCTCGACGACCACCTTGGCGTGCTCGAGCAGCACCAGAAGCGCACGGGCGATGTCGTCTTCGGTGACCGTGACCACTTCGTCGACGAGTTCGCGGATGATCTCGAACGGCACGTCTCCCGGTCGCGCGACGAGGATGCCGTCGGCGATCGTCGGATGCGTCTGGATCTCGACCGGGATGCCCGCCTCCAGCGACGGGGGCATCGCGGCGGCGTTCTCGGCCTGCACGCCGATGACTCGCACGGTGCGGCCGGCCGCCGCCGCTGCCGCCTTCACCGCGGCCGCGACTCCGGCGATCAGGCCGCCGCCGCCGATGCCCATGATCACCGTGTCGACGTTCGGGACGTCCTCGATCACCTCGAGGCCGAGCGTGCCCTGCCCCACGACGATGTCGCGGTGGTCGAACGGGTGGATCAGCACCGCGCCGGTGCGCTCGGCGAACTCCGCGGCCAGGCGCAGCGATGTCGCCACCGTCTCACCCTCGAGCACGACCTCGGCGCCGTATCCCCGGGTGGCGAGCAGCTTGGGCACGGGCACGCCGAGCGGCATGAAGATCGTCGCCGGGATGCCGAGCATCTGGGCTGCGAGCGCGACGCCCTGCGCGTGGTTTCCGGCCGAGGCTGCCACCACTCCCCTGGCGCGCTCCTGCTGGGTCAGACGCGAGAGACGGTAGGTGGCCCCACGGATCTTGAACGACCCGGTGCGCTGCAGGTTCTCCATCTTGAGCATGACGGGCGAGCCGAGGGTTTCGCCGAGCGCACGCGACAGCTCGGTCGGCGTGCGGGAGATCACTCCGGCGAGGCTCTCGGCTGCGGCGGTGAACTCGGCAAGGCTCGGGATGGCGGCGACGCTGGGGATTGCGGTCATCGATTCCTCCTCTGCCGCTCGCGCGGCACTGTGCTCCAGATGAGATCTTCGGGGGCGGGTTCACTCCCGGTGCGCCATACACCCGATCCGATGGTGACGGCCGCCACGTTGACGAATGCGGCGAGCGGGACGGCGAACAGGGCGCCGGGGATGCCTGCGATCATCGCTCCGCCCGCCACGACGAGCACGACAGCCAGGGGGTGCACCTTGACGGCCGAGCCCATCAGGATCGGCTGCAGGATGTGCCCCTCGAGCTGCTGCACCAGCAGAACCACGCCGAGCATGAGCAATCCGATCACCGGCCCGTTGTAGACCAGCGCGAGGAACACCGCCACGGCCCCGGTGACGACGGCGCCGACGATCGGCACGAACGAGCCGAGGAACACCAGCACGGCCACGGGTATGGGCATGGGCACCCCGAGCAGAGCCGCGCCGACGCCGATGCCGACGGCGTCGATGGCGGCGACGAACATCTGCGTCCGCGCATAGTCGACGACCGTCGCCCAGCCGTTGCGGGCTGCCGCATCGGCCGCAGGGCGGGCCGTGCGCGGGAACAGCTTGAGCGTCCATCGCCAGATGCCCGCGCCGTCGGCGAGCAGGCAGATCAGGATGAACAGCGCGAGAAGTGCGCCGGTGAGGATGTGGGCGGCCGTTCCGGTGACGGCGAGCGCGCCGTTGAGCAGCAGGTCGGCCTGCTCGTTCAGAAGGCCGATGCCCTGCTTGATGTACCCGTCGATCTGCGCCTCGGTGAGATGCAGCGGACCGTCGAGCAGGAAGGTGCGCACCTGCTGGATGGCATCCGCCGTCTTCGCCTGAACGTCGGGCAGCTGGTCGCGCACCTGCCAGATCACGAGCCAGAACAGCCCCGTGACGACCCCGAGTGTGCCCAGAACGGTGACCGCGATGGCCAGCCATCGGGGGAAGCGGGCGCGCAGCATGAGCTGGAAAGCGGGCCACAGCAGCGCGGTGATGAGGATGGCGACGAGCAGCGGGATGACCAGCAGCTTGAGCAGCATCACCAGCCAGATGAACAGGGCGATCAGCCCGGCGATGACCAGCAGCCGCCAGGCGTAGGCCGCGGTGACGCGCAGGGGGGTCGGCACGGCTTCGTCGGCCGTGGTGGTCACCGTGCGATCGAGCACGGGCGGCTGATACCGGAAGGGATTGCGGAACCTCGGCCTCGGGTCGTCGCTCATCGTGCAATTCTACTTACGCCTCGAATCTCCCTCGCACCGGATGTCGGCGGATGGCGCTACTCTGACGCGGTGACGGCTCGACCCTCGAACACCCTCAGCGCCGCCGAAGCGCGCCGGATGACACTGGCGGCGCAGGGGTTTTCCCGACGGCGACCGGATGCCGTGGCCGCGCGCCACCTGCATCGGGCGATGTCGCAGCTGGGAGTGCTGCAGATCGACTCGGTCAATGTGTTCGCCCGCTCCCACTACATGCCGATGTTCTCGCGGCTGGGGTCGTACGATCCCGCGCTGCTCGATCGCACGTTCGTGTCGCGCACGACTCACTACGTGGAGTATCTCGCCCATGAGGCGACGTTCATGCCGATCGCGGACTGGGCGCTGTGGGACTTCCGCATGCAGGAGTGGCGCGCGCGAGCGGAGCGCCCGGGTGGATGGAGCCGAGTGCACAGTCGGACCCTCGACTGGGTGCGCGACGAGCTGCGCGCACGCGGCCCGCTGCGCCCCGCAGACCTGCGCGACGACGCGCCCCGCGAGCGCGGCTCGTGGTGGGACTGGGACGACGCGAAGATCGCGCTCGAGCACCTGTGGCGCTGCGGCGAGGTCGCGATCGCCGGCCGCGTCGGGTTCGAACGGCGCTATGGTCTGGCATCGCAGGTCATCCCGTCCGCGATCCGGGCCGCGACGATCCCGCGTGATGACGCTGTGCGCGAGCTGGTGCGACGCGCAGCGCGGTCGTACGGCGTCGCGACGATCGCCGACCTGAACGACTACCACCGGCTGCGGGATCAGAGCGCCGTGCGAGCGGCGGTGGCCGACCTGGTCGACTCCGGCGAGATTGAGCCGGTCGCGGTGCGCGGTTGGGAGCGTGGAGGCAGACCGATCGCGGCGTGGCGGCATCGCGACGCGGTGCTGCCCCGTCGCATCGATCGAGCAGCGCTGCTGACCCCGTTCGACCCGGTGGTGTGGTTTCGGGATCGCGCGCTGCGGGTGTTCGACTTCGGCTATCGGATCGAGATCTACGTTCCTGCAGACCGGCGTCGCTACGGGTACTACTCCCTGCCGATGCTCGTCGGCGACCGCGTGGTCGGACGCGTCGATCTGAAGGCCGACCGGACCACGTCGACGCTGCGCGTGCAGTCGGCGTGGTGGGAGCAGCACGCGGTGCCGCAGGCGGACGCCGGGCGCGTCGCCGACGAGCTCGTGCGTGCGGCGCTCTGGCAGGGGCTCGAGCGGATCAGCGTGTCCGGCTGGGGTGACGCGGCGGATGATCTCGCCCGCGCCCTGCCCGGCGTGGAGGCATCGGTGGAGCGGCACGTGCACCCGCGGGAATGACGACGCCCCGTCTGATGACGGGGCGTCAGTGCTTTGGGTGTTTCGACTCGCAAGCTCGCTCAACCTTGACCCCCAGGAGGCTCAGTGCGACCTCGTCACATTGAGCCTCTTCGTGTCAGAACTGCACGCGAGGCGGCTCGGATATCGCTCCGTCGTCGTTGACCTCGAAGAACTCGCGCTCGGTGAAGCCGAGGCCGCGAGCGAACAGGTTGTTCGGGAAGACCTTGATCTTGGTGTTCAGCTCACGCACGCCCCCGTTGTAGAAGCGACGGGCCGCCTGAACCTTGTCTTCGGTGTCGACGAGCGAGTGCTGCAGCTGCAGGTAGTTCTGGCTTGCCTGCAGCTGCGGATACGCCTCGGCGACCGCGAACAGGCTGCGCAGCGCCTGCTGCAGATGACCCTCCGCCACGCCGGCCTCAGCAGGCCCGGATGCCGCGAGCGTCTCAGCACGAGCCCGGGTGACTCCTTCGAAGACCTCTTTCTCGTGCGCGGCGTAGCCGCGCACCGTCTCGATGAGATTGGGGATGAGATCCGCTCGTCGCTTGAGCTGCACGGCGATCCCGCTCCATGCCTCGTCGACGCGCACCTTGAGCTGCACCAGCGAGTTGTACGTCGACCACAGGTAGATGCCGACGAGCAGCAGCACTCCGACGACGATCAGTACCGGCCACAGCCATTCCATGCAGAGCCCCCCTCTAGAACCGACACCCATCCTATGCGCGGATCACTGCACGTCGGCTGGACGACAGGCCGGGTTCAGGCTCCGAGAATGCGCTCGAGGTGCCGGTTGCCGAACACGCGGTCGGGGTCGAGCCGGTCGCGAAGCCCGATGAAGTCGCTGAACCTCGGGTAGCGCTCACGCAGCTGTTCGACCGTCAGGTTGTGCAGCTTGCCCCAGTGCGGGCGGCCCCCGTGGGCGAGCATGATCTGCTCGACGGCGTCGAAGTACTCCCGCGGATCGACCCTCCAGTAGCGATGCACGGCGATGTACGCACTGTCGCGGCCGAACGCGGTCGACAGCCACAGGTCGTCGGCGGCGGCGAAGCGCACCTCGACGGGGAACTCGATGCGCCACCCGCGGTCGGCGATCAGCTCGCGCAGCTCTTCGAACGCCGAAGTGACGTTCTCGGCAGGCAGGGCGTACTCCATCTCACGGAAGCGCACGTTGCGGTGGTGGATGAGCACCCGATGCGATCGGTCCGAATACTCCCCCTCCCCGGTCAGCGTCACCGCCAGCCGATTGAACGGCGGGATCACGGCGGGGACCACCCGGCTCACGGCGCAGAACGCCCCGAACACGCCGTTCGTGAGCACGCTCTCGTCGATCCAGCGCCGCACGGGCTGGATGGGGCGTCGTGGGGACGACTCGGGCAGGCGCGTGTGTGTCTTGGTCAGCGCGACGTCGGTGTGCGGATGCCAGTAAAACTCGAAATGCTCGGCATCCGCCACGCGCTGGTGCAGCGAACCGAGGGTCTCGTCGAGCGGCAGGGGCGTGTCCTGTGCCTGCATGACGAACGCCGGCACGCACTGCAGAGTGACCTCGACGACGATCCCGAGAGCTCCGAGACCCACCACCGCTCCCGCAAGCAGGTCGCGGTCGTGCTCCTCGTCGATACGCAGGAACTCACCCGCCGCGGTGACGAGGGTGAGTCCGCGCACCTGCGTGGCGATGCCGCCGAACCGGGCGCCCGTGCCGTGCGTGCCGGTCGAGATCGCGCCGCTGATCGACTGCCGGTCGATGTCGCCGAGGTTCTGCATCGCCAGCCCGTACGGCTTCAGCAGAGCGGGGATGCGATGCAGCCGAGTGCCCGCGAGCAGCGTCACGCGTCCGGTCTGCGGGTCGGCCGAGACCAGCCCCTGCAGGTCGTCGAGCTCGAGCAGCACGCCGGGGGCCGCGGCGATCCCGGTGAAGCTGTGGCCCGCGCCGACGGCCTTGACGGTGAGCCCCTGCTTCACAGCGGCCACGACCGACCGCTGCACGCCTTCGGGCGAGCGCGGACGCTCGACCCGAAGCGGTCGCACCTGCGCGGTGCGTCCCCAGTTCTGCCAGGTTCCGCCCGGTCGGGTCATAGAAAGGCCTTCCCCTCGCCGCGATAGGAGGGCAACTCGCCGATCACCGCGCCGTCTGAGACGAGATGGTACCGGTCGATGCGCTCGGCCGGCTCACCGCTCTTCGCGTGCCGGAACCAGACGCGATCGCCGACCCGCAGATCGTGTGCGGCCGCACCGCGCAGCGGTGTCTGCACCTCGCCCGCCGCTTCTCGTCCGAGGGTGTGCAGTCCTGCCGGCCACACCGGCAGGGGCTGCCGCGATGCCACGGCAGGGCCCGACGCGATCCAGCCGCCGCCCAGCACCGTCGCGATGGCCTGCGTGGGCTTTCGGACCACGTCGAATGCGAACGACGCCGCGGGCGCGGGGCGGAACGAGCGGTACCCGTCGAAGAGGTGCCCGGCGAGCAGTCCGCTGCCCGCGGTCGCCTCGGTGAGCGACTCATCGCTTCCGGTGAACTCCAGTGACCCCGTCCCTCCCCCGTTCAGGAACTCCAGCGGAGCGATCTGGGTCATCGCGTCGGCGATCTCGGCGCGTCGCCCACGCAGCTCGTCGCGCGAGCGCGCCTGCACCATGCGGATCACCGGGGCGTCGGGGCCGGCGGCATCCCCTTGACCTGCGATCTGCGCTTCGTACATCTGCAGTCCCACGAGGCGGAAGCCCGGGCGGCGCACGACCTCCCGGGCGAAGGCGGCGACCTCCGCCGCCGAATGCAACGGCGATCTGCGCACCCCGACGTGGCCGAGAGACGACGAGCGCAGTGAGGCGTCGACGTCGATCGCGACTCGCACCTCGGGTCGCGATCCGGGGCCGGCGACCGAATCGATCAGGTCGAGGTGAGCGGTCTCGTCGACCGTCAGCGTGATGCGCGTCGCCGCCTCATCGTCGGCGAGCAGGCGGCTCAGGCCGGCCCGGTCGACGGTGGGGTAGCCGAGCACGATGTCGTCGTGCTGCTCGGCCAGCCAGAGCGCCTCTGCGAGGGTGAAGGCGAGGATCCCGCGGTATCCGGGGATCTGGAGCACCGCATCGAGCACGGCGCGCACCCGCACTGATTTCGTCGCGACCCGGATCGGGATGCCTCCGGCGCGCACGAGCAGGTCCATCGCGTTGTGCCACAGCGCTTCGCGATCGATAACCGCCACCGGCGCGGGCAGGTGCGCGGTCGCTTCAGTGAGCGCCGGCCAGTAGCGGTCGGGGGAACGCCATGCCGCATCGGAGGCGGGTGCCGGGCTGTGGCCTGCGGTGAGATCGAGCACTCCCCCACCCTACGACCCGGCGTGAGGCGTCGATAGGCTGAACGTGGGCCCCCATAGCCCAACGGCAGAGGCAGGCGTCTTAAACACGCTTCAGTCTGGGTTCGAGTCCCAGTGGGGGCACGAGGCAGCCGTACCGTGGCAGGTGGGATGGGTTCGAATCCCCGTGGGGGCACAGAACGGCCGAGGATGCAGGAAGGGCCCGTCCGATGGACGGGCCCTTCACTCTGCTCGGGTCAGGCGCTGACGTCGACGCTCTCAGACTTCGATTTGGCCGGAGCCTTCTTCGCAGCGGGTCGCTTCGCGGCCGCCTTGGCCGCGTCGACCTTGGCCGCGGGCTTCGCGGCATCCGCCGCTGCGGGCTTCGCGGCATCCGCCTTCGCCGGCTTGCCGGCATCCGACTTCGCGGCGTCCTTCTGCGCAGCGGGTGCGGCCGGCGCGGCGGGCTCTGCCACCGCCGGACGCGGACGCGCGGCGAACTCCTCGAATGCCGCACGCGGGTGCTGCACGGCGGTGAGGTTGGCGAAGTCGCGGCCGAGCCACAGGTTGTTCCACCAGCCCCACAGCACGCGCCACTTGCGCTCCCAGGTGGGCATCGCGAGGCCGTGGTAGCCACGGTGCGCGATCCAGGCGATGAAGCCCTTCAGGGCGATGTTGCCCGACTGGAACACGCCGTTGTAGAGGCCCAGACCGGCCACTGCGCCGAGGTTCTTGTGGTAATACTCCGTGGTGCCCTCGCCGCGCAGCACTGCGACGAGGTTCTTCGCGAGCAGCTTCGCCTGGCGCACGGCGTGCTGCGCGTTGGGCACGCAGGTGCCATCGGGAAGGCCACCCGTCTTGTCGGGCACGGCGGCGATGTCGCCGGCAGCCCAGGCACCCTCGACGGGGGTGCCCTCGGCGTCGACGACGCGCAGGTCGGTCTGCGCGGTGATGCGGCCGCGCTGCTCGGTGGGCAGGTCGCCGCCGCGCACCACGGTCGGGTTCGCCATGACACCGGCGGTCCAGACGATCAGGTCGGAGGGGATGACGTCGCCCGTCGACAGCTCGACGTTTCCGCCGACCGCGCTGGCGACCTGGGTGTCGAGGTGGATGTACGCGCCGCGCTTGCCGAGGTCCTTCATGACCCACTTGCTGGTCTCCAGCGAGACCTCGGGCATGATGCGGCCCATCGCCTCGATGAGGTGGAAGTGCGTGTCCTCGAACGACAGCTGCGGGTACTTCGAGATCAGCGACGAGGCGAACGAGCGCAGCTCGGCGAACGCCTCGATGCCGGCGAAGCCGCCGCCGACGACCACGACGGTCAGCAGCCGGTCGCGCTCGGGGCCGGCGGGGATCGACGCGGCCTTGTCGAAGTTCGACAGCAGGCGGTCGCGCACGGCGACGGCCTCTTCGATGGTCTTCATGCCGATCGCGTTGTCGGCGATGCCCGGGATCGGGAACGTGCGCGACACCGCGCCGGCGGTGACGACGATCTGGTCGTACGCGAACTCGTACGGCTCGCCGATCGGCGGGGCGATCGTGGCGACCTTGTTGGCGTGGTCGATGCCGGTGACCTTGGCGGTGATCACGTTGGTCGTCTTGAGGTGACGACGGTGCGTGACGACGGCGTGACGCGGCTCGATCGATCCGGCTGCGACCTCGGGCAGGAACGGCTGGTACGTCATGTACGGCAGCGGGTCCACCATCGTCACGTCGGCCTCACCCTTGCGAAGGTGCTTCTCGAGCTTCCAGGCTGTGTAGAAACCTGCGTAGCCTCCACCGACAATCAGAATGCGGGGTGCAGTGCTGTTCTGAGGCACAGGGGGACAACTCCTCGTCGTCAGGGTGTGGGAGTGCGTCTACCGCGCTCCGATCGGATGCGCCGGGCAGCTGCGGTGACGCCAAGCGCTATCAGGATACCAGGCACCGTGAGTGCCAGCAGAGGCAGGGTACCGTACCGCAGCGATTCCTCAGTCGGCAGCAGCGGGGACGCGGCGCTGACGGACTGCTCGACGGGTGGAAGGGGCGGCACGGCGACCGGCGTCGCGGACTCGTCGGGTGTCGGCTGCTCGGGAGCGTCGGCACGGCGGTAGACGCGGATCCACTCCTTCAGATCGCCCATCGGGTTGGTCGAGACGCGGGGAATGGATGCCGTGACCGCAGCCTCGGCGTCGAGCAGGCCGAAACCGTACAGCGGGTCGGGCGTGCGGGCCATGTCGGGCACCGGCACCGCCGTTCTGATCAGGCGGTTGATCACGTTGGCGGCATCCAGGTCGGGGTGGGCTGCCCGCACCAGAGCGGCGGCGCCGGCGACGATCGGCGCGGCACCGCTCGTGCCGTCCCACGAGCGCAGGGTGCCGTCGGCCGAGACTCCGAGCAGCGACTCGCTCGGCGCCGAGATGCCGATCGTGATGCCCTGAGTGGATGCCCCCTGGCTGGCGACCCCGGTCTGGTCGACGCCGCCGACGGTCAGCACACCCGGGATCGTGGCGGGCGCGCCGATCATCGAGGTGCCGCTGCCGCGGTTGCCGGCCGCGACGATGACGACGACGTCGTGCTCGAAGGCGTACAGGAACGCCTCGTCCCAGCTGCGGTCCCAGTCGAGGGTGTTGGTGGTGAACGAGAGGTTGATGACGTCGGCGCCGTGATCGACCGCCCACTTCATGGCCTCGACCACCTGGTCGACGAACGGCTTCGTCGAGGCGGAGCCGGGAAAGCCGAGCGAGACCGACAGCAGCTGCGCCTCCGGTGCGACGCCGATCATTCCGGTGCCGTCCGGGTTTCCGCGCCCCGCGGCGAGCGAAGCGACCCAGGAGCCGTGATTGGGATCTCGCACACCGACGGGAGTGCGACCGTCCGGGCTGCCGACGCCCGACACGTCGGTGCCGTCGGCCACTGCGCCGTCGAAGATCACCGGGGGCTTGCCGATGCCGGTGTCGATGACCGCGATCTTCACGCCCTTGCCCCTGGTCACGCTCCAGGCCTGCCGGATACCGGCGCCGTCGAGCCAGTACTCCACCGCCCGCGCAGGGTCGTTCGGGTCGTCCGGGATGGGCGGCGCCGCCGGCGTCGCCGTCTCGGTCAGCACCTGCAGCGCCGACGTCGCCGAGGCGTCCGAGCCGGATGCCGGTACGGCGACGAACACCGCGGATGCCACGAGCGCCGCCGTCACGGCGACACCACGCAGCATCCGAGCCGAGATCATGACGCGCTGTCCGCCAGCGCCGCACCCGGGTCGATGCACGCGCACCGCTCGGGCGACCAGGAGGAGCGCTCGAGCGCGGCATCCCCCATCGGATTCACGCCCGGTCCCGCGGCGAGGGCGTGACCGGCGAGGGCGTGCAGGCACTTCACGCGCGTCGGCATGCCACCCGCCGAGATGCCGTCGATCTCGGGCACTTCGCCGAACTGCGCCCGGTCGGCGAGGTACGCCTCGTGCGCGCGGCCGTAGGCCGCCGTGATGTCGGCGTCGTCCTCGAGCATCCGGGCCAGCTCCGGCATCACCTGCGTCGCCTCGAGGGTCGACATCGCGGCGGTCGCCGCGGGGTGCGTCAGGTAGTAGAACGTCGGGAAAGGCGTCCCGTCGTCGAGACGGGGCGCCGTGGCCACCACGGTCGGATTGCCGCACACGCAGCGCGCGGCGATGCCGATGACGCCGCGTGCGGCACGGCCCAGCTGGCTCGAGACCACATCGATCTCTGCAGCGGTGGGCGGCGGGAAGGGAGGTGTCGTCACCTCACCAGGGTACGGGAGGGTCACCGTGACAACCCTCAGCCCTATTGTGTCGGCGCTTCGACCGCGGTCTTCGCGAGCCCGGCCGAGGTCAGCCCGCGCAGCAGCTGGGGCATCCAGTCGGACGCGCGCTCCTTCAGCTGGTCGCTGACCTCCTGCTGCTCGGGCGGCAGGTCGGCGGGGTCGAGATCGTCGTCGACGAGGAAGACCACCTCACCGGGTTTCACGTAGTACAGCCGCTCGCGCGCCTGGGTGGTGATGTACGCGGGATCGTTCCAGCGGTCGTGCTCGCGCTCGAGCGCGGCGATCTGCTCCTCGGTCACCTGCACCGAGTGCTCCAGGGCGGCGATCTTCTGCTTCTGGCCGAGGTAGGTGCCGATGGTGGGCACGAGCACCCAGGTGCCGAGCACGACGAGCGAGAGCATGATCACGGCGAAGCCCGACAGGCGGATGCCGCTCGCCCACTCGCGCACGTCGACCGTGCGGCCCGCGGACGCGCGGCGCGCGGCGGGCGCCGCGGGCCGGGACGCCGAAGGAGGAGGAGCGGGGCGTCTGGCCATGCTCCTCCTCCTTCTTTCGTTCAGATCAGCGCGTGCGCTCCGGCTCAGGCCTGGAAGCGCGGGAACGCGGATGCACCGGCGAAGACCCCGGCGTCACCCAGTTCCTCTTCGATGCGCAGAAGCTGATTGTACTTCGCGACGCGCTCGCTGCGTGCGGGCGCACCGGTCTTGATCTGGCCGGCGTTCGTGGCGACGGCGAGGTCGGCGATCGTGGTGTCCTCGGTCTCGCCTGAACGGTGCGAGAGCATGGCCGTGTAGCCCGAGCGCTGCGCAAGGCTGACCGCGTCGAAGGTCTCGGTCAGCGTGCCGATCTGGTTGACCTTCACCAGCAGCGAGTTGGCGACGCCGCGCTTGATGCCGTCGCCGAGGCGCTGCGGGTTGGTGACGAACAGGTCGTCGCCGACGAGCTGCACCTTCTCGCCGAGCGCCTCGGTGAGCAGCTTCCAATTGTCCCAGTCGTCTTCAGCGAGGGCATCCTCGATCGTGACGATCGGGAAGTCGGCGACGAGACCCTGGTAGTACTCGATCAGCTCGGGGCCGGTCCAGTCCTTGTTGTCGAGGCGGTACACGCCGTCGTTGAAGAACTCGGTCGCGGCGACGTCGAGGCCGAGCGCGATGTCCTTGCCGGGGGTGAAGCCGGCCTTCTCGATCGCCTTGATCAGGAACTCGAGGCCCTCGCGGTTGCTGGGCAGGTCGGGGGCGAAGCCGCCCTCGTCGCCGAGGCCCGTCGCGTAGCCGGCGGCCTTCAGCTCGCTGCGCAGCACGTGGTAGGTCTCGACGCCCCAGCGCAGCGACTCGGAGTAGGTGTCGGCGCCGATCGGTGCGAGGAAGAACTCCTGCATGTCGATGCCGTTGTCGGCGTGCTCTCCGCCGTTGATGACGTTGAACAGCGGGACGGGCAGCAGGTGCGCGTTCGGTCCGCCCAGGTAGCGGAACAGCGGCAGGTCCGCCGAGTCGGCGGCGGCCTTGGCGACGGCGAGGCTGACGCCGAGGATGGCGTTGGCGCCGACGCGCTTCTTGTTCTCGGTGCCGTCGACCTCGTTCAGGATCTCGTCGACGATGCGCTGCTCGCTCGCCTCGACGCCCTCGATCGCCGGGCCGAGCTCGTCGATCACGGACTCGACGGCCTTCAGGACGCCCTTCCCGCCGTAGCGGCCCTTGTCTCCGTCGCGCAGCTCATACGCCTCGAAAGCTCCGGTGGATGCACCGGAGGGAACGGCGGCGCGCTGCACGACCCCGTCATCGAGGAGCACCTCCACCTCGACGGTCGGGTTTCCGCGCGAGTCGAGAATCTCGCGTGCGCCTACAGCCTCGATCAGTGCCACAGAAGTGCTCCTTCGAAAGGGAGGGGAGGGTGGTGGTGGAGCGACGTCGATCCGCGATTCAGTCTAGCCATGCCCGTCCGCGACCCTCGGGCTGATGTCAGACGACGAGTGCGAGAGCGAACCCGTCCCAGCCCTTGACGCCCACCGTCTGCAGCGCGGTCGCGTCGAAGCGCGGGTCCGCCGCCAGCATCCGGAGCGCCTCCTGGGTGCCGATCACCTTGGTGTCGACCGCCTTCTCGTTCACGATCTCGCCGTCGCGGCCGATGTTGTCGAGGACCACCACGGTGCCCGGATGCCCGAGTCTCACCGCCCAGTCGAGGTAGAGGGTGTTGGACTCCTTGTCGGCGTCGATGAACACGAGATCGAAGCCGCCGACGAGGGTGGGCAGCACATCCTCGCCTCGGCCGACGCGGATCTCTACGCGATCGCCGACCCCGGCAGCGTCGATGCTGGCGCGTGCGATCCCGGCGTTGCCGTGCTCGGCCTCGATCGTGACGACTCGGCCCTGCTCGCCGACCGCGCGGGCCATCCAGATGGTCGAGTAGCCGCCGAGCGTGCCGATCTCGAGCACGCGACGTGCGCCGCTGATGCGCACCAGCAGGTTCAGCAGCTTGCCGGCGACCGGCGCGACCTCGATGTCGGGCATGCCCGCTGCCCGCTGTGCCGACAGAGCGCGCTCCAGCGCAGGGTCGCGTCCGACGAGCAGGTCCGCGAGGTACTCGTCTGCAACGCGCCAGGAGTGGGGGGTGGATTCGACCATGTGCCCAGCCAAGTCGTCCGGCGCGCCGGGGTCAAGCGGGTGGAGCAGTGGGCGCCGCCGGTGCCGGTGGCGGCGCGGCGAGGGGCGGCTGCCGGCGGAACTGTCCGGTGATGATCAGCACGACGACCACCAGCGCGCATGCGATCCAGCCTGACGCGCCGAGCACGAACGCGAGCGCGGGATCCGGTCGCGTGCCCGCGGCGTACAGCAGAGTCGGCAGGCCGGCCGCCGCGTTGACGGCGCCGTGTGCGAAGACCGCCGGCCACACCGACCCCGAACGCAGACGCAGCCAGCCGAGCAGCACACCCCACGCCACGCATCCGGCCGTCATGAGCAGCACGCCGGTGATGTCGGTGCGGCCGAAGTTGTAGCCGAGCAGGATGATCGGTGCATGCCAGAGGCCCCAGACCGCGCCGCTGATCAGCAGAGCCGGCCACGTGCCGTACCGGCGCAGGGCGGGAACGAGGAACCCGCGCCAGCCGATCTCCTCGCCGAATGCGGCGATCGCGTTGACGGTGGCCGCCGCGACCGGAACCGCCAGCAGCTGCGCGGCGACCAGCACACCGAGAGGTGGAAGCGCGACAGCACCGGCCGGACCGGCTTCCAGCACTTCAGCGAACCCGGAGAAGGCGATCAGGTCGAGAGTGATCCAGCCGCACAGCGCCGCGACGGCGAGCGAGAGCACCACGACTGCGACCGTGCCGAACAGCCCGATGGCGCTCATGCCGATCACGCGCTTGACCGGGCGCAGCGGCCACATGCCCAGGAAGCGGAGTCGCTGACCGCGCGGCACCGGCCGCAGCACGAGCATCACCACGAGCACCGCGACCGCGGGCGTGTACATCATCAGCGGCAGCAGCAGCCCGACGAACGGTGTGGCGAGCCCGTCGCCCAGCCAGAGCGGCGATGCCACCGCCCAGGCGAGCCCGAACGCGAGCACGATGTAGGTCAGGGTGGCCGCGGGGCTCACCTCGGGCATCCGGTCGGTCGGCTGATCTGTCATCTCGCTGCTCCTCCGCTCATCCCGCGGCTCGGTGATCGAGGTGGGCCTGCAGTGTCGCGGCGGCCGTCTCCGCGCCGTCGACGGTGATCACGACCGCGCCCTTGCCGCGACGACCGACCTCGATGGCAGGTCCCGTGCGCAGCACGATACCGGTACGACCGTCGAGGCCGACCCGCCAGCCGATGCCGCCGAACTCGGCGAAGGGGTGGCATTCGATCGCACGCACCGAGGTGATCTCGTCGAGCGGCACGTGCAGCCGGGGAAGACCGAGAGCGGAGCGCACCTGCAGCCCGTCGGCTCCGGCTCGCACTCGGAAGGATGCCGTCGCCGCGAGCGCAAGACCGACCACGACGAGCACGAGCGTGGGGAGCCACGCGCTTCCGGGCGCCTGAAGCAGCATGACGGCGGTCACGCCGATGAGCACGATGCTCGTGAATCCGATGGCGAGGACGCCGACACGCGCCGTGCTCGCCGTACCCATCCAGACCACGCGCTCCCCCGCCGAGATCGATGGCAGCCGCGGGCCCCTCAGCGTCGCGGACGCCGTCGCCTCCACATCGGGCTGCAGCACCCAGCCGACAGCCGAGAGCAGCAGCAGCGCGCAGAACGCACTGACCAGCACGGGCAGCACGCTCGTCGCGTCAGCGGCGTCGGAGAGGCCGCGCTGCATCCACGTCGATCCGGCAGCGGTCACCGCGCCGAACGCCGACAGTCCGAGCGCGAGCGCCCCCAGGAACCGTGCCGTCACGCCCCACTGCTGCCGTGCCATGGCGAGCGTGAGCGTGACCAGCAGCAACGGAAGGCCGAAGCCGATCAACACGGCGAGCCACAGGTAGGTGGCGGGCGGGCCGTAGCCGTCGACGCCCCCGGCGCCCCAGTGCGTTGCCGCGGGGTCGGGCATCTCCGGCATCCGGACGGCGACGAGAGCGAGGGCGACCACCGTCAGGGCGGCGGGGATCACGAGACCGACGACGGTGAGGGCGCGTCGGGCCCGCCGCACGTCGGCGGCGGTGGTGGTCTGCGTGCTGGGCGTGATCATGAGTCCATCTCCTTGATGAGGGCGGCGAGAGTGGCGGGGGCGACCCCGAGAGCGGCTCCGCGCCGGACGAGCGCGGAGATCTCGTCGGCGAGGTCGGCGAGCGGCGCGGCCGAGGCCGAGATCACCGCGCCGCGTCCCCGCCGCAGCTCGACGAGTCCTTCGTCGCGCAGCTCCTGGTAGGCGCGAAGCGCCGTGTGCACGTTGACATCGACGGCCTCCGCGAGGTCGCGTGCGGCGGGCAATCGGTCGCCGGGGCCGAGGCGTCCGGCGAGCACCTCGCCGCGCACCGATGCGGCGATCTGCTCGAACAGCGGGCGAGGGCTGTCGGGGTCGACTCTGATGAGCATGTGTTCCTTCCGTTCGGATTATTCTACTCGCACTAGATCAACTAGGGCAACTAGAACTTGCTGGGTGAAGCTCCGCTGCCACCTCGTCATCTCTCGTTCACCGCGGGGTGGGAGCATGGGCGGATGCCCCTCGCCCGCCGCCTGACCCTCACCGACGCCGTCGCGATCGGGCTGGGATCGATGATCGGTGCCGGGGTGTTCGCCGTCTGGGCGCCCGCGCTCTCCGTCGCGGGATCGGGCGTCCTCGTCGGGCTGGGAATCGCCGCCGTCGTCGCGTTCTGCAACGCGACCTCGTCGGCGCAGCTGGCTGCGGTGCATCCTGTTGCGGGCGGCACGTACGCCTACGCGCGTGCCGAGATCGGACCGTGGACGGGCTTCATCGCAGGCTGGTGCTTCGTGATCGGCAAGATCGCGAGCTGCGCGGCCATGGCGATGACGTTCGCCGCCTATGCCGCCCCGGAGGACTGGCGCACGCCCGTCGCCGTCCTCGCGGTCGCATCCCTCGCCGCCGTCAACTGCTTCGGGGTCACGCGTACGGCGCTGCTGACGCGCATGCTCGTGGTGGTCTCGCTGCTCGGACTCGCCGCGGTCGCCGCATCCGGGATCGCCGCCTCGCCGCAGGCCTCGCCCGCTCCCCTGCCGGATGCCACGGCGTACGGCGTGCTTCAGGGCGCGGGCCTGCTGTTCTTCGCCTTCGCGGGATACGCGCGCATCGCGACCATGGGCGAGGAGGTGGTCGATCCCGCGCGGACCATCCCGCGAGCGATCGTGCTCGCCCTCGGCGGCGCGGTCGTCGTCTATGCGCTGGTGGCCGTCTCGGTGATGCTGACGCTGGGAGCGGATGCCGTCGGCAGTGCGCACCCGCTCGCCGACGTAGCGGAGGCCGCGGGCTGGAGCTGGGCGGGCCCGGTGGTGCGCATCGCGGCCGCGACGGCGTCGTTGGGTGCACTGCTCGCGCTGATCACCGGTATCGGACGCACGACGCTGGCGATGGCGCGCGAGTCGGATCTGCCGCGGTTCCTCGCGCGGGTCGATGAGCGATGGCAGGTACCGCAGCGCGCCGAGATGGCCGTGGCGCTGATCGTGATCGGGATCGTGCTGGTCGCCGATCTGCGCGGCGCGATCGGCTTCTCATCGTTCGGCGTGCTGCTGTACTACCTGATCGCCAACGCCGCGGCGTTTCGTCAGACGGGATCCGCCCGCCGCTACCCGCGCGTGCTTCAGGTGGTCGGCGCGCTCGGATGTCTGGTGCTGGTATCGACGCTGCCCGCACTCGCCTCACTCATCGGCACCGGCGTCGTGCTCGCCGGCGTGGGCTACCGGATGCTGCGACTGAGCCTCGCCGTGCGCTGAGCGCTGGTGCCGCGCGTCGTCGGCCGCGCGGGTGCGCGCACGGGGCGCGTGCCCGAACCATGTGTGGAAGCGAGTGCCACGCGGGTGCAGGCGAACAATCGAGCGCAGGCCGATTTCCGTGGAATCGACCTGCGCGCGTGTGTTCGCCTTCCTCGGCGACGACTGATTCAGGACAGTGGCTTGACCTCGAGCGAGCCGACGGCGTCACCGGAGCGCACGGCGGCGAATCCGGTGTAGCCGTCTGTCGCCGCGCGCTCCAGCAGCGCCTTCAGGTTCTTCGGGCGGCGCTCCAGGCGCACCCGCGCAGCACCGCCGTCGCGCAGCAGCGCGGACTTGTGAGCCAGCAGCTCGGCGACGGTCACGTCGGCGTCGTGTACGAGCACGACAGCCTGCGCCTGGTCGACTTCCTGCTCTGCGATCAGATCGACGATGCGCTCGAAACCGATCGAGAAGCCGACGGCGGGAACCTGCTGACCGAGGAACCGGCCGATCATGCCGTCGTAGCGGCCGCCACCGCCGAGCGAGTAGCTCACCGAGGGGTGGGCGAGCTCGAAGATCGTGCCCGTGTAGTAGCCCATGCCGCGCACGAGGAACGGGTCGTAGACGAGCGGCGGCTCGCCGCCGTCGGCGCGCGCGGCGACGACCGCGTCACCGAGCGAGACGAGGTGAGCCACGATCTCGTCGGGAACACCCTCGGGCAGCGCCTTGCGGATCTGCCGCTCACCGTACGGGTTGTACTCCACGGTCTGCGGACGGTTCAGGAATTCCTCGAACCGATCGACGGCCGCGGGAGTGACCCCGCGATCGCGGAGCTCGGCGGCGACACCCGAGGCTCCGACCTTGTCGAGCTTGTCGATCGTGATGAGCACGCCGGGGCGCTCGTCCTCGGTGAAGCCGAACGAGTCCAGCATCCAGTCCAGGGCCCGGCGGTCGTTCACGCGCACGATGCCGCCCTCGAGGCCGAGCGCGTCGATCGTGTCGAGGGAAGCCACGATCAGCTCGGCCTCCGCGCGCGAGCTCTCGTCGCCCATGATGTCGATGTCGCACTGCACGAACTGGCGGTAGCGCCCCTTCTGCGGACGCTCTGCACGCCAGACCGGTCCGATCTGGATCGCGCGGAACACCGTCGGCAGCTGCCCGCGGTTGGTCGCGTAGAAGCGCGCGAGCGGCACGGTGAGGTCGTAGCGCAGACCGAGATCGCTGAGTGCGGCTGGGTCGTCGGCTGCGGCCCTGATGCCGTCGGCGTCGAGTCCGCGGCGCAGGATGCTGTACGACAGCTTCTCGTTGTCGCCGCCGATCCCGGCGTGCAGGCGCCCGTGCTCCTCGACCACGGGTGTCTCGATCTCGTCGAAGCCGTGCGCGCGGTAGCGCTCGCGGATGACGGCGAGCACGCGCTCACGACGGGCCTTGTCAGCGGGGAGGAAGTCGCGCATTCCGCGCGGCGGGTTCACGGTTGCCACCCGTCCATCTTCCCAGGTCGCGCGCGGCGGGATGGTCGATGGCGACGCGGCTCGGTTCCAGCGCGCCATGTCGAGGAGCCACATGCCGGTCACGGGTTGCTCAGAACCGGCATCCGGCTCCCCGCCGGGACAGCAGCCCCCGCCAGGCATCCGAGCCGAAAGGCTGCGAGGTGAGCGATTCGAACGGGGCTCAGCCCGGCTGCTCTGCGGCGCGCACCTCGGATTCGAGCAGGCGGAGGCGCTCGCGCAGCGCGCGCTCGGCATCCCACCCCTGCTCGCGCGCCTGAGCGACCAGAGCGAGCAGGGCGTCACCCAGCTCGACTTCGGATGCCGGCAGCGGCCCGTGCGCAGACCCGCCTTCGGCGCGCTCGATGACCGACGAGGCCCGTCCGAGCAGCTTCTGTGCTCGCGCGAGCGCGGGCATGCCGACCGGAACGCCGTCGAGCACGCTGCGACGCTCGCGCTTCTCGGCCGCCTTCGCGGCGTTCCAGTGCACGAGCACCTCCTCCGGCGTGGTCGCGACGGCATCGCCGAAGACGTGCGGATGCCGGCGCACCATCTTCTCGGTCAGCCCGCGCGCCACGTCGTCGATGTCGAACGGCTCCGCCGCACTCTGCGCGGCGATCGCCGCATGGAACAGCACCTGCCACAGCAGGTCGCCGAGCTCTTCGCGCATCTCGGCGCGGTCGTCACGCTCGACGGCGTCGATCAGCTCATGGGCCTCCTCGATGAGGTAGGGCACGAGGTCGCGGTGGGTGATCCGCTGCGACCACACGCAGCGTTCACGCACCTGCCGCATCGTCTCGGCGGCGGCACGAAGCGGATCGGGCTCGGCGAGCGGATCGGTCATCGGCTCACTCCACCGCGGCCGCGAGCCGGCGGTACGAGCGCGCCCGCGCGGTGACGACGACGGCCGAGAGCACCAGGGCGATCAGCGAACCGCCCAGCACGCCGAGGATCGCCTGGTCGCGGACCTCGCCGTCTCCGACGAACGCGAGGTTCGCGAGCAGCAGCGAGACCGTGAAGCCGATGCCGCCGAGTGTGCCCGCGGCGAGGATGTCGGGCAGCCGCAGCGCCGGCTCGGTGCCCTTCGGCCGCAGCCGCATGCTCAGCCATCCGAAGATGCCGATGCCGATGATCTTGCCGACCGGCAGCGCGACGAGGATGCCCCAGAACGCCGGCGACAGCTCGGTGGGCGAGACCTGAGGGATGACGACGAACGCCGCGACGAACGCGAAGATCGGCAGGATGACGCCGTTCACGGTCGGCTCGAGCGCGTGCCGGGTCTTCTCGGCCGGCGCGGGCGACATCGCGAGGCCGAGCATCACTCCGGCGATCGTGGCGTGGATGCCGGAGAGCGCCATGAAGCCCCAGGCGAGCAGCCCGAGCACGCCCATGAGCACGGCGATCCCCGAGGAGCCGTTCTTCGCGACGACCCTGCTGAGCACGGCGAACGCCGCGACGCTCGCGACCGCGAGCAGGAACATCAGCCAGTTCACGTCGTGCGCGAACAGCACGGCGATGAAGATGATGCCGATGATGTCGTCGAGGATGGCGAGGGCGAGCAGGAAGACACGCACCGCCGCCGGCAGGCCCTTGCCGAACATGGCGAGCACTCCGAGCGCGAACGCGATGTCGGTCGCGGTCGGAATGGGCCAGCCGACGGCCGTGCCCTCCCCCGTCCCGGGCCCCGCGATCAGCAGGTACACCGCGATCGGCACGATCACGCCGCCGGCGGCCGCGATCGCCGGCTGCAGGGCCTTGCGCGGCGAGTCGAGCTCACCGTGGGTGAGCTCGTGGCGCAGCTCGATCGCGACGACGAGGAAGAAGATCGCGAGCAGTCCGTCAGCCACCCACTCGTCGATCGAGAGGTCGAGCCCTGTGCCGGGTATCGCGATGTGCGCATGCAGCACCTCGGCGATCCCGTCGTGGGTGGCGAGGTTGGCCAGCAGCAGGCCGAGAGCCGCGGCGGCGAGAAGAAGCGCCGCCGGGAACTGCTGGCCGCGAAGAGGATTGTCCGAGATTCGCATCCCCACCACTCTGTCACAGGGGACGGATGCCTCGTTCGGGCGGTTTACGCTCGAGACATGTCGCTCGAGCCCACGAACACCGAAGCCATCCGCGTCATCACCCGATTCGAAGCCTCCCACGGCATTCCCGACGCGATGCGCGCGGATGTGCGGATGCTCGGCGGCCTGCTCGGGCAGGTGCTGCGCGAGTCGGGCAGCGCCGGGCTCTTCGAAGATGTCGAGCGACTGCGCCTGGCGACGATCCAGGCGTCCGACATCGACAGCGACGGAGCGGCGTTCACCCGCGCCGCCGAGATCGCCGACTCGTTCACGATCGAGCGTGCCGATGAGGTCGCGCGGGCCTTCACCTGCTACTTCCACCTCGTCAATCTCGCAGAGGAGCACCAGCGCGTGCGCATCCTGCGGGAACGGTCCGGCCAGCCTCGCGAGGGGGAGGCCGACACGGTCGCGACCGCTTTCGCGCAGCTGACGCAGGAGATCGGGGAGGATGCCGCTCGCGAGCGTCTCGCCGAGCTGCGCTTCCACCCGGTGTTCACCGCTCACCCGACCGAGGCGCGCCGCCGCGCGGTGTCGGGCAGCATCCGCCGCCTCTCCGACCTGCTGACCGAGCACGACGCCGCGAGCGAGGGCGGCGCCGACGCGCGCCGAGCCCGGCGGCGGATGCTCGAGGAGATCGACACGCTCTGGCGCACCGCTCCGCTGCGCGCGCAGAAGCCCAGCCCGACCGACGAGGTGCGCACGGTGATGGGCGTCTTCGACGAGACTCTGTTCAGCACCGTGCCGCACGTGTACCGTCGCATCGACGACGCGCTGCGCGGCGACGAGTCCGGCGCGAGCGCGCCCGTCGTCCCCGCGTTCGTGCGGGTCGGCTCGTGGGTCGGCGGCGACCGCGACGGCAACCCGTTCGTCACGGCGGCGGTGACCAGGGAGGCCGCGCAGATCGCGTCCGAGCACGTGCTGCGCGGACTCGAGCGCGCCCTCGATCGGATCGGCCGCGCACTCACCCTTGACGCCGACGACACCCCGCCGAGCGAAGAGGTCAACGCGATCTGGCAGCGCTTCTCCGACGGGCATCCGGAACTGGCGGATGACATCGCCACACGCTCGCCGTCGGAACCGCACCGCCGGGTGATGCTCGCGGTCGTGCACCGCGTGCACGCGACCCGCACTGAGCAGGGCGGCGCCTACGGCGCGCCCGAGGAGCTGCTCGCCGACCTGCGTGCGGTGCAGTCGTCGCTGGCGGATGCCGGTGCGCGCCGCCACGCGTTCGGCGGCCTGCAGCACCTGATCTGGCAGGTGGAGACCTACGGATTCCACCTCACCGAGCTCGAGGTGCG
Organism: Microbacterium sp. NPDC055521; assembly: GCF_053619695.1. Lineage (NCBI taxonomy): Bacteria > Bacillati > Actinomycetota > Actinomycetes > Micrococcales > Microbacteriaceae > Microbacterium > Microbacterium sp. NPDC055521. Next base: position 123,769 of record NZ_JBSHJX010000007.1, on the reverse strand, counting down.
CCAGCACTCGAAGGTGCACCGTCAGGCGCTCGAAGAGCTCGACGCGGGCGGGGAGCTCAGCGCGCAGACCGAGGAGGTGCTCGATGTGTTCCGCGCGGTCGCCGACATCCAGCGCCGCTACGGCCTGCGCGCCGCCGGCCGCTACGTCGTCTCGTTCACGCAGTCCGCGCAGGACCTCGCCAACGTGCACCGCCTCGCGACATACGCGCTGGGCGAGGACGCTCCGGTGCTCGACGTCGTCCCGCTGTTCGAGACCTTCGCCGACCTGCAGGCGGCGCCTGCGATCCTCGCCGAGGTCGTGCAGTTCCCTGAGTTCCGCGCCCGCCTCGACGCCACCGGCGACCGGCTCGAGGTCATGCTCGGCTACTCCGACTCGTCGAAGGACGTCGGGCCGGTGGCCGCGAACCTCGCCCTCTACGAGGCGCAGCGTCAGATCGCCCTGTGGGCCAAGGAATCCGGCATCCGGCTCACCCTGTTCCACGGTCGCGGCGGCGCGCTCGGCCGCGGCGGCGGCCCTGCCAACTCGGCGATCCTTGCACAGCCGCCGCATTCGGTCGACGGCCGCTTCAAGCTCACCGAGCAGGGCGAGGTGATCTTCGCCCGCTACGGAGAGCCGGCGATCGCGATGCGCCACATCGACCAGGTGGCCGCGGCCACGCTGCTCGCCTCCTCCCCCACGGTCGAGCAGCGCACCAGTGGGGCTGCCGAGCGGTTCGCCGACGTCGCCCAGACGATGGACGCCGCGTCGCGCGAGCGGTTCTTCTCGCTCGTCGCCGCCGAGGGGTTCGCGCCGTGGTTCGCGACCGTCACGCCGATGGAGGAGATCGGTCTGCTCGCGCTCGGCTCGCGCCCGGCGCGTCGCGGTCTCTCGGTCGAGTCGCTCGAAGACCTGCGCGCGATTCCGTGGGTGTTCGCCTGGACGCAGGCGCGGATCAACCTCGCCGGCTGGTTCGGTCTGGGCACGGCTCTGGATGCCGTCGGCGACGAGGCACGGCTGATCGAGGCGTACCGGGATTGGCCGCTGCTGCGCACCATGATCGACAACGTCGCGATGAGCCTGGCGAAGACCGACGAGCGCATCGCTCGCGAGTACCTCTCGCTCGGCGACCGGGACGACCTCGCGAAGATCGTGCTCGACGAGCTCGCACTCACCCGCGACTGGGTGATCCGGCTCACCGGCGGAGACCAGCTGCTCGGCAACAAGCCGGTGCTGCAGCGCGCTGTGCAGCTGCGCACCCCGTACGTCGACGCGCTGTCGCTGCTGCAGCTGCGTGCCCTGCGCGCGCTGCGCTCCGAGATCCAGGGCGAGACCGACCCCGATCTGCAGCGCCTGCTGCTGCTTTCGGTCAGTGGAGTCGCCGCCGGGCTGCAGAACACCGGCTGATAGCATCCCGACCGACTCATCGTCGGAGCAGGCACGGCTCGCACGCTACAGTGAGACCCTGCCTGATCCGGTGAAGCATCACGCGACACGATCGCGCCCCTGATCCCCCAGCAGAAAGCTTCCCGCGTGACAGACACCACCGACTTCCACCCGCTCAGCGCCGCCGCGCAGCCCGTGTTCGACACGGTGCGGGCTCTCAACCCGAACGAGCCGGAGTTCCACCAGGCGGTGCACGAGGTTCTGCACTCTATCGGCCCCGTCCTCGAGCGCCACCCGAAGTACCTCGAGCAGGGCGTGCTCGAGCGGCTCGTCGAGCCCGAGCGGCAGGTCATCTTCCGGGTGCCGTGGACGGACGACGCGGGCAGGCTGCAGGTCAACCGCGGCTACCGGGTGCAGTACAACTCGGCACTCGGCCCGTACAAGGGCGGCCTGCGCTTCCACCCCTCGGTGAACATCTCGATCATCAAGTTTCTCGGCTTCGAGCAGATCTTCAAGAACGCGCTCACCGGGCAGGGCATCGGCGGCGGCAAGGGCGGCTCGAACTTCGACCCGCACGGCCGGAGCGAGGCCGAGGTCATGCGCTTCTGCCAGTCGTTCATGAGCGAGCTGTTCCGGCACATCGGCGAGCACACCGACGTCCCCGCCGGCGACATCGGCGTCGGCGGTCGCGAGATCGGCTACATGTTCGGCATGTACCGCAAGATCACGAACCGCCACGAGTCGGGCATCCTCACCGGCAAGGGCATCGGCTGGGGCGGAGCTCAGGTGCGCACCGAGGCGACCGGCTACGGCGCGGTGTTCTTCGTGCAGGAGATGCTCGCCGTGCACGGCGAGAGCCTCGAGGGCAAGCGCGTCGCGGTCTCGGGCTCGGGCAACGTCGCGATCTACGCGATCGAGAAGGCCACCCAGCTCGGGGCGCGCGCGGTCACGGCATCCGACTCCTCCGGCTACATCGTCGATGACGCCGGCATCGACCTCGCACTGCTGCGTCAGATCAAGGAGGTCGAGCGCGGTCGCATCGTCGAGTACGCGAACCGTCGCCCCGGCGCCCGGTTCGTCGAGGGCGGCAACGTCTGGGAGACCCCGGTCGACATCGCGGTGCCGTCGGCGACGCAGAACGAGCTGAACGAGGACTCGGCCCGCATGCTCATCGCCAACGGCGTGCGCGCGGTCGCCGAGGGTGCGAACATGCCGTCGACCCCCGAGGCCGTCGGCGCCTTCCAGGACTCCGAGGTGCTTTTCGCGCCGGGCAAGGCGGCGAACGCCGGCGGAGTGGCGACATCCGCTCTCGAGATGAGCCAGAACGCGTCGCGCCAGCGCTGGAACTTCGCGAACAGCGAGCAGAAGCTGCGCGACATCATGGCCGACATCCACGACGCGTCGTTCCGCGCCGCCGAGCGCTACGGCACCCCCGGCGACTACGTCGCGGGCGCCAACATCGCCGGCTTCGAGCGGGTCGCGGATGCCATGCTCGCGCAGGGCGTCATCTGACCCGACGCATCGCTGTCCTTCGCTGAGAAACCACCTTCTGCACGAGACCACGCCTGGGGCGGTCTCTCACGCAGGAAGTGGTTTCTCGCGTTCTGGGGCTGGGTGGCGAAGGTGTCAGAGCAGGCGGTCGGCTGCGTGGCGGGCGAGCGAGCTCGCGTAGCGCTCGGTGAGCTGCACCATCAGGTCGGGGGTGTCGCGGTCGACGCCGAAGACATGGCCGGGAAAGTCCAGGGCGGGCATCGCGGCGGCGATCTCGTCGGCGCGGTCGGGTGAGAACAGCTGCACGGGATCGCCGACCGCGACCCAGCCGATCGGAACCGCGCTGCCCTCGGGCAGCACCGCGCGGCGCTGGACGATCGCGTTGACGCGCACCTCGCAGCGCGGGCCGACGATCGCGCCGTTGAAGATGCGGGCTCCGGATGCCAGGAACACCTCCTCACCGACCGTCGCCCCCGCGATGCTGGCGAGCGTGCCGACCAGGGTGTGATCGCCGATGTGCACCGCGTTGGCGGCGGTGGCACGGATGAGGGCGTTCTCCATCACGATCACGTGCTCGCCGAGGGTGATCGGCCCGCCCTCGGCGGTGATCACCGCCCCGTGCAGCACCTGACAGCTCGGGCCGATCTCGACGTCGCCCGAGATCACAGCGGTCGGCGCCACGACGGCGGTGTCGTGGATGCGGGGCCGAGCCCCGAGGTGCTCGTACATCATGCGGCCAGACTAGCCCTGCGCGTCACCGGGCGCGCAGCACCGCCGGCAGCACGATGTGCACCTCCGGGATCATCCCCGGCGTCACCCGCTTGCGGAAGATCCAGTAGCTCCACGCCTGGTAGAGCAGGATCACCGGCAGCGACACCGCGGCGACGACGGTCATCACGCCGAGTGTGTACGGTCCGTTGGCGGCGTTCCACACGGTGAGGTCGAACGCGGCATCCACCGTCGACGGCAGCAGCAGCGGGAACATGCCGGCGAAGATCGCCCCGGCGCCGAACAGACCGAACCCGGCGAAGCCGATGAACGCACGGCCCTCGAAGCGCCGCAGTGCGGCACGCCATCCGTAGACCGCGGCGAGCACGGCGAAGACGATGAGCGTCCAGGCGAACACGGGGCCGCCGTGCACGAGCTGCACCCAGATCGCCCATACCGCGGCGGGAGCGATGCACAGCGGCGCCCAGCGGGCGGCGAAACGCCCGGCCCGCTCGCGCACCGGACCGTCGGCCTTGAGACCGAGGAAGGTCGCCGAGTGCAGCAGCGCGAAGCCGACCACGGCGAGACCGCCGAGCACGGCGGGGATCGTCAGCCAGACGAACGGACCACCGACGCGGTCGCCGTTGGCGTCGATGGGCAGGCCGGTCGAGGTCAGGGCCAGCGCGGCGCCGATGCAGAACGCGACGATGAGCGAGCCGAGTCCGATCATCCACGTCCAGGCGGTGCGCCAGCGCTCGGTGTGCACCTTGCCGCGGTACTCGATGCCGACGGCTCGCACGATCAGCCCGACCAGGGTGATCGTCAGCGGCACGTAGAGGGTCGAGAACAGCGATGCGTACCAGGCGGGGAACGCGGCGAACATCGCCGCCCCCGCGGTGATCAGCCATACCTCGTTGCCGTCCCAGACCGGGCCGATGGTGTTGAGCATGACGCGGCGGTCGCGCTCGGATCGGGTGGAGAAGGCCATGTGCATGCCCACGCCGAGGTCGAAGCCCTCGAGCAGCAGGTAGCCGATCCACAGCACGGCGATCGCGATGAACCAGACGACGGGAAGCGGTTCCATTTCCTCAGTTCCTCTCGGGCCGGTCAGTATGCGAAGGCGAGCACGTCGTCGCGTCGGTCGGGGTCGGGTCGGGTGTCGTCGCCGTCGTCCGGATGCCCGGATGCGGCGAGTTCGGGCATCGAGGCGGCCACGCCGCCGCGCACGTACTTCACCATCAGGTAGAGCTCGATCACGAGCATCACGCCGTACACCGCGGTGAGGGTGATGACCGAGAAGAGCATCTCGCCGGCGGTGACGCCGGGTGAGACGGCTGCCGCGGTGAACATGAAGACCCCGTCGATGCCGGTCGCGTCGGGGTTCGGCGCGACGACGAAGGGCTGGCGCCCGAGCTCGGTGAAGATCCAGCCGGCGATGTTCGCGGCGAACGGCGCCACGATGCCCAGCAGCGCGAGGCGCATGATCCACGGCGAGCTCGGCACGGTGCCCTTGCGGGTCAGCCACAGCGCGACCGCCCCGCCGAAGGCGACGACACCGCCGAGGCCGATCATCAGCCGGAAGCCCCAGTAGGTGACCCACATCACGGGCACGTAGTGCACCTCGGTGCCGGCCATGTCGCCGTAGAGCGCGTTGTCGGGGATCGTCTTGCCGTACTGGTCGACGTACTCAGGCTCGAGGTCCTTGATGCCGGGCATGTCGGCGCCCCACTCCCCCGTGCCGAGGAAGCCGAGCACGCCGGGGATCTCGATGAGGGTGATCACGTCGGCACAGTCCTTCGACCCCGGGTCGCCGAGCGAGAGCACCGAGAACGACGAGCCGGTGTGGCAGGCGGCTTCCGCCGCCGCCATCTTCATCGGCTGCTGCTCGTACATCAGCTTGCCCTGGATGTCGCCGGATGCCACGGTGCCGAGGAACCCGGCGATGGCCACGATCGCGCCGAAGCGAAGCGACCAGATCCAGACGCCGTGGTCCTTCTTGTCACGCCCGGGCACGGCATCCGCCTGTCCGATGATCACGCGACCGGTCTCGTCGACCGAGTCGATGCCGTCGTGGCGGCGTCGCCACAGGTGGTACCACGAGATGCCGAGAAGGAACATGCCCGCCACGACGAGAGCGCCGAAGATCGTGTGGGTGTAGGCGGCGATCGCGGTGTTGTTGGTGAGCACGGCCCACACGTCTGTCATCACGGGTCGCCCGTCAGCGCCGAGTTCGACGCCGACCGGGTGCTGCATCCACGAGTTCGCGACGATGATGAAGAAGGCCGAGATCCATGATCCGATCACGGCGCACCAGAGCGCCGCGAGGTGCAGCCCCTTGCGCAGGCGGCCCCAGCCGAAGATCCAGATGCCGAGGAAGGTCGACTCGACGAAGAACGCGAGCAGCCCCTCCATTGCCAGCGGTGCGCCGAACACGTCGCCGACGAAGCGGGAGTATTCGCTCCAGGCCATGCCGAACTGGAACTCCTGCACGAGCCCGGTGGCGACTCCGACGATGAAGTTGATCAGGTAGACCTTGCCCCAGAACTTCGTCATCCGCAGGAACTTCTCGTCCCCGGTGCGCACCCACCGCGTCTGCATGATCGCCACCATCATGCCGAGGCCGAGAGTGAGCGGCACCATCAGGAAGTGGTAGACGGTGGTGATGCCGAACTGCCAGCGGGCGATGTCGAGAACGTCCACTCGGTTTCTCCGTTCGCGAGGGGGATGGCGGTCGTCCGCCACAACTATTCTACGCTTCGTAGAACTTCTTCGACACACGATAGAACATCTTCGACAGGGAGTAGAATCGGAGGGCCGGACAAAATGCGTGAAGGAGGGATGCGCTCATGGGAACGCTCGGAGAACTCGAACGCGCCGTGATGGATGCCATCTGGGATGCCGATCGGGCGCTCAGCGCATACGACGTGCAGAGCCAGCTCGAGACCGACGGTCGAGCGCTGGCGGTCACCACGCTGCTGACCGTGCTGTCGCGCCTGGAGAAGAAGGGCTTCGTCGCGTCCGACCGCTCGGCCCGTCCGCACCGGTACACCGCCGTCGCCTCTCGGACCGACCACGTCGCGGAGCTCATGCACTCGGTGCTCGGCGACGCCGGCGATCGCGCCGCCGTGCTCAAGCGCTTCGTCGGCGGAGTGTCGCCCGAGGATGCCGCCGTGCTGCGTCAGCTGCTCGGCCGATCAGGCTGACCGAATGCTGACGGTCGTGGCCGACGCCGCGCAGAGCGGCGCCCTGGTCATCCCGCACGGGGTCGTCATCTTCGGCGCGATCGCGCTGGGTCTGGTCTCGATCGCGCTCGCGTGGCCGGTGCCTGTCGCACTGTCACTCGCATCGTGGCCGATGCGCGCCCCCGTGATGGCGCTGCTGCTTTGGCAGGCGATCGGCCTGGCCGGCGGGCTGTCGATGATCGCGGCGCTCGCTCTGACCGGTTACGCCGCACTGCCCCGGCATCCGTGGCTCGCACCGACGGCCGCCGTCCTGTTCACCATCTATCTGCTCGTCCATCTCGGCGCGACGATCGTGCAGGTGACGAAGCAGCGCCACCGTCACCTCGCGCTGCTCGAGATGCTCACCTCGCCGCATCCCACCCGCGCACGCACGCGGGTGATCGACGAGGCGGTGCCCATGGCGTACTGCCTGCCGAACGGGCCGCGATCGGTCACCGTGCTCTCGCAGGGGCTGCTCGACCGCCTGGATCCCGACGAGCTGGTCGCGGTGATCGCTCACGAGCGCGCGCACGTCGAGCAGCGGCACGACCTGCTGCTGCTCGCGTTCCGCGCCTGGCGGTCGGCGCTGCCGTGGTTCCCGATCGCGGCGCGGGCGGAGGTCGAGGTGGCCGCTCTCGTCGAGATGCTGGCCGACGACCACGCGCGCCGCGAGGTGCGTGACGAGGTGCTCGCCCGGGCGATCCTGCAGGTGGGCGCGAGCGGAGTGCCCGGCGCCGATCAGCCCGTGTCGGGATCGATGCGGGTGAGCGACCGGTTCCGCCGGCTCGTCGGCTGACGCACAGCCACGTGCGCTGTCTCGGGGGCCGCGCTCGACTCTGGCACCGCGCGAGCGCAGGCGAACACCCGAGCACAGGAGAGGTCCGCCCTGATCGGGCCTACCTCCGCGTGTTCGCCTGTTCTCGATGAGTGCGGCCCGACCGGGAGGCGCGACACCTCACCCGGCCACGGACACCGCGCGGGCCCCGAGCCGCACGACGGCGTCGCCGTGACGGCGATCGGCGCGGCGGTGCGAGACGAGCACGACGATCCGATCGGCGGTGGCATGGCGCACATCGGCCATCATCGCCGCGGCCGTCGGCCGGTCGAGGTGCGCCGTGGGCTCATCGAGCAGCAGGATCTCGGCTCGCGTGAGCAGGGCCCGCGCGACGGCGAGCCGCTGACGCTCGCCGCCCGACAGCGCAGATCCGCCGGGGCCGACCCGCGCGTCGAGATCGCCGCCGAGGATGCCGAGCAGCTCGGCGAGACCGGCCTGCGCGAGCACATCGCGCAGCGCATCGTCATCGGGTGCGTCGTCGCGGTCGCGGGCGAGCAGCAGATTGCCGCGCAGCGTCGAGTCGAAGACGTAGGCATCCTGGGGGCACCACGCGACCCTGTCCCGCCAGGCGCTCTCGTCGAAGGTCGCGATCGACTGCCGGTCGGCGGTGATCGCTCCGGATGCCACGGGCAGCGCCCCCATCACGGCCGAGAGCAGTGTCGACTTGCCGGAACCCGACGGCCCGTCCAGCACGAGCCACCGGCCCCGGTCGACCTCGGCGGTGACGTTCTCCACTGCGGGGGCGGGCGTGCCCGGATAGCGGACCGTGACCGAATCGAGGGCGAGGCGGGACACGGCATCCGGAGTCGTCGTCCCCCACTGCGCACTGGGCGCCGGCCGCAGCACGACGTCGAGACGGCGCAGCAGCGTGTGCAGCGCCGGCAGGCGGTGCACAGCGGCAACGAGCGCGGCGAGCGGCTCGAGCAGGGCGAGCGACAGCAGCGCCACGACCGACGCCGACTCCGCGGGCAGGTCGGGCGAGAGCACCGGAACGAGCACGGCGAGCATCGTGGTGGCGATCGTGATGACGGCCGCGCCGAGTCCTGCCGACCATGCGGCGCGCCTCTCGGCGACGGCGAGCTGCACAGCGTGCGCGTCGAGCTGCCGCAGTGCGTCGTTCGCGATCCCGTTGCCGCGCAGGTCGTCGGCGGCCGCGGCGAGGACGGCGGTCGAGCGCACGATGCCCGACCGTGCCCGCACCCGGTCGAGGGTGGCACCCCGTTCGCTGACGATGGCAAGCAGTGACGCGATGGCGACGGCGGCGATCAGCACGCCGGCGACCAGCACGGTGAGGTGCGGGGTGATGAATGCCGCCGTGACGACGGTTCCCGCGATCACGAGCACGCCCGCCCCCAGAGGCGGGATCACGCGCGGCAGCTGATCGCGCAGGTCGTCGGCGAGGGTGACCAGGTAGTCGAGCGGGGCTCCGCCCTCGAGCAGTCGCCGGGAGCCGGCACCGCGGGCGGCGATGGCTCGCCAGAGCCGCAGGCGCAGCGCATCCACCACGAGGAATGTCGCGCGGTGCGTGACCAGCCGATCGGCGTAGCGTCCGGCCGCGCGGCCGATGCCGAAGGCGCGCACGCCGACGATCGCGACGAGGAGGTACATGATGTACTCCTCGACGCTGGCCCGCACGATCAGCCAGCCCGACACGGCGGTGAGGGCGACTGCGAGCCCGGCGGCGAGGGCGGAGAGCGCCATCGACGCGGCCCAGAGCCAGGCGTGCGGGCGCAGCAGAGAGGCGAGGGTGAGGCTGCGCCGGCCCGTAGACGGTGGCGAGGTGAACGACGACGAGGCCGAGTCGGACGGATGCTCGGGCGCGACCGGCCCCTCGGAAGGCGAATCCTCCTGCGTCCGCAGCTCGCGAGCGCCGACGCCGACGTCGTCGATGGCCGCATCGCTCACCGGGACGAACCGGTCGGCGAGCGCCAGGGTCTCGGGCTCGTGACTGGCGAGCACGATCGCGCAGCGCCCGGCGCGGCGCCGCACGGCGGCACGCACGAGGTCGGCCGCGACCGGGTCGAGGTGTGCGGTCGGCTCGTCGAGCACGAGCAGGCGGGCGCCGGCATCCACCCGCGCGAGCGCACGCGCGACCGCCAGGCGCCGCTGCTCCCCCGGGCTGAGCTCGGCGACCGCGGCGTCGGCCAGCGGCCCGAGACCGAGCTCGTCGAGGGCGTCGGGCCCGGCGCCGTACAGGGCGAGCTCTTCGCGGGGCGTCGCGGCGAAGGCGCGCGGCGCCTGGGACGCCCAGCCCACGGCATCCGGATCGGCTCCGCGAACCGAGCCCGAGACGGCCGCCTCCGCGGGCAGCACTCCGGCGAGCGCACCGAGCAGGGTCGATTTTCCCCCGCCGCTCGGGCCGGTGATCGCCGTGATGCCGGATATCTCGGCCGTCACCGCGCGCAGCGCGGGCGCCTGGCGGCCGGGGTAGGTGACGGTCAGGGCGTCGACGCGCAGCGGGCCCGTCGGATCGACGCGCACGTCACGGCGGGCCGGTGCGCCGAGCATCACCTTGGCGCGCTCGAGCGCGGAGAGTCCATCCTGGGAGGCGTGGAAAGCCGTGCCGACGTCGCGCAGCGCGGTGAAGCACTCCGGCGCGAGGATGAGTGCGATGAGGGCAGGCTCCAGCGCCATGGTGCCGTTCAGCAGTCGCAGGCCGAGGAACACGGCCACCACGGCCACCGAGATGGTGGCGATGAGTTCGAGCGCGAGCGCCGACAGGAACGCCCAGCGCAGCGTCTCCTCGGTGCGCTGCCGGTAGCGGCGCTGGATGCCGTCGAGTGCGCGCGTCTGCTCGTCGACGCGGCCCAGACCCACGAGCACGGGCAGTCCGCGGGCGAGTTCGGTGAGGTGGTCGGCGAGGCGGGTGAGCGCGGTGAGCGCCGCGTCGGTGCGCTGCTGGGTGTGCTTGCCGATCAGGATCATGAACAGCGGCACGAGTGGCACGGTGATCACGATGATGAGGGCGCTGAGCCAGTCGGCGCCGAGGATCCTCACGCCCACCAGCAGCGGCACGATCGCCGCGCCGATCAGGGCGGGCAGCGACTGGATGAAGTAGTCGTCGAGATCGTCGAGCCCGTCGGCGGCGAGCACGGCGGTGCCGCCGCCGGATCGATCGCCCTCCGCGATGCGACTCCACAGGCGGCGGCGCAGATCGCGCTTGACGTCGGTGGCGACGCGGCGCGAGACGACCGAGGTGGCCCATTCCGCGCCGGCCCGCAGCAGCGCTCCGGCGACGCCGAGGATGAGGATGCTGCGGGTGGCGTCGAAACTGAGACCGGATGCCGCGAGGCCGGCGATCCCGCGGGCGACGGCCTCGGCGATGAGCACGAGCCCGAGTGCGCGGGCGGCGGCGAGCAGACCGAGAGCGTACAGCGCCCGCTTCGGCACCGCGGAGAGATCGGGTCGACGGCGCGGAGCCTGAGGGCGCGACGCCTCGATCGCCCAGGGGTCGTTCGGAACGCGGTCGGCCTGAGTCCGCTCGGCCTGGATCGTCTCGGCGCTCACGGCCCAATTCTACCGGGCGTAGAAGTCTGGTGCGGACCGCCGTTCACCTCGAGCGGCTCCACGACAGCCCAGCCCCGCTCAGACGCTGACCGACTCGGCTTTCACCGGCTCGGGGAACATCGCGGTGAAGAGGTTGCCGACCCATTCGATGAGGTCGGAGTCCGTCGGCATCGGCACGACCAGCGCCTCGCCCCCGCCGACCAGCTTCGCCTTCGGGTACAGCCGCTGCAGGCGCACCTTCATCGAGTCCTCGAAGCGAGCCGGGGCGATGCGCAGGTTGGACCCCATCGCGACGACGTCCGACAGCCCGGCTCGTGCTGCGCGCCGGCGCAGCCGCGCGACCGTCACCAGCGTGGTGACCTCGTCGGGGAACGCCCCATACCGGTCGACGAGCTCTTCGACGACGAGATCGATCGCATCGTCCGCGGCCGACACCGTAGCCGCCGACGACAGCTTCTGATACGCCTCCAGGCGCAGCCGCTCGCTGTCGATGTAGTGCTCGGGGATGCGGGCATCCACCGGCAGCTCGAGACGCAGCTCGACCTCGGAGTTCGTGTCCTCGCCGCGGAACGTCGCCACGGCCTCGCCGATCATGCGCAGGTAGAGGTCGAACCCGACGCCGGCGATGTGGCCGGCCTGCTCGGCGCCGAGCAGGTTGCCCGCGCCGCGCAGCTCGAGATCCTTCAGCGCGACCTGCATGCCCGAGCCGAGGTCGTTGTTGACCGCGATGGTCTGCAGCCGGTCGGCGGCGGTCTCGCTCAGCGGCTTCATCTCGTCGTAGAGGAAGTACGCGTATGCCCGCTCGCGAGCGCGGCCGACCCGCCCGCGCAACTGGTGCAGCTGCGACAGTCCGTACTTGTCGGCGCGGTCGATGATGATCGTGTTGGCATTCGCGATGTCGAGGCCGGTCTCGATGATGGTGGTCGAGACGAGCACGTCGTACTTGCGCTCCCAGAAGTCGTCGACCACCTGCTCGAGCTGATGCTCGCCCATCCTCCCGTGTGCCACGGCGATCCGGGCCTCGGGCACCAGCTCGGCGAGCTCGGATGCCACCCGCTGGATCGACTGCACGCGGTTGTGCACGAAGAACACCTGCCCCTCGCGCAGGATCTCGCGGCGGATCGCCGCGGCGATCTGCTTGTCGCTGCGCGGGCCGACGAACGAGAGGATCGGATGCCTGTCCTCCGGCGGCGTCTGCAGCGTCGACATCTCGCGGATGCCCGTGACCGCCATCTCGAGCGTGCGCGGGATGGGTGTGGCGCTCATCGCGAGGATGTCGACGTTCGTCTTCATCTTCTTCAGCGCGTCCTTGTGCTCGACGCCGAAGCGCTGCTCCTCGTCGATGATCATCAGCCCCAGGTCCTTGAAGATGACCTGGTCGGTGAGGATGCGGTGCGTGCCGATGACCATGTCTACCGACCCGTCGAGGAGTCCCTGCAGGGTGAGCCGCGCCTCTTTGTCGGTCTGGAACCGCGAGAGCGCACGCACCTGCACCGGGAACCCGGCGAAGCGCTCGGTGAACGTCTCGAAGTGCTGCTTGACGAGCAGGGTCGTCGGGACGAGCATCGCGACCTGCTTGCCCTCCTGGATCGCCTTGAATGCGGCGCGCACGGCCACCTCGGTCTTGCCGAAGCCGACGTCGCCCGAGAGCAGGCGGTCCATCGGGATGGGCCGCTCCATGTCGGCCTTGATCTCTTCGATGGTCTGCAGCTGGTCGTGGGTCTCGGCGAACGGGAACGCCTCCTCCAGCTCGCGCTGCCAGGGGGTGTCGGGCCCGAACGCGTGACCCTTCGAGCTCATCCGGGCCGAGTACAGCTTCACCAGCTCGACGGCGATGTCGCGCACGGCCCGCCGCGCCTTGCCCTTGGCTGCGGCCCAGTCGCTGCCGCCCATCTTCGACAGGGTGGGCGCCTCACCGCCGACGTACTTCGAGAGCATGTCGAGCTGATCGGTGGGCACGAACAGCTTGTCACCCGGGTAGCCGCGCTTCGCCGGCGCGTACTCCAGCACGAGGTACTCGCGGGTGGTCTTGACGGCGTTGCGCCCGCCTGACGACACCTCGCGCTTGGTCATCTCGACGAAGCGCCCGATGCCGTGCGTGGAGTGCACGACGAAATCGCCCGGCTTCAGCTGCAGCGGATCGACGACGTTGCGTCGCCGGGAGGCCAGCTTCTTGACCATGCGCTGGTCGCCGCCGATCGTGCGGCCGTAGAACTCGTTGTCGGTGAGCACGGCGATCCGCGCATCCGGCACCTGGAAACCCGACTCGACCGAGCCTGCGACCAGGGTCGCCACCCCGCCCTCCGGCTCGTCGACGAGACCGTCGACGACGCGCGCGGCGAGGCCGCGGTCGCTGAGCACGTCGCGCGCCCGCTCGACCAGACCCTGCCCCGACGAGATGATGACGACCCGCCAGCCCTCACCGAGCCGCGCCTCGACGAACGAGATCGCACCGTCGACGTTGCCGTGGAATGACGGGATGACCGATGAGTCCAGGTGCTCGGCGGCGTCGTCGTCGGTGGCGAACGGCGTCACCCGCCACCACACGCCGTCGCGCTCGTGGACGATCTCTCGCATGCGCGCGAGGCTGATGAAGTCGCCGGCTCCGAGACCTGTGCTGAGCCCTGTCGAAGTATCGATGGGCGCCGATGCGCCTGACGTGGCGGCGCTCCACGCCGCCTCGAGGAACTCGCGATTCGTCTCGCCGAGGTTGTGCGCGCGAGAGCTGGCGCGCTCCGGGTCGACGACCGCGATGGCCGACCTCTCGGGCAGGTACTCGGCGAGCGTCACGAGGGGACCCGCGACGACGGGCAGCAGCGATTCCATGCCCTCGACCGGGATGCCCTGCGACATCTTCTCGAGCATCGCCGACATCGCCGGGAACCGGGCGATCAGCTCGCCCGCGCGCTCGCGCACGTCGGCGGTGAGCAGCAGCTCACGGCTGGCGGCGAGGGAGACCGCGTCGACATCGCCGGGCAGGGAGCGCTGGTCGGCGACCGAGAAGGCGCGGATCTGATCGACCTCGTCGCCGAAGAACTCGACGCGCAGCGGGTGATCGGCGGTGGGCGGGAAGACATCGAGGATGCCGCCGCGCACCGCGAACTCGCCGCGGCGGGAGACCATGTCCACTCTCGAGTAGGCGCGCTCGACGAGCTGCTCGATCGCATCCTCCAGCTCGATGCCGCGCCCGCCGACCCGCAGCTCGAGCGGAGCCGCGTCGCCGAGGTTCGCCGCGAGCGGCTGCAGGGCGGCGCGCACCGAGGCGACGACGACGAGCGGCTTCTCGCCCGTCCAGGTGACGACGCGGCGCAGCGTGTCGAGCCGCTTGCCGACCGTGTCGGGGCTGGGGCTCAGCCGCTCGTGCGGCAGCGTCTCCCACGCCGGGAAGGTGAGGATCTCGGTGTCGCCCAGATAGGCGCCGAGCGCCGCGGCGACCGATTCGGCGCGGCGACCGGTCGGGGTGATGATGAGGGCGGATGCCGGCTTGCCGGACGATGCGCGCTTGCGCAGCAGCCCCGCGATGATCGGGGCGTCGAGCCCGTCGACCGCCGAGATCTCGGCATCGGTCTGCGCCCAGTTGAGGGCGTCACGGTACAGGTTCGCCTCTTCCAAGGCGCGCAGAATCCCCGGAACAGTCACCGGACGATTCTAGTCGCGACGGTCGGCGTCGGGCTCGCCGACTCCCGGCGCACCGGGATCGCTCGGCAGCGGCAGGTCGCCGCGCCCCCGGCGACTGCGCCGCGACCCCCGGAAGCCCTCCACCGCGAGCACCGCGAGTGCGATGGCGAGGATGACGTAGACGAGGGCGTCCGCGCCCTGCATCCGCTCGCCCAGCAGCAGCGCAACCCCGACGAGCAGAACGGGCTCGACGTAGCTGAGCAGGCCGAACACCGGCAGCGGCAGCAGGGTCGCCGCCGCGAGGTACAGCGACATCGCCGCCGCACTGGCCAGGCCTATGCCGAGCAGGCCCGACAGCTCGGCGCCCGAGATCACGCCGGGTGCCGCGGTGGCGAGGAAGAGCACCGCGAGCGGCACCATCAGCAGCGATTCGGCGCCGAACACGATCGGGCCGTCGAGCCCGAAGCGCTGGCGCACCACGAAGTACACCGTGTACGGCAGGCAGATCGCGAGCGTCACCCACGACAGCTGCGGGGTGGCGGCGATCTTCACCGCGACGGCGACAGCGGCGAGGGAGACGACCAGCCACTGCATCCGGCTCACCGGGGAACCCAGCAGGAAGCGCCCGCCGAGCACGAGGCAGATCGGCAGCAGCAGGTAGCCGAGCGAGGTGTCGAGGGCGTGCCCGTGCATCGGCGCCCACATGAAGAGCCAGAGCTGAAAGCCGATGATCGCGGCGAGGCCTATCAGCAGCAGCGGCATCCACCATCGCGCGCGCAATCGTCGTCCGAGCAGGCGCAGCTGCTCGCGTGCGAGCGGATGCAGCAGCGCGAGCGCATAGCAGGCGAAGGTCACGAGCACTCGCCAGGCGAAGACCACCTCGGCGGACGAGCTCAGCACGCCCGCGAGGAAGAAGATCCCGCCGAACAGCAACGAGGCGAGCACCGACGCGAGTACGCCGCGCGGCGATGTGTGCTGCACCGCCACGTCCGCCTCCTTCTGCGCACCGCCGACCGCGGGCACCCCTCGTTCCAGGATATCGACGCGGGCCGGCTGCGGATAACGTTGCCGGATGGAACCCGTCTCCCTGGTCACCGAGCGGCTCGTGCTCAGCATCCCGACCGAAGCCGACATCGACGCGATCACCGCCGCCTGTCAGGATCCCGAGGTGCCGCGCTGGACGACCGTGCCGAGTCCATACACCCGGCAGCACGCAGTCGACTTCGTCGAGCTCGTCGCGGCATGGTGGGCGGACCGCGTGGAGACCGTATGGGCGATCCGCAAGGACGGCGTGCTGGCCGGCATGATCGGGCTGCACCGGATCACCGATCACACGCACGGCGGCGAGGCCGAGATCGGGTTCTGGAGCGTCGCCGACTTTCGAGGTCAGGGTGTGATGGTCGAGGCGGCACGAGCCGTGATCGACTTCGGGTTCGACGAGCTCGGGCTGGTGCGGCTCGCCTGGCGGGCGGTCGTCGGCAACGTCGCCTCCGCCCGCACGGCGCGCTCGCTCGGCTTCCGCTACGAGGGAACGCTGCGCCAGAGCCTGACCAGCCCGCGGGGCCGGGATGACGGGTGGATCGCCGGGCTTCTGGCATCCGACGACCGCGCACCGGTCGCGTGGCCGGTGCTGTGAACCGCCCTCGGCCGCCGCGCGCGTGACAGGATGACGGCATGCCCGAGATGCCGGAGGTACAGGGACTGGTCGATTTCCTCGCGGCCCGCGCGGTGGGGCGCACGGTCACGCGCGTCAGCGTGGCGGCGATCGCGGCGCTGAAGACGTTCGATCCGCCGGTGACAGCGCTGCAGGATGCCCGGATCACCGGCGCTGCGCGGCATGGCAAGTTCATCGATCTGGTCCTCGGCGACGATCTGCACCTCATCTTCCACCTCGCGAAGGCGGGATGGCTTCGCTGGTACGACGAGCTGCCGACCACCCTCATCAAGCCGGGCCGCAGCCCGATCGCGGTGCGGGTCGCACTCGACGACGGCAGCGGGTTCGACCTCACCGAGGCGGGCACCAAGAAGTCGCTCGCGGTGCACGTCGCTCGTCACCCGAGCGAGGTGCCGGGCATCGCCCGGCTCGGCCCGGACCCGCTCGACCCCGCTTTCACCCGCAACGCGTTCGCCGCCCTGCTCACCGGTCGCCGCACCCAGATCAAGGGGCTGCTGCGCGACCAGGGCCTGATCGCCGGCATCGGCAACGCGTACAGCGACGAGATCCTGCACGCGGCGAAGATGTCGCCCTACGCGCCCGCCGCGAACCTCGACGACGCCGAGGTCGACCGGCTGTACGACGCGATGAAGCAGACGCTGCGCGAGGCGATCGCCGAGGCGGCCGGCAAGCCGCCGGCGGATCTGAAGGACGCCAAGCGGCGAGGCATGCAGGTGCACGCCCGACGCGGCGAGACCTGCCCGGTGTGCGGCGACACGGTGCGCAGCGTGTTCTTCGCCGACCGGTCGCTGGAGTACTGCCCCACCTGCCAGACCGGCGGCAAGGTGCTCGCCGACCGACGGCTCTCACGACTGCTGAAATGACGCACCCCGGACGGGGAATGAATCGTCACGGGGCACGTTGACTAGACTCAGAGCATCAACGTGCTCCGGGGTCGGTGTGAATCCGAACCGGCGGTGACAGTCCGCGAACGCCTGGCGACAGGCGCCGATCCGGTGGAAATCCGGAACCGACGGTGATGCGAGCATCCGCTCGCTAGTCCGGAAGAGAGGCAGCACGTGGCGCGCGCGTGCGCTGCAGACCCCGGGCACCCAGAGAAGGATGACCGATGGCAGTGACCGAGGCCGAACGCGATGCGATGCATCGCGCCCTCGCGCTCGCGGGCATGGGTCCGCGCGGTCTGAATCCTCAGGTGGGCGCCGTCCTCCTCTCCCCCACAGGCGGTGTGATCGCCGAGGGCTGGCACCACGGTGCGGGCACCCCGCATGCCGAGGTCGACGCGCTCTCGCAGCTCGCCCCGGGACAGGCATCCGGTGCCACCGCCGTCGTCACGCTCGAGCCGTGCAACCACACCGGACGCACGGGACCCTGCGCGCAGGCCCTGATCGACGCGGGCGTCGCGCGCGTCGTCTACGCGCTCGACGACCCGGGCGACCTCTCCAGCGGCGGCGGCGATCGACTCCGCGCGGCGGGTGTCGAGGTCGTCGGCGGCGAGCAGGCGGATGCCGCACGACACCTCATCGACGACTGGCTGACCGTGCAGCGGCTTGGCCGGCCGCACGTCACCGTGAAGTGGGCGCAGAGCCTGGACGGCAGGGCCGCGGCATCCGACGGCAGCAGCCAGTGGATCACCGGCTCCGGCGCGCGCGCCGACGTGCACCGACGCCGGTCCCAGGCCGACGCGATCGTCGTCGGCACCGGAACCCTGCTCGCCGACGATCCCGCGCTCACCGCGCGTGACGGCGATGCTCTCTACCCGCACCAGCCGATCCCCGTCGTGATCGGCTCACGAGCGACTCCCCCGCACGCCGCCGTGCACAGGCATCCGCACACACCGGTGTTCTACGACACCCGCGACCTGCCCGCCGTGCTCGCCGATCTGCGCGACCGCGGCGTGCAGCGCGTCTTCGTCGAAGGCGGGCCGACGCTGGCGAGCGCGTTCATCGGCGCCGGCTTCGCCGACACCGTGCTCGCGTACATCGCGCCTGTGCTGCTCGGCGGCGAGCGGCTCGCACTCACCGACATCGGCGTCGCCTCGATCGGCGACGCCCTGCGCCTGCAGGTGGAGCAGTGGATGCCACTCGGCGCCGACCTGCTCGCCATCGCGCATCCCGTGGAATCCGTCGCGGGACGGGCCGACCTGCTCGCCACCGCACACCCCGCCACGGACCCCGTCGCGGGACAGGAAGGAAGCTGATGTTCACCGGAATCATCGAGGAGATCGGCGAGATCGCCGCGATCTCGGCATCGGGCGACGGATGGCGGCTCACCGTGCACGCCCCGAAGGCCGCAGCGGATGCCGTGCACGGCGAGTCCATCGCCGTCAGCGGTGTGTGCCTCACCGTCGTCGGCGCGACCGAGACGACCTTCGACGCCGACGTCATGAAGCAGACCCTGGACGTGTCGGCGCTGGGCGCCGTGCAGGTCGGCACCCGGGTGAACATCGAGAAGGCCATGCCGGTCGGCGCGCGCCTCGGCGGACACATCGTGCAGGGGCACGTCGACGGCGTCGGCACCGTGCTCGAGGTGCGCCCCGGCGCCCAGTGGCGCGTGCTGCGCATCAGCCTGCCCGCCGAGCTCGCACCGCTCGTGGTCGACAAGGGCTCGATCAGTGTCGCGGGCACCTCGCTGACGGTGAGCGCGGTGAGTGCGCCGAGCGCAGTCGGGCAGGACGAGCACCGGTTCGAGGTCTCGCTCATCCCGGAGACGCTCGAGGCCACGATCCTCGGTGCTCTCGAGCCCGGCGACATCGTCAACCTCGAGACCGACATCCTCGCCCGTCATGTGGAGCGCCTTCTCGCGTTCCGCTCCGCCCCGGAAGGAGGCTCGCGATGAGCCTGTCCCCGCTCTCCGACGCCCTCGACGCGCTGCGCGCCGGTAAGCCGATCATCGTCGCCGACGACGAGAACCGCGAGAACGAAGGTGACATCATCATCTCCGCCGAGCTCGCCACCGCCGAGACGATGGCCTGGATGGTGCGCTGGACCTCGGGTCTCATCTGCGCCCCGATGCCCGCCGACCTCGCCGACCACCTGAACCTGCCGCCCATGGTCGAGACCAACGAAGACGCGCGCACCACGGCGTACACCGTGAGCGTCGACGCCGCCGAGGGCATCACCACGGGAATCAGCGCCCACGACCGCGCGCTGACCCTCAATGTGCTGGCGAACCCGGCATCCGTCCCCACCAGCCTCATCCGACCCGGCCACATCCTGCCGCTGCGCGCCGTCGACGGCGGCGTGCGCGAACGCGGCGGGCACACCGAGGCGGCCGTCGAGCTGATGCGGCTCGCAGGTCTGCAGCCGATCGGGGCGATCGCCGAGGTCGTGGCCGACGACGGCAGCATGATGCGTCTGCCCGCGCTGCTCGAGCTCGGCGCGCGCGAGGGCGTGCCCGTGATCACGATCGAGCAGCTCATCGCGCACCTGAACGAGGTCGACCCGCGCGACGAAGCCGACTGCCTCGCTCAGCGCACCGGCCGCCGGGTCAGCCTGCGGGCGGACGCCCATGTGCCGACGGAGCACGGCACCTTCCGCTTCCTTGCCTATAAGGACCGCATCAGCGGCACCGACCACATCGCCATCGTGTCGGGCACACCGGGCGAGACCGCGCTTGTGCGCGTGCACTCCGAGTGCCTCACCGGCGAGGCGTTCGGGTCACAGAAGTGCGAGTGCGGCCCGCAGCTGCAGGCCGCCCTCGACCGCATCGACGAGGAGGGCGGCGTCGTCGTCTACATGCGCGGGCACGAAGGCCGGGGCATCGGACTGATCAACAAGCTGCGCGCCTACGCGCTGCAGGAGGAGGGCCTCGACACGGTCGACGCCAACCTCGCCCTGGGCCTGCCCGCAGACGCCCGCGAGTACGCGGCGGCCGCCGGCATCCTCACCGACCTCGGCATCTCGAAGGTGCGCCTGCTCACCAACAACACCGACAAGGTCGAGAAGCTGAAGGCCCTCGGCCTCGACGTCGTCGAGCAGGTGCCGCTGATCGTCGGCGTCGGCCCCAACAACCACCAGTACCTCGAGACCAAGCGCGATCGCATGGGTCACATCATCGGCGCGGACGAACTCGCCCACGCCCTCGGAAAGGACGACGCATGAGCGGCGCAGGAGCCCCCACCCCGAGCACCCCGATCGACGGCAGCGGTCTGCGCGTCGTCGTGATCGCCGGCACCTGGCACGAGACGATCTCGAACGGGCTCATCGCGGGTGCGCAGCGCGTGCTCGACGAGGCCGGCGCCGCGCACACGCTCGTGCGCGTGCCCGGGTCGTTCGAGCTGGCGGTCGCCGCCCAGGCGGCTTTCGCCGGCGGAGCGGATGCGGTGGTCGCGCTCGGCGTGATCATCCGCGGCGGAACGCCGCACTTCGAGTACGTGTCGTCGGCCACCACCGACGGGCTCAGCCGGGTGGCGCTGGATGCCGGCAAGCCGGTCGGCTTCGGGGTGCTCACCCTCGACGACGAGCAGCAGGGGCTCGATCGAGCGGGCCTCGAGGGCTCGAAGGAGGACAAGGGTGCCGAGGCCGCGGACGCTGCTGTGCGCACGGCGCTGGTGATCCGCGCTCTGCGGGGCTGAGCCGCCGCGACATACCGGCTAGCCTGGGGTCATGGAGACCCTGCGCCACATCGTCCTGTTCGTCCACCTCATCGGCTTCGCCGTGCTCTTCGGCGCGTGGGCGGTGCAGGCATACGGCGGCAAGCGCGAGGTCGTGAAGCTGATGCACATCGGCTTCACCATCGCGGCCGTCGCCGGCCTGGCACTCGCAGCACCGTGGGGCCTGCCGGACGGTGCGGAGATGAACTACGCCAAGATCGGCACCAAGCTCGTCATCCTGCTGATCATCGGCGCCTTCCTGGGCATCGGCCAGGCCCGCCAGCGCAAGAGCGGTCACGTGCCGTCGGCGATGTTCTGGGGCATCGGCGTGCTGACCCTGGTGAACGCGGGCATCGCCGTCATCTGGTGAGCCTGAACTGGTGCGCGACCCGGCATATGATCGAGAGGTCGCCACAGCGCCCACCTCGAGGATGATGGTGCGCGCACCCGGTCGCACGAAGTCCGTGTCTCCGTCGGCGATCTGCAGTCACCGCGCCCGTCGATTGGATTCCCCATGCGTTACGCTCTCCGCACAGCCGTCATCCTGTCCGCCTCCGCTCTGGTTCTCGCCGGGTGCAGCAGCACCGACGGCGGCGGCAGCGGCTCCGCCGAAGGCCAGAAGGGCTCGGGCAGCGGCGACTCCTGCGTCATCGAGGGTGCGGTTCCCGTGGGCGCCGCGCTCAGCCTCACGGGTGCCGCCGCGAGCTACGGGGAGTCGCAGCAGAAGGGCCTCGAGCTCGCTGTGGCAGACCTGAACGAGAAGGACGGCGTCGAGTACGAGCTCAACGTCGAGGACGACGGCACCGATCCTCGTCAGGCGATCAGCGTGTTCGAAGGTTTCGTGTCGGGCGGTGAGAGCGTCGTGATCGGCCCCACGCTCTCGAACACCGCGTTCCAGGCGCAGCCCATCGCCCAGGAGGCCGGCATGCCGGTTCTCGCGATCTCGAACACCGCCACCGGCATCACCGAGCAGGGCGACTTCATCTTCCGCGACTCGCTCACCGAAGCCCAGGTCATCCCGCAGACCATCAAGGCCGCCAAGGAGAACCTCGGCCTGAAGAAGGTCGTCGTCATGTACAGCAACGACGACGCCTTCACCGAGTCGGGCTTCAAGGTCATGGAATCGGCTCTGAAGGACGAGGGCGTCGACGTGATCGAGACGCTGAAGTTCTCGGTGAAGGACACCGATTTCCGCAGCCTCCTCACGGCCGCCAAGGAGAAGAAGCCGGATGCCATCGTCGTCTCGGCACTGATCGAAGCGGCCATCCCGCTGGTCACCCAGGCGCGTGAACTCGGCATCGACCAGCCGATCATCGGCGGCAACGGCTTCAACAACCCGGCTCTGATGAAGGACGCCGGCGATGCCGCCGAGGGCGTCATCGTGGGCGCCGCCTGGAACTCCGCGTCCGACAGCCCCGAGAACACCGTTTTCATGAAGGCCTTCGAGGAGAAGTACGGCACGGGTCCCGACCAGTTCGCCGCTCAGGCCTACACCGGCATGCTGATCGTCGACCACGCGGTCCGTGCCGGCTGCTCGGCTGAGCGCGCCGACGTGCAGAAGGGACTGAGCGAGGTCAAGGACCTCGCCACCCCGCTCGGGTCGATCAGCATCAACAAGGACCGTGACGCTGAGCACCCCGCCGTCGTCCAGATCGTGAAGGACGGCAAGTTCGCCGTCCTGAACTGACCTGCGAAGCGAAGAACCGTCATGCAGCAGCAGTTGCTGAACGGCCTGTTCCTCGGATCGATCTATGCCCTGTTCGCCATCGGGTTCACGCTGGTGTTCGGCATCCTCGACCGACTGAACCTGGCCCATCCCGCCGCGTTCGCCGCCTCGGCATTCGTGGGAATCTGGCTCACCGAGTCGTTCGACCTGCCCTTCGGCGTGGTGCTCGTGATCGTGTTCGCGTTCGGCGCCATCCTGGGTCTGCTCATCGAGCGGATCGCCTTCCGCCCGCTGAAGGATCGGCCCGACGCGCACTTCGCCGGGCTGATCTCGTCGATCGCGATGGGCGGGATGCTGATCGCCCTGCTGCAGGCGGTCTTCGGCCCGAACACCCGGCGCTTCCCGGCGGGCACGGTGCCGGATGACGCGATCGAGTTCGGCGGAGTCACCGCCAGCATGCTGCAGATCGTCATCGTCGCCGTGTCGCTCGGGCTCATGATCGCGCTGACCCTGCTGGTCAGCCGTTCATCGCTCGGCCGTTCGATGCGCGCCGTCGCCGAGAACCCGGGTGCCGCCCGGGTTCTCGGCGTCGACGTCGACCGGGTCACGGCGATCACGTTCGCGATCTCGACGGCCCTGGGTGCCGTCGCCGGCGTGCTCTTCGCTCTCAGCGTCAACAGCGCCCAACTGGGCATGGGCAGCGCGATCGAGCTGAAGGGCCTCGCGGTGATCATCGTCGGCGGCATGGGCTCGCTGCCGGGCGCACTGATCGGCGGTCTGGTGCTGGGCATCGCCGAGGTGTTCGCGATTCAGTACGTCGGCTCGAGCTGGCGCGATCTGATCGCGTTCGCTCTGCTCTTCGTCATCCTGCTGGTGCGTCCGCAGGGACTGTTCGGCAAGCGCAAGGTGCGTGAGGTCTGATGCTGTTCACCGAGTCGACCCTCGTCTTCATCGCGCTCAACGGCGTCTTCGCGTTCTCGTTCTACGCCGTGCTCGTGGCGGGCCAGCTGAGCCTCGCCCAAGCGGGTTTCGCCGGTCTGGCGGCGTTCACCGCGGCCACGATCACCCCTCCTCCCACAACGTGGGGACCGATTCCGACGCTGCTGTTCGCGATGGTCGTCGGGATGCTCGTCGGCGCCCTCGCCGCCGTCATCCTGGGGCTGCCGACGATGCGGCTGCGGGGGGTGTTCCTCGCGATCGCGACGCTCGGCTTCGCTGAGGCGATCCGCATCTTCATCCTGAACGCCGAGTGGACCGGCGGCGCTCAGGGCATGGCGGTGCCGAAGGTGATGACGCCGCTGATCGCCTGGATCGTGCTGCTGATCGTGGCGTACTGGTTCTGGCGTCAGGCCCGCTCGCGCTACGGACGCGCCCTCGAGGCCATCCGCGAGGACGAGCTCGCCGCTCGCTCCATCGGCATCAACGTCGGCGGGCACCGCCTGAGCGCGTTCGTCGCCGCCGGTGTGCTCGCCGGTCTGTACGGCGTCATGTGGGCGTACTACCTGCGCCTCATCGCACCGGAGGACTTCGCGTTCGAGAAGGCGATCGACGGGCTGGTCACCGCTGTCGTCGGCGGCACCGCGAACTTCCTCGGTCCGATTCTGGGCAGCGGGTTCCAGACACTGCTGCCCGAGCTGCAGCGCATGGTGGGCATCGACGCGGGATGGATCCGGCCGTTCATCTCGGGCCTGCTGCTGCTTCTCGTGATCCTGTACCTGCCGGGCGGCATCGCCAGCCTCATCCCGCGCCGTCGCCAGCGCATCGATGTGTCGGCTCTCGACACCGCCGAGCCGCTGCCCGGCCGCGCGCATCCCGCCAAGGGCGAGATCGTCGCGGAGCTCACGGGCCTGTCGAAGGAGTACGGCGGCGTGCACGCCGTGCGCAGCGTCGACCTGACGGTGCGCAGTGGCGACGTGGTCGGTCTGATAGGACCGAACGGTGCCGGGAAGACGACGTTGGTCAACATGATCAGCGGCCTGATCCCACCCTCGGCCGGCACGGCCACCGTGCTCGGCGTGCAGGTCGGGCGCACGCCCGTGCACCGCATCGCCGCTGCGGGCGTCACCCGCACGTTCCAGCACTCCAAGCTGTTCAACCGGCTCACGGCCCTCGAGAACGTGCTGATCGGCGCGCACCTCGTCGCGAAGCCGACGTTCCTGCGGCGGCTGCTCTGGCTGCCTTCCGCCCATCGCGACGAGCGGCTCGCCCTCACGCACGCCGCACGCTGTCTGCAGCGCGTCGGCCTGCTCGACAAGGCAGACGACACGGCGAAGAGCCTGTCGTACGGCGATCAGCGCCGTCTCGAGATCGCCAGGGCCCTGGCCGCCGACCCGTCTCTGCTGATCCTCGACGAGCCGGCTGCCGGCATGAACCACGTCGAAGCCGAGGGGCTGTCGACGCTGATCCGCTCGCTGACCGAGGACGGTCTGACGATCATCTTCATCGAGCACAACGTCGGCATGGTGCTCGACACCTGCGACCACATCGTCGTGCTCAACTTCGGCGAGGTGCTGGCCGAAGGCACGCCGGCCGAGATCGCCGCCGACGAGCGGGTCATCGAGGCGTACCTGGGCGCTGCCGACGAAGACGCCGAGCATCCCGGGCGTCCCGCGGCGACCCCGCCCACGCCGACCGCACCGGCCGCGCCTACCTCCGAGGAGAACCATGGCTGAGCCGCTGCTGAGCGTGAGGGACCTGTCTGTCTCGTACGGACGCGTGCACGCCGTGCGCGGTGTCACGTTCGACGTCGCCGCCGGGTCTCTGGTGACGCTGGTCGGCGCCAACGGCGCCGGCAAGTCGTCGATCATCAATGCCATCTCGGGACTCGTCCGCCCCTCGAGCGGGCAGATCCTGTTCGACGGCGCCGACATCACCAAGACCAAGTCGCACAAACTCGTGCCGCGCGGTCTGGTGCAGGTGCCGGAGGGCCGTCAGATCCTCAGCACCATGACGATCGCCGAGAACCTGCAGATGGGCGCGAGGTTCTACGGCGCCGGTGCGAGCGCGGGCATCGATGACATGTACCAGCGCTTCCCCGTGCTGGGCGAGCGTCGCAAGCTGGCGGCCGGGTCGCTGTCGGGCGGCGAGCAGCAGATGCTGGCCATCGCCAGGGCCATGCTGGCGCGGCCGAAGCTCATGCTCATGGATGAGCCATCGATGGGGCTCGCGCCGAAGATCGTCAACGAGGTGTTCGCCGTCATCGACGAGGTGCTCGCCGGCGGCACGACCGTGCTGCTCGTCGAGCAGAACGCCCGCCGCGCCCTGCAGGCTGCCCAGGAGGGTCACATCCTGCAGAACGGCGAGATCGTGCGCTCCGGGGCATCCGATGCCCTGCTCGCCGACGACGACATCATCCAGGCCTACCTCGGCACGGGCCGGTCGACGCAGTGACACTCCCCGACCGGCGGATCCCGCGCCGTATCCCCACCTGGGGTGCGGTGGCGCCGCTGCTCGGCTTCCGGCGCCCGATGCGGAACCGTGTCGATCGGCGGCTGGCGCAGGCGCTGACGGTGAAGGATCTGGCGCGCATCGCCCGGCGAACCACGCCGCGCTCGGTGTTCGATTACGTGCACGGCGCCGCCGAGGACGAGGTGAGCATCGCTCGCGCACGTCGTGCGTTCGCGAGCGTCGAGTTCGAGCCGCGGGTGCTGCACGACGTCGCCGAGGTCGACACGTCGACGACGATCCTCGGCACGCCGGCGTCGTTCCCGCTCATCATGGCCCCGACCGGGTTCACCCGGATGATGCAGCACGAGGGCGAGATCGCCGTCGCGCGGGCGGCGGCGCGGGCCGGTGTTCCCTACACGCTCTCGACCATGGGCACCACCTCGCCCGCCGAGCTGATGCGGGCGGTGCCGGGCGGTGCGAACTGGTTTCAGCTGTACCTCTGGAAGGACCGCGAAGGCACCCGCCGCCTGGTCGACGAGGCGCGGCGCACCGGCTATGACACGCTCGTGCTCACGGTCGACACCCCGGTCGCGGGCAACCGGCTTCGCGATGCACGCAACGGTCTGACGATCCCGCCGACGCTGAATCTGAAGACTATGTGGGACATGGCGTGGCATCCCGAGTGGTGGTTCAACGTGCTCACCACCGACCCGATCGAGTTCGCGAGTCTGCGCTCGTTCGACGGCACGGTGGCCGAGCTCGTCGGCAGGATGTTCGACCCGTCGCTCAAGATCGACGACCTCGCCTGGCTGCGTGAGCAGTGGGCGGGCAAGCTCGTGGTCAAGGGCATCCAGTCGGTCGTCGATGCGCAGCGGGTGGTGGATGCCGGGGCCGACGCGCTCGTCGTGTCGAACCACGGCGGCCGTCAGCTCGACCGCGCGCCCACTCCCCTCCGGCTGCTCCCTGACGTCGCGGCCGCCGTCGGCGACCGCGCCGAGATCTTCCTCGACACCGGCGTCCTCTCCGGTGCCGATGTGCTCGCCGCGGTCGGGCTCGGCGCGGACGCATGCATGGTCGGTCGCGCATACCTCTACGGACTGATGGCCGGCGGCGAGCGCGGGGTGGACCGGATGCTGCAGATCATGCGCGCCGAGGCTGTGCGAACCATGCAGCTGACAGGAGTCTCGACCGTGCGCGAGCTGCGCGGACGGGTGACGCTGGGCTGAGGCTCAGAAGGCGGCGGTGAGCGTCCGCGCCGCGCCGTCGAGGGTCATCTCACCGCCGTAGGGCAGGGTCCATTGCGGTCGCGTGTGCCCGAAGGGCACGCCGACGCACACCACGGCATCCGGGTTGTAACGACCGACCATCTCGAGCACGACATCCCGCTGCGCGGCGCGCAGCGCGGCCTTCTCAGCAGCACCGGGCTGAACTTCGAACGAGCTCACGGGCGGTCGGGCGAACAGCACGCCTGCGACGGCGTCAAGAAGTCCTCGTTCGCCGTAGCCGCGCAGCTGCTCGCGAACTCGCCCTGCCGGGGTGAGCCGCTCGCTCGTCTCGAGCAGCAGAATCGCTCCGGCGAGCTCGTCGTTCGTGGGCATCCGGTCGGCGAGTGCCAGCTGGTCGACCACCTCGAGGCAGCCGCCCCACGTGCGTCCCGTCACGCTCTTCGCAGCGCCCGCCCACGTCCAGGGCTCGGTGGGTTCGCGGTCGCCGTACTCCCTCAGAGCCGCCGGGTCGTCCCAGTGCCGCCCGAAGTCCTCCGACTCCCCCGGCTCGGTGATCTCGATCTCGCCGCCGTCGAGCAGCGCGGCGCGCAGTGAGCGCAGATGCATCTCGTCGACCGCCGGCCCTGGCCCCAGGTGCACCTGCGTCGAGCCGCCGTAGAACCCGGCGACGCCGTGCCGCCACAGCCAGTTCAGGATATTCGTGTTGTCGCTGTAGCCGAGGAAGGGCTTGGGGTCGGCTGCGGCGAGCGCGGGGTCGAGGTGCGGCGTCACGAGGATCTGGTCGCTGCCGCCGACGGTCGCGATGATCGCCCGGATGCGCGGGTCGGCGAACGCCGCATTCACATCGGCGGCCCGCCCCTCCGGGCTCGCGTCGAGCTGCCTCGTCGTCGGGTACTCGACGGGCACGAGGCCGGTCAGCTTCCGCAGACGTCGCATCGCCTGCTCGTGCACCTCGGGCCCCGCCGCCGGCGCGGCGAACGCGGGAGAGAGGACGGCGATGCGGTCATCTGATTGCAGCTTCGGCGGGATCAGCATGCCTCCATCCTCGCCTGCACCGCAGGCCAACAGGCCACACATAAGCCGCGCGGCACACAATGGATCAGCCCCCATCCGAAGAAGGTTCCCATGTCTCGCACGGCGCCCGCACGCCGACGCGGACGTCATGCGCAGCACGACGGCCCGCGCGCCACGTTCCGTCAGCTTCTCCCCTTCCTCCTCGAGCACAAGAAGGTGCTCGCCGTCGTCGCGGTGCTCAGCATCGTCGGCGCGGCCGCCTCGCTCGCACAGCCGCTGCTCGTCGGGCAGCTGATCGCCCGCGTGCAGCAGGCGCAGGCCCTCGGCGCGCTGGTCTGGCTGCTGATCGGCTTGGTGATCGCCGCATCGGTCATCTCGGGATACCAGCACTACCTGCTGCAGCGCACCGGCACCGCGGTGGTGTACTCCAGCCGCCGCAAGCTCATCGCGCGCATCCTGCACCTGCCGATCAGCGAGTTCGACGCACGTCGCACCGGCGATCTCGTCTCGCGCGTCGGCACCGACACGACGCTGCTCTACGCGGTGCTCACCCAGGGGCTCGCGGATGCCGTCGGCGGCGCGATCCTGTTCATCGGCGCGCTCATCGCGATGCTCATCATCGACCCGCTCCTGCTGCTGCTCATCGTCGTCGTGATCGGCGTGTCGGTGGTCGTGGTCGTGCTGCTCTCCGGGCGCATCCGCACCGCATCGGCGGCGCAGCAGCAGAAGGTCGGCGAACTGGCATCCGGAGTCGAGCGAGGCATCTCCTCGATCCGCACCGTCCGGGCGTCCGGCGCCACCGAGCGCGAGACCGCGGCCGTCGAGAACCTCGCGGGTGAGGCGTACGGCCTCGGGGTGCGCATCGCGAAGATCTCGTCGATGGTCGTGCCCGTCGCCGGCGTCGCGCTGCAGCTGTCGCTGCTGGTCGTGCTCGGCGTGGGCGGGCTGCGCGTGGCGTCCGGGGCTCTCTCGATCGCGTCGCTGGTGACCTTCATCATGTTTCTGTTCATGCTGGTGATGCCGCTGGGGCAGGCGTTCGGCGCGATCACCTCGGTGAACCAGGCGCTCGGCGCCCTCGGGCGCATCCAGGAGGTGCTCGACCTGCCGACCGAGACGCAGCACGACGAGCCCGACCCCGCGGCCGCGTCCGCCGCGGTGGTCGGGGCCCCCGCGATCGAGTTCCGCGATGTGCGCTTCCGCTACCCCGACGCCGTCATCGCCGCACGGGAGGCGGCGGCCAAGGAGGCCCAGACCCTGCTCGTCGACGCG
The DNA here is from genome assembly GCF_053619695.1 of Microbacterium sp. NPDC055521. Lineage (NCBI taxonomy): Bacteria > Bacillati > Actinomycetota > Actinomycetes > Micrococcales > Microbacteriaceae > Microbacterium > Microbacterium sp. NPDC055521. The sequence continues at coordinate 94,198 of NZ_JBSHJX010000007.1, read as the reverse complement.
CACCTCGAGCGCGCCTCCGAAGAGGGGTCGACAGGCTCAGGGACCCATGATCCTGCTGACCGGGATGTGCTGAAGGGCGTCTCATTCACCGTGCCGCGTGGTGCGCGCGTCGCCCTCGTCGGGCCGAGCGGCGCGGGCAAGAGCACGATCCTCTCGCTCATCGAGCGCTTCTACGACCCGACGGGCGGGTCGATCCGCCTCGCCGGGCACGACGTGCGCATGTACCCACGCGAGCAGCTGCGTGCGCAGTTCGGATACGTCGAGCAGGACGCACCGACCCTCGCCGGCACGCTGGGCGAGAACCTGCGTCTCGCCGCGCCGGATGCCTCGGATGCCGACTGCGAGTTCGTGCTGCGCTCGGTCAACCTCGGCGACGTGCTCGAGCGCAGCCCCCTGGGACTGGGGGCCCCGGTCGGCGAGGACGGCGTGATGCTCTCGGGCGGGGAACGTCAGCGTCTCGCCATCGCACGCGCTCTGCTGACCGAGGCGCCGATCCTGCTGCTCGACGAATCGACCTCGTCGCTCGACGGCGTCAACGAGCAGCGCATGCGCGAGGCGATCGACGCGGCCGCCGCCGACCGCACGCTGCTCGTGATCGCGCACCGTCTGTCGACCGTGGTCGACAGCGACCTGATCGTGGTGCTGCAGAACGGCGTGGTCGCCGGGCAGGGCACGCACGCCGAGCTGCTCGAGTCCACTCCGCTGTACCGCGACCTCGCCCGGCATCAGCTGCTGGTCTGATCGCGCGGATGCCGGGCGGCATCCGCCGCGGCGACCACGTCCTCCACGGACGGGGCGACGGACCCCGGGGAAGATGCGCGGGTCCTCACCGAGCGGCGTTGAGCCGGTACCGCAGAGCCTCCAGCTCGCTGCGCAGGGCTGCCGGCAGCGCGTCGCCGAACATGGCGTAGAAGTCCTCGGTGGAGTCCGCCTCGGCGAGCCAGGCGTCGATGTCGATGTCGAAGAGCTCGTCGAGATCGGCGTCGGTCAGGTCGAGTCCGTCGAGGTTGAGATCCTCGCGCCGCGGGAGGCGGCCGATCGGGCTCTCGACGGCGGTGACCTCGCCGGAGATGCGACGGATGATCCATTCGATCACGCGAGAGTTGTCGCCGAAGCCCGGCCAGAGGAAGCGGCCGTCGTCACCGCGGCGGAACCAGTTCACCTGGAAGATGCGCGGTGCGCGATCGAAGCGCAGCGACCGACCGACCTTGAGCCAGTGCGCGAAGTAGTCGCCCATGTTGTAGCCGCAGAACGGCAGCATCGCGAACGGGTCGCGGCGCAGCTCGCCGACGGTTCCCTCGGCGGCTGCGGTGCGCTCCGACGAGATGGTCGAGCCGATGAAGACGCCGTGGCTCCAGTCGGTCGCCTCGACGACGAGCGGCACGTTGGTCGCACGGCGGCCGCCGAAGAGGATGACGTCGAGGGGAACGCCATCGGGATTCTCCCAGTCCTCGGCGATCTGCGGGCACTGCGCGGCGGACACCGTGAAGCGCGAGTTGGGGTGGGCGGCGGGAGCGCCCGAGTCCGGCGTCCACGGGTTGCCCTGCCAGTCGATGAGCTGCGCGGGCGGGGTGTCGGTGAGCCCCTCCCACCACACGTCGCCGTCGGGACGCAGCGCGACGTTGGTGAAGATGGTGTTGCCCCACAGCGTCTCGACGGCGGTGACGTTGGTCGACTCGCCCGTTCCCGGCGCGACGCCGAAGAACCCGGCCTCGGGGTTCATGGCGTACATCCGGCCGTCGTCGCCGGGCCGGATCCACACGATGTCGTCGCCGAGCGTCTCGACCGTCCATCCCGGGATCGTGGGTCGCAGCATGGCGAGGTTGGTCTTGCCGCAGGCGGACGGGAATGCGGCGGCGATGTGATGCGCCTTGCCGTTCGGGTCGGTCACGCGGATGAGCAGCATGTGCTCGGCGAGCCAGCCCTCGTCGCGGGCGATGACCGACGCGATGCGCAGCGCGAAGCACTTCTTCGCGAGGATCGCGTTGCCGCCGTAACCCGAACCGTACGAGTAGACCTCGAGCGTCTCGGGGAAGTGCACGATGTACTTCTCGTCGTTGCAGGGCCACTCGACGTCGGATTCGCCGGGCCCGAGCGGGGCGCCGACGGAGTGCACCGTCTTGACCCACGGGGCACCGTCGGCGATCTGGCGCGTGACCGCGTCACCGACGCGGGTCATGATGCCGATGGATGCCACGGCGTAGGCGCTGTCGGTGATCTGCACGCCGATGTGCGAGAGCTTGCCGCCGACCGGTCCCATCGAGAACGGGATGACGTACATCGTGCGACCGCGCATCGATCCGGCGAACAGGCCGTCGAGGGTCGTGCGCATCTCGGCGGGATCCGCCCAGTTGTTGGTCGGGCCGGCGTCGCGCTCGCGCTCGGAGGCGATGAAGGTGCGCCCCTCGGTGCGCGCCACGTCGCTGGGGTGCGAGCGGGCGAGGTACGAGCCGGGTCGCCATTCGGGGTTGAGCTTGATCAGCTTGCCCTCGTCGACGAGCTCGTGGAGCAGCGCGTCGTTCTCGGCGCGGGATCCGTCGACCCAGTGCACCCGCTCGGGCTGGGTGAGTGCGGCGATCCCGTCGACCCACGCGCGCAGTTCGGCCATGGCGGGGGTGTCGTAGGTGGGCGCGGCGCCGGCGCTCCGCATTGATGCTCGGGAGTCGGGGCGGGAGGTGAACGTGTCGGCGAGTGCCATGAGAGCTCCTTCAAGCAAGTGCGTTGATTCCATGGTGCGCGAGGTTTCGACGTGTTTGCCGCCCTCGCGAGTTGAAAGAAAGCTTCTTCTTTCGGATATGCTCAAGGAATGGCGACCAGCGGACTCGAACTCAGCACCCTCGGACATCGCATCCGGCATCACCGCACGGCACGAAATCTCACCCTCGACGACCTGGGCGCGAAGGTCGGCATCGCCGGGTCTCAGCTGAGCCTCATCGAGAACGGCAAGCGCGAGCCGAAGCTCTCGCTGCTGCAGGCCATCGCCGAGGCATGCGGCACCGATGTCGCCGATCTCATCTCCGGTGAGCCGCCCAACCGGCGGGCGGCGCTCGAGATCGAGCTGGAGCGGGCGCAGTCGAGTCCGATCTTCCGCCAGCTGGGCATCGCCGCGGTGCGCGTGTCGAAGACGATGAGCGACGAGACCATCGAAGCGATCCTGGGTCTTCATCGCGAGCTGCACCGCCGCGAGACCGAGGCGATCGCCACCCCCGAGGAGGCGCGCCGGGCGAACACCGAGATGCGTCTGACGATGCGCGCGCGCGACAACTACCTGCCTGACATCGAGGCCCTCGCCGAGAAGCACCTCAAGGCCGCCGGGCACGTCTCGGGTGCGCTGACGCACCGTACCGTGACCCTGATGGCGGCGAAGCTGGGCTTCGAGCTCATCTACGCCGACGACCTGCCGCACTCCACCCGCTCGATCACCGACGTCGAGCACGGCCGCATCTACCTGCCGCCCGCCTCGATCCCCGGGGGGCACGGCCTGCGCTCGATGGCGCTGCAGGCGATGGCGCACCGCATCCTGGGCCACACTCCCCCGACCGACTACGCCGACTTCCTGCAGCAGCGGCTCGAGATCAACTACTTCGCCGCGTGCTGCCTGATCCCCGAGACGGCAGGCGTCGCGTTCCTGCAGCAGGCGAAGAAGGACCGCAACCTCGCGGTCGAGGACTTCCGCGACGCGTTCGGCGTCACGCACGAGGCGGCCGGCATGCGCATGACGAACCTCATGACGCACCACCTCGACATGCGCCTGCACTTCCTGCGCGTCGACGAGAACGGCGCGATCACCCGCGTCTACGAGAACGACGGCCTGCCGCTGCCGATGGATGTGACGGGCGCCGTCGAAGGTCAGCCGGCCTGCCGCCGGTTCGGCGCACGCGCCGCGTTCGAGCAGCGCAACCGCACCACCGAGCACTACCAGTACACCGACACCCCGTCGGGCACCTTCTGGTGCGCCACGCAGACCGGCTCGTCGACCGACGGCGGGTTCTCGGTCACGGTCGGCGTGCCTTTCGACGACGCGCGCTGGTGGCGCGGCCGCGAGACGCAGCACCGTGCGCAGTCGACGTGCCCCGACGAGTCGTGCTGCCGCCGGGCCGCGCCGACCGTGTCGCGGCGCTGGGAGGGCCGGGCGTGGCCGAGCGCACGCGTGCACACGCACATGTTCCGTCCCCTGCCGCGCGGCGCATTCCCCGGCGTCGATGACAGCGAGGTGTACTCGTTCCTCGACCGCCACGCCGACCAGTGAGCTGAAGCTGCCTGGGGTCGTCGGCGTCGGAAATGTCAGACGATACGGCCCCGGGGCCGCGTGTCGCTCCCCGACACGCCGCAGCCACGGCATCCGGTCTGGGATTCCCGACCGGCCGACGGGTCGGGCAACCGGCGAGTCGCGGCTCACTCGCCGACGAACCGCGCGAAGCGCGTGAGGGCGGATGCCGCGGCCGGGTCGTCGACGGGCTCGAACAGCTCCGCCGGCGCGCCGCGGGCGGCGTCCGCGTGCGACCAGACGCCCACTACCCGGCCGCTCTCGACGATCGTCGGGCGCACCATGCCGTTCTTGCCGGGCCCCACGGCATCGAGAAGACCGGGATCGCAGACCGGGGTGCGATCGGTGTAGGAGATGTAGTACTCGTCGAACGCCGGCAGAGCGAACGCGGTCGTGTCGTCGAGACGTCTTCGCGGGGCGCGCAGCGCGACGAAGAGCCCGTCGCCGACCTCTCGCATTCGGCCCGCCGCACGCTGGGCCGCCTCGCGCGCGGCGCCGAGGGTCAGTCCCGACCACCAGGCGAAATCGCGCACGCTCGCCGGGCCGTGACCGTCGATGTAGCGCACGAGCAGCTCGGCGAGCGGGTCGTCCGGTTGCGCGGACTCCGTGATCCAGCTGTCCGCAGCGACGAAGCGCTGCTCGCGGGACACCGTGCCGCCGACGGGGGGCTCGATCGGCCCCTGGCAGAGGAGACCGGCGATGGTGAGCGCGAAGAGCACATGAATGCCGCGCTGGCCCGAGGGGTCGATGCCGGCGCTCTGCATGAGCGCGAAGGACTCGGCCTTCGTGCATCCGCCGTCTCGAGCCGGCGGACCGATCGCATTCCAGGCGGTGTCGAGCATCTCGTCGTCGATGCCGAGGGCGCGATGCCGCCCCGCGGCCTGCTGCCGCTGCCTGTCCGCCGTCACCGAGAGCACCCACGCCAGGTCGCGCGCGTGGACGATGTGCAAGGTGCCGCGCATCGTCCACGCGCGCACCAGCTGCCCGCTCCCGAACGCCCCATCGACGTCATCGAGCCTGGGTGATCCCGTCGTGCGCACACCGAGCGCCCATCGGCCCGCCAGCAGGTCCTGGCTCTGCATGGCGAGCATGTGCCGTGCCGCGCCGGCGACGGTCGCTGCGGGCGCGGTCAGCCGATGCGAGCGCAGGCGAGCAGCGAGAAGGCCGCGGGAATCCATGTCTCCATGATCCACGCGGCCTCCGACACCCGCCAGCGGCGATCAGGCGTGCAGCGTCACCTCGCGGCGTGCGGGCAGCACGACCGGGTGGGTGCCCGCCATCACCTCGAGCACGCGCACGACCTGGCACGAGTAGCCGTACTCGTTGTCGTACCAGACGTACAGCACGACGTCGCGGTCGTTCGCGATCGTCGCGAGGCCGTCGACGATGCCGGCGCGGTGCGAACCGACGAAGTCGGTCGAGACGACCTCGGGGCTCTCGACGTAGTCGATCTGCTGCCGCAGCTTCGAGTGCAGCGACGCGCGGCGCAGGTAGTCGTTGAGCTCGTCCTTCGTGGCCGGGTTCTCGAGGGTCAGGTGCAGCACGGCGAGCGACACGTCGGGGGTGGGCACGCGGATGGCCGAGCCGGTGAGCTTGCCGGCGAGCTGCGGCAGGGCCCGAGAGACGGCCTTGGCCGCGCCCGTCTCGGTGATCACCATGTTCAGCACCGCAGAGCGACCGCGGCGGTCGCCCTTGTGGAAATTGTCGATGAGGTTCTGGTCGTTCGTGAACGAGTGCACGGTCTCGACATGGCCGCGGACGATGCCGTACGCCTCGTCGATCGCCGCGAGCACCGGGGTGATCGCGTTGGTCGTGCACGATGCCGCGGAGAGGATGCGGTCGCCCGGCTCGATCGTGCCGTCGTTGATGCCGTGCACGATGTTCTTCAGCTCGCCCTTGCCCGGTGCGGTGAGCAGCACGCGGGCGGCGCCCTTCGCCTGCAGGTGCCGGCTGAGGCCTTCCTCGTCGCGCCAGCGGCCGGTGTTATCGACGATGATCGCGTCGTGGATGCCGTACGCGGTGTAGTCGACGGTGGCGGGGTCGTCGGAGTAGATCACCTGGATGCGGTTGCCGTTGGCGATGATCTGCGAGTTCTCCTCGTCGACCGTGACGGTGCCGGCGAAGCGGCCGTGCACCGAATCGCGCAGCAGCAGCGAGGCGCGCTTGACGATGTCGTTGTCGGATCCGCGGCGCACGACGATCGCGCGCAGGCGCAGACCGCTGCCCCCGCCGGTGTGCGCGATAATGATGCGCGCCAGCAGCCGGCCGATCCGGCCGAATCCGTAGAGCACAACGTCGACGGGATCGGAGAGCTCGGCACCGAGCGCGGGCGCGAGCGCGCTGCGCAGGAACTCGTCGAGGTCGCCGCCGGTCTCGGCGTGATCCTCGATCAGACGCGCCACGTCCAGCGACGAGGCGCCCGGAGCGAGCTCGCGCAGCGCCTCGAGCACGGCGAGCGTGTCGGTGAGGGCGATCTGCCGGTGACCGAGCTGGGCGACCCGCTCGTGCACCTCGAGGATGCCCGTCGTCGACAGCCCGAGCAGACGATGCCCGTGCAGCGACGTCACGACATCGCGCTCCCTGTTGAGTCCGCCGACGAGCGGGATCATCCGCTCTGCCAGCTCTTCCTTGACCTTCCAGTCGTCGCGGTGTGTCACGACATCGTCCATGTGCGTCCTTGCGTGCTGCTCGAGCGCCGCCGGGTCGGGCGCTGCGGTGAATGGGGAGGCGGATCCGCCTCATCCAGGCTAGAGCGCGGCATCCGGTGCGACAGGACGATTCCGGTATGCAGAACCCGACAGACTGCCTGGGAGCCATGAAACCGGATTCTTAACACGTGGAGCGGCATAGGCTCGGATCATGACCGAGCTGCATGATCTGAGCGCGATCGAGCAGCTCGCCGGGCTGCGATCCGGGTCGTTCTCGCCCTCGGATCTCGTCGCCCACTACCTGGCGCGCATCGCGCGATGCGACCAGCAGGTCGGCGCGTTCGTCGAGGTCACCGGAAAGACCGCCCGCGCGCGCGCCGCCGCGCTGACGGATGCCGAGCCGGCCGGCGCCCTGTGGGGGCTGCCCTTCGCCGACAAGGATCTGGTGGCACGAGCGGGCGTGCCCACGCGCTCCGGCTCGCGGCTGCACCGCGATCACGTTCCGACCCTGACCGCGGATCAGGCGGCCGTGCTCGACGAGGCCGGCGGGATCAGCCTGGGAAAGACGAGCACGCCCGAGTTCGGCCTGACCGGGTACACCGAGACGCTGATCGGCCCGCCCACGCGAGACCCGTGGAACACCGCGAACGGGTCGGGCGGCTCCAGCGGTGGTGCGGCCGCCGCCGTCGCCGCTGGGCTGCTGCCGCTCGCGCCGGGTTCCGACGGCGGCGGTTCGATCCGCATCCCGGCGGCGACGGTGGGCATCGTCGGCATCAAGCCGTCGCGCGGGCGCGTGCCGTTCGCCTCGGGGCTCGACAGCCCGGGCGGTCTTCCCGTCGCCGGCCCACTCGCCCGTTCGGTCGCGGATGCCGCGCTGCTGCTCGACGTGCAGTGCGCCGGCCGGCCGCATCGCTTCGCGACGCGGGCCCCCGCCTCGGGGCCGTTCCTCTCGGCCGCCACGACGCCGACGTCTCCCGCCCGGATCGGGGTGACCACGGTCTCTCCGTGGGACGACGCCGACGATATCCGCCTCGATGCCGACGCCGCTCGCGCTGTCGAGGTCGCTTCGGCGCTGCTCTCGGATGCCGGCCACGGCGTCGACGGATTCGCCTGGCGTCCCCACGGTTACGCGCAGCTGTTCACGACGCTGTGGCGCACGAGCGCTGCCCGGATGAACCTCACCGATGCGGAGCTGGAGCTCGTCGAGCCGATCACCGCCTGGCTCGTGCGCGAGGGGCGCCGGCTGACCGGCGCCGAGGTGCTGCAGGCGCTGGCTGCGGCATCCGCCTTCGAGCAGGAGACGATCGGCGCGTTCGATCCGTTCGACGCGGTGCTCACCCCCGCGCTGGCGCTGCCGCCGCAGCCCGTCGGTTGGTTCGACCGCGACGACCCGGTGCGCGGATTCTCACAGCAGGTCCGGTATGCGCCGTACAGCAGCTTCGTCAATGTGGCGGGTCTTCCCGCGATCGTCGTCCCGGTCACCACCGACGCGTCGGGGCATCCGGTCAGCGTGCAGCTGATCGGCCGGCCCGGCGGTGAAGCGGCGATCATCTCGCTCGCCGCGAGTCTGCAGGTTCTGGCGGGTCCGATGCCCCGACCGGCGATCTGGCGCCGCTGACCCGGCTTACGCTGGGCACATGCCCACGATCCTGCACGCCCGCGCCGTCCTGCTCGACATGGACGGCACCCTCGTCGACTCGACCGCGGTCGTCGAGCGGCTGTGGCTGGAGTGGGCGGAGCCGCACGGAATCGACCCGGACGTCGTGCTGCAGACCGTGCACGGCCGCCAGGGCCATCAGAGCATGGCGCTGCTGCTTCCCGAGCGGGATCACGCCATCAACCTCGTCGAGAATCAGGAGATGCTCGCGCGCGAGAGCGGCGACGTCGCCGGCGTGGTCGAGATCGCCGGCGCTGCGGCGTTCCTCGCCGCGCTGCGCGAGCTGCCGCACGCGATCGTCACCTCCGCGAATGTGCCGCTGATGACGGCCCGGATGCAGGCGGCCGGTCTCACCGTGCCCGCTCTCGCGATCACCGCCGAGAGCGTGACCGATTCGAAGCCGCACCCCGAGGGGTTCCTGGCGGCGGCCGCGCAGCTGGGAGTCGACCCGGCCGACTGCGTCGTGTTCGAGGACTCCGAAGCCGGGGTGCAGGCGGGGCTGGCGGCGGGGATGCGGGTGATCGGCGTCGGTGCGCACGCCGCGGCGTTCGGGGCGGTGCACGCCGTGGACGACCTGACCCGGGTGAGCGTGACCGCTGACGCGGATGGCTTGCGGCTCACGATCGGCTGAGCGCTCACTCCCGCGTGAAGTCCTCGAAGATCAGCGTCGTGCGGGTCGAGCGGATCGACGGGATCGCCTGGATGTCCTCCAGCACGACACGACGCAGGTCGCGGGCATCGCTCGCTCGCACGAGAAGGATCACGTCGAAGTCGCCGCCGACGAGAGCCATGTGCTCGACCTCGGGGATCGCGCGCAGGCGCGCCTGCACCTCCTGCCAGCTCGCCTGCTCGATCGCGAGCATGACGTAGGCGGATGCATGGTGCCCGAGCTGCACGGGATCGGTGCGCACCGTGTAGCCGGCGATCACGCCCTGCTCGGTGAGCCGCTTGATGCGCGCGTGCACGCCGGCCCGGGAGATGTGCACGCTGTCGGCGATGTGCGTCATCGACGCCCGTGCGTCGCGGCGCAGTTCGGCGAGGATCGCGTGATCTGTGGCATCGAGCTCGGCCATCGTGCACCGTCCGTTCCGTCAGTGGATGCTGACAGTCTGACACCAGCATCAGGCTTGAGCGAACAATCGTTCGGGAATGCATGGGATCGGTTGGACGGCTGACGAGTCACGGGCATCCTGGTGTCACCACGTTCGGCAAGGAAGGCGAACCGGATGATGCGAGACGACCTGCTCCCCCGCGACACCCCCGTGCGTCTGATCGACCCGCACGGCGATGGGATCGACGACGACCACTACACCGCGCCCGAGACCGGCCGGCTGCGCGATGCCTACCGCGCCCTTGTCGAGGGTCGTCGCATCAACGATCAGGCCAGCGCGCTGGTGCGTCAGGGCCGACTGGCGGTGTACCCGTCGTCGCACGGGCAGGAGGCCTGCCAGGTCGCCGCCGCGCTCGTGCTCGACGAGCGAGACTGGCTCTTCCCCACCTACCGCGACGCCGTCGCGATCATCGGCCGGGGCGTGTCCCCCGCCGACGCGATGGTCCTGCTGGCCGGCGACTGGCACAGCGGATACGACCCCGCCGAGCACCACGTCGCCCCGCAGGCCACGCCGCTGGCCACGCAGCTGCTGCACGCGGTCGGCTTCGCGCAGGCGGCACGGCACCGCGGCGAAGACACGGTCGTGCTCGCCCTGTGCGGCGACGGCGCCACCAGCGAGGGCGACTTCCACGAGGCGATGAACTTCGCCGCCGTGTTCCACGCTCCCGTCGTGTTCTTCGTGCAGAACAACGAGTTCGCCATCTCGGTGCCGCTGGCGCGCCAGAGCGCCGCACCGTCACTCGCGCACAAGGCGATCGGCTACGGGATGCCCGGCGAGCGCGTCGACGGCAACGACGTCGCTGCGCTGCTCGCCGTGCTCGGCGAAGCAGTCGAGCGTGCCCGCAGCGGCGGCGGTCCCTCGCTGGTCGAGGCGCACACCTATCGCATGCAGGCGCACACCAACGCCGACGACGACACCCGCTACCGCGAGCGCGCGGAGGTGCAGGCGTGGATCGACCGCGACCCGCTGACCCGTCTGCGCGCGCACCTGACCGCCCAGGGCGCCCTGTCCGACGATGACGAGCAGCGCATCGCGGCAGGAGCCGAGAGCATCGCCGCCGCCCTGCGCACCGCGCTGAACGCCGATGCCTACCTCGACCCGGAGGATCTGTTCCGCTTCGTCGCCGCCGAGCGGTCGCCGCAGCTCGAGGAGCAGTGGCGGATGCTGCAGGACGAGATCGCACGCGACACCCTCGCCGACACAGGAGGACGATCATGACCCTCGCGTCCGACCTCCGCACCGATCAGGCCAGTCCTCACGTCGTCGGCACGATGACCATGGCCGCCGCGCTCAACCGCGCCCTCGCCGACGCCATCCAGGAGGATCCCGCCGTCGTCGTGTACGGCGAGGACGTCGGTGCGCTGGGCGGCGTCTTCCGCATCACCGACGGGCTCGCGGAGCGCTTCGGCGACGACCGCTGCTTCGACACCCCGCTCGCCGAGGCCGGCATCGTCGGCACTGCTGTCGGTATGGCCATGAACGGCATGCGGCCGATCGTCGAGATGCAGTTCGACGCGTTCGCGTTGCCTGCGTTCGAGCAGATCGTCAGCCAGGTCGCGAAGTTCGGCAACCGCACGCGCGGATCGATGCGGATGCCGCTGGTGATCCGCATCCCGTTCGGCGGCGGCATCGGCGGCGTCGAGCACCACTGCGACTCATCCGAGGCCTACTACGCGCACACCCCCGGCCTCACGGTGGTTGCCCCGTCGACACCGCAGGATGCGTACTCGCTGCTGCGCGCGGCGATCGCCTCACCCGATCCGGTGATCTTCCTCGAGCCGAAGAAGCTGTACTGGTCGAAGGGTGAGGTCGACACCTCGATCACCGCCGAGCTCGGCACCGCGCGCATCGCGCGGGAGGGCACCGACGTGACGGTGCTCGCCTACGCCGCGATGGTGCCGGTCGCGCTCGAGGCCGCCGAGATCGCCGCGCAAGAGGGCCGCAGCGTGCAGGTCATCGACGTGCGCTCGCTGTCGCCGTTCGACAACGCGACGGTGACGGCAGCCGTGCGGGCGACCGGGCGCGCGGTCGTCGTCGCCGAGGCGCCCGGCTACGCGAGCGTCGCGAGCGAGATCCAGGCGCGTGTGTTCGAGCGCTGCTTCGAGCACCTCGAGGCGCCGGTGCGGCGGGTGACCGGTTTCGACACCCCGTATGCGCCCCCGAAGCTCGAGCACTGGTACCTGCCGGATGCCGACCGCGTGCTGGATGCGATCGACTCCCTCTACCCCGACGATGAGGAGACGGCACGATGACGACCGCGACAACCCGCGTGTTCCGCCTGCCGGATCTCGGCGAGGGCCTCACCGAGGCGGGTCTCGTGCACTGGCTGGTGAAGGTCGGCGACACGATCACCACCGACCAGGCGATCGCCGAGGTCGAGACGGCGAAGAGCATCGTCGAGCTGCCGTCGCCGTTCGCGGGCATGATCATGGCGCTGCACGGCGAGGCCGGCGACGTGATCGAGGTGGGCGCGCCGGTGCTCGAGGTCGCCGACGGGGCCGGCGGCGAATCGACTGCGGAGGCGGTTGGTGCGGATGCCGAGGTCGAGCCGTCTGCAACGGCGGCAGCTCCGGATGCCGAGAAGGAGACCTATCGTTCCGAGGAGCGCGCGGGTTCGGGCAACGTCCTGATCGGCTACGGCACCACCGAGCGCGTCTCGTCGGGACGGCGCCGCGCGCGGGCATCCCGGCCGTCCGCGGACGCCTCCCCTGCTGCTCCCGCCGCGTCGACGGCTCAGGCGCAGCCCGCGCCGCGCACGGTGGCCGTGCGCTCCCCCATCGTGCGGCGCCTGGCTCGTGACCTCGGCGTCGACGTGCGACAGATCAAGCCGACGGGAGCCGACGGCGCGGTCACGCGCGCCGACGTGCTGCGAGCGGCGTCGATGCTCGACGGCGAGCAGAGCGTCGAAGCACGCCGGCCGCAGGCATCCGGAACCCGACCGTCGGCGCACGACAGCGAGACCGTCGACGGGCTCGCCGTAGGATCGCGCGAGCGGCTCTCGCCGATGCGGAAGGCGATCGGCGCCACGCTGAGCCGCAGCCGCGCCGAGATCCCCGAGGCCACCGTCTGGGTCGATGTCGACGCCACCGAACTGTGGCAGGCGCGCTCGCGCATGGCGCCCGAGGGCGAACGGGCCCCGTCGCTCACCGCCCTCGTCGCGCGGTTCACGCTGATGGCTCTCGCGGAGTTCCCGCTGCTGGCATCCCGTCTCAGCGACGATGCCGGCGAGATCTTGTCGTTCGACGGGGTCAACCTCGGTGTCGCCGCCGACACCGAACGCGGCCTGATGGTGCCCGTGCTCGCCCGGGCACATGAGCTGAGCGTCGACGAACTCGATGCGCAGCTGCGCGAGCTCGCGGCGACGGCACGGTCGGGGCGGATGCCGGCCGAGCGGCTGCGCGGGTCGACGTTCACCCTGAACAACTACGGCAGCCTCGGCGTCGACGGGTCGGCGGCGATCATCAACCACCCCGAGGTCGCGATCCTCGGCGTCGGGCGCATGATCGAGCGGCCATGGGTCGTCGACGGGCAGATCGTCGCCCGGCGCATCACGCAGCTGTCGCTGGTCTTCGACCACCGGGTCTGCGACGGCGGCTATGCGGCCGGGTTCCTGCGCCGGCTGGTCGAGCTGATCGAGCACCCGCTGCGCGCGTTCGGCCGACTCTGAGCCGACCGGCCCGCGCGCATCGGCACCGTAGCGCGCACCGGCGCAGTAGCGTGCACCGCCGCGGTCTGAGCCGATCGGCGCGGTCAGCGCGCGAGAGCGGCCACGGCCGAACGGGCATCAGCCGCGGTTGCGGCGGCCAGTGCCGCCTCGGCCGCGACGCGGCACTGATCGGGTGTCACGGCGGCGAGCGCCGCGGCGACCCGGCCGAGCGAGCGTGACGTCATCGACAGGCTGGTGACGCCGAGTCCGACGAGCACGGGGGCGAGTGCGGGATCCGCTCCCGCCTCGCCGCACACCCCGACCGCGCGGTGAGCCGTGCGGCCTGCGGCGCCGACAGCGCCGATCAGCCGCAGCACGGCCGGCTGCCACGGGTCGTTGAGGTCGCCCAGTTCGCCCAGCAGCCGGTCGGCCGCGAGCGTGTACTGCGCGAGGTCGTTGGTGCCGAGGCTGACGAAGTCGACGACCTCGAACAGCTCTGCGGCGAGCAGGGCGGCCGACGGCGTCTCGATCATCACGCCCACCCGCTCGAGACCCGCAGCCCTGGCTCTCGTCGCGAAGTCGTCGGCCTCGTCGACGGTGGCGACCATGGGGGCCATCACCTCGACGTGCGCGGATTCTGCCGCCGCCGCCTCGGCCAGAGCCCGCAGCTGATCGTCGAGCAGCTGCGGCGAGCGCCGAGCGATGCGCAGCCCGCGCACCCCGAGCGCGGGGTTCTGCTCGTCATCGGCGTTCGCGAACGGCAGCGGCTTGTCGCTGCCGGCGTCGAGCGTGCGCACGACGACTCTGTGGCCCGCGAAGGCCGCGAGCACCCCGCGATATGCCGTCACCTGCTCCGCGATCGTGGGCGCGTCAGTGCGGTCGAGAAAGCAGAACTCCGTGCGGAACAGTCCGACGCCCTCGGCGCCGGCCGCGGCCGCGGCGCGGGCATCCGCCGCTCCGCCCACGTTGGCGAGCAGCGGAAGGGGCGATCCGTCGGCCAGTCGCCCTGTTCCGTCGAACGGCGCGACGACCGCTGCGTGCGTCGCTGCGTCGATGCGCTCCCGCCCGGGCTCGATCTCGACGGTGCCGTGATCGCCGTCGACGAGCACGACGGTGCCGGCGGTGATGCCTGTCGCACCCGCGACGTTCACCACGGCGGGCAGGCCGAGCGAGCGGGCGATGATCGCGGTGTGCGAGGTCGGACCGCCCTGTTCGGTGACCAGCGCCACGCACCGGCCACCCTGCAGCGCGGCGGTGTCGGCGGGGGCCAGGTCGTGCGCGACCAGCACGAACGGCTCGTCGCTCTGCGGCACGCCAGGAACGGCGAGGTCGAGGAGCTCGGCGATGATGCGATCGCGGATGTCGCGCAGATCGGCGACGCGCTCGGCGGTGCGGCCGCCCAGCGCCTCGAGTGCGTCCTGCTGTGCCGTGGTGACCTCCCAGATGGCGCGGGCGGCGCTGCGGCCGGCGTCGCGAACGAGTGCCGACGCCTCCGCGACGAGTTCGGGATCTGCGGCCAGCATGCTCGACGCCTCCAGGATGTCGCGCGCCTCGCCCGACGTCGCAGCGGCACGCGAACTCAGGTCGTCGGCGACGGCGCGGGATGCCCGACGGATGCCGGAGGCCTCGGCCTCTCTGTCGTGTGCGGCGATGACGGCCGCGGCATCGGGCTCGGGCACGGGGGGCGCGAGAGTGATGACCGATGCCGCGGCGAGCCCCGTGCTCACACCGCGTCCGCGCAGCACCGTTCCCGGTGCGATCGGCGGCGCGGGCTCGGCAGGTGCGGGCGGCGCAGTGGGTGCGGCGCCGTGCCCGGCGGGCTCCGCCCCCGCGTCGGAAGGATCGCCGTCGACGCCCTCGCCGAACCCGTCGTCGAAGAGCCCGGTGAGCGCGTCGAGCACCCGGTCGTCCGTCGCGGACAGCTCGATCTCGTCGCCCTGACGCGCTCCGAGCACGAGCAGCCGGCTGAGGCTTCCGGCCGCCGCGTCCGGCCCGTCAGGCAGCCGGCGCAGGCGCACGTCGGCCCCGGCAGCGGCCGCGGCGATGAGAGCCGCAGGCCGGGCGTGGATGCCGAGCGGGTTGCGCACCCGCACCCGCCGAGTGACGCGGGCCACCTCGGGCGTCGACGCCGCAGCAGCACCTGCCGACGAGGTCTCGGCCGGGGCATCCGTCTGCAGCTGACCGGTCTTCGCGTCCAGCGCCGCCGCGGCCTCGGCGGCGACCGCGTCGAGCGAGCCCCCGGCGGCGGCCGTGACGACGGCCGCCAGCAGCCCCTCCACGAACGGTGCCGGCGCCAGGCGCACCGGCACGTCGCTGGTGCGGAACTCGAGGGCGAGCTCCGCGCTCATCACCGCCGAGCCGAGATCCATGAGCACGAGCACGCCGTCGCACTCCGCGGCCAGCTCGTCGATCGCGGAGGCCACGGCCACGGCATCCGTTCCGAGAATCGGCGCCCCGTCGCCATCCGTGCCCGCGCCGGCGGCAACGCGCACCTGCGCGCCCCCGCCGTGCACCATCTGCAGGGCGAGCTCGAGCGCCGCCTCCCCGAGCCGAGCACTGTGCGAGACGGCGACGACGCCGATCATCCGTCGGCGCCGCGCGCTGCCGCGGCGAGCGTCTCGAACAGGATCGCCGTCGACGCCGCTCCGGGGTCGAGGTGCCCGGCACTGCGGTCGCCTAGGTAGCTCGCGCGGCCCTTGCGGGCGACGAGCGGCAGGGTGGCGTCGCGTCCGGCGGCGGCGGCATCTGCCGCGGCAGACAGCGCCGCCCCGAGGTCTTCCCCGTCGGCGAGAGCCGTGTCGAGCGCGTCGAGGGCGGGTGCCATCGCGTCGTACATCGTCTTGTCTCCCGCCTCGGGCTTGCCGCGTGCCACGACGCCGTCCATTCCGGCGCGCAGCGCGCCCGCGAGCGCTGCGGCGTCGAGGGTCGACACTGCGCCCGCGGTCATGCCCATGCGCAGAAAGAACGTGCCGTACAGGGGTCCGCTCGCGCCGCCCACCGAGCTGACCAGGGTCATGCCGACACTCTTGAGCAGCTCGTCGATCGTCTCGGGCGCGCCGGCGCCGAGCTTGTCGACGACCGCTGTCATGCCGCGGGCCATGTTGGCGCCGTGGTCGGCGTCGCCGATGGCGGAGTCGAGCTCGGTGAGCCACTCGCGCTTGTCGTTCATGGCGGCGGCGAAGCGCGAGATCCAGTCGTGCAGGGCGGCGGTGTCGATCGTCGAGGTCATGCGTGCTCCTGGGTGGCGAGGTGGGTCGGGTGTCGGCTCACGGCGGCGCGGGTCAGGCGCCCCAGCGCAGACCGGGGGTGACGACCGGCGCATCCCACAGCCGCAGGATCTCGTCATCGGCATTCAGCACCGTCACCGAGCAGCCGGCCATGTCGAGCGAGGTTATGTAGTTGCCGACGAGGTTTCGCACGATCTGCACGCCCGCCTTCTCGAGCAGCGCGGCGACCTCGGCGTACATCAGGTACAGCTCGATCTGCGGGGTCGCTCCCATGCCGTTGAGCATGACGATCGCGGGGCCGGCGACGTCGAGGTCGGCGAGGATCGGCTCGACGAGCTGCCGGGCGATGTCGGATGCCGGGGCCAGGGGTTCGCGGTGCCGGCCGGGTTCGCCGTGGATGCCGATGCCGATCTCCATCTGATCGTCGGGCAGGTCGAAGGTGGGCTTGCCCGCCGCCGGAACCGTGCAGCTGGTGAGGGCCACGCCCATCGAGCGTCCCTGACCGTTGACCTTCTGAGCGAGCGCGACCACCGCGGCGAGGTCTTGCCCCTCCTCTGCCGCGGCGCCGACGATCTTCTCCAGCAGCACGGTCAGCCCCACCCCGCGGCGTCCGGCCGTGTAGAGCGAGTCCTGCACGGCGACGTCGTCGTCGACCACCACCGTGCCGACCTCGATGCCCTCCATCTCGGCGAGCTCCGCCGCCATCTCGAAGTTCAGCACGTCGCCGGTGTAGTTCTTCACGATGTGCAGCACGCCCGCACCTCGATCGACGGCCTTCGTGGCGGCCTGCACGCGGTCGGGCGTCGGCGAGGTGAACACCTCTCCGGCGACGGCGGCATCCAGCATCCCGACTCCGACGTATCCGCCGTGCAGCGGCTCGTGTCCCGACCCGCCGCCCGAGACCACGGCGACCTTGCCCTGCTCCTTCGGGGTCGCGCGGGTGATGACGTGCGTCTCGAGGTCGACCGAGAGCTCGGGGTGCGCGACGGCGACTCCCCGCAGCGATTCGACGAGCACGTCCTCGGGCTTGTTGATGAGCTTCTTCATGCTGTGATCTCCTTCGATCCTCAGGGGCGGTGCCAGCACGGGAACGTGCTCCGTCATGGTCGAATCTGCTCGGCGCCCCTGCCGTTGTCAAGGTCGATCCCGAAGCGCCGCAGAAACGGCTCGGTGGCGTGGCGGTTGCCAACGGTCACGCGATCTGGAATCGTATTCCTGAACGATCGGTCTGTAATGGATCCGACCGCCGCGACGGAGAGGATGACGATGTCCGAGGCCTATCTCGTCGGCGGCGTGCGCACCCCGGTGGGCCGGTACGGCGGCGCCCTCTCCGGCATCCGCCCCGACGACCTCGCCGCGCTCGTCGTCGCAGAGGCCGTCTCCCGGGCCGGGGTGCCTGCGGATGCCATCGACGAGGTCATCCTGGGGGCGGCGAATCAGGCCGGTGAGGACAACCGCAACGTCGCCCGGATGGCGGTGCTGCTGGCAGGTCTGCCCGACAGCGTTCCGGGCCTCACGGTCAATCGCCTGTGCGCGTCGGGGATGACGGCGATCGCGCTGGCGTCGCAGGCGATCCGCGCGGGGGACGCCGGACTGATGGTCGCGGGCGGTGTCGAGTCGATGACCCGCGCCCCGTGGGTGCAGGCCAAGCCCGAGCGCGCGTGGGGCAAGCCGGGCGAGGCGTACGACACGTCGATCGGGTGGCGGTTCGCAAACCCGCGGCTGCGGGCCCGCGACAAGGCGACGTACTCGATGCCCGAGACGGCGGAGGAGGTCGCGCGCGCCGACGGGATCAGCCGGGCGGATGCCGATGCGTTCGCCCTGCGCAGCCACGAGCGAGCCCTCGCGGCCATCGACGCCGGCCGCCTGGCGCCCGAGATCGTACCGGTCGACACCGGCCGCGGCATCGTCGACACCGACGAGGGCCCGCGCCGCGACACCTCGCTCGAGGCGCTGGGCGCGCTGCGGCCGGTCGTCGCCGGCGGCGAGGTGGTCACCGCCGGCAACGCCAGCTCGCTCAACGACGGCGCCTCCGCCATCGTCGTGGCGGGCGCGGATGCCATCGCCCGGCACGGCCTGCGCCCTCGGGCGCGCGTCGTCGCCTCGGCGACGGCCGCTCTCGCGCCCGAGATCATGGGCCTCGGGCCCGTGCCCGCGACCGAGAAGGCGCTTCAGAGGGCCGGCCTCACCGTCGCGGATCTCGGCGCGGTCGAGCTGAACGAGGCGTTCGCGTCGCAGTCGCTGGCGTGCATCCGCCGCCTCGGCCTCGACCCAGAGATCATCAACGCCGACGGCGGGGCGATCGCCCTCGGGCATCCGCTCGGCTCCAGCGGCTCGCGTCTGCTAGTCACGCTGCTCGGCCGCCTGGAGCGCGAGGGCGCGCGGTACGGGCTCGCGACGATGTGCGTCGGCGTCGGTCAGGGCACCGCGATGATCGTGGAGCGCGTCGATGGCTGACGCGCTGCGGGTCGAGACGAGTGGCGATCGGACGGTCGTGACGCTCGATCGCCCGGCCGTGCGCAACGCGATCGACCAGACGATGGTCGACGAGCTGCACGCCGTGTGCGCCGAGCTCGAGACGACACCCAGGGTGCTCATTCTCACCGGCGCCGACGGCGTCTTCGCAGCGGGGGCAGACATCGGTCAGCTGCGCGACCGCACCGCCGACGACGCGCGGCGCGGCATCAACTCGACCGTCTTCCGGCGCATCCGCGAGCTGCCGATGCCGGTCATCGCCGCCGTCGACGGCTATGCGCTGGGCGGCGGCGCCGAGCTCGCCTACGCCGCCGACATCCGCATCGGCACGCCGCGCGTGCGCATCGGCAATCCCGAGACGGGGCTCGGCATCATCGCCGCTGCCGGAGCCACCTGGCGGCTGCCCGAGATCGTCGGACACGCCCGCGCGAGCGAGCTGCTGCTCACCGGCCGGATCATCGACGCCGACGAGGCTCTCGCGTGGGGGCTGCTGTCGTCGCTGCACGAGCCCGACGAGCTGCTGGGCGCGGCGCATGCCGTCGCCGACCGCATCTGCGCGAACGGCGCGCGGGCGACCGAGCTCACCAAGCGCGCCCTGCTCGCGCCCGTCGACCGGCATCCGGCGATCGAGCTCGAGCTGCAGGCCGAGCTGTTCGACAGCGACGAGAAGCGCCGGCGCATGACCGCGTTCCTCGAGCGCCGGTCACAGCGTCCAGAGAAGGAGAGCCGATGAGCGTTCCCGGAACCGTCGGCGTGCTCGGCGGCGGGCGCATGGGCGCCGGCATCGCGCACGCGTTCCTGCTCGCCGGGGCGCGAGTGCGGCTCGTCGAGCGCGACGAGCAGTCCGCCGAGGCCGCGCGCACCCGCGTGCTGGCCAGCATCGAGAACTCCGTGCGCCGCGGCGACCTCATCGAGCCACGACCGCTGATGGAATCATTCGCCGTGCACACCGACCCCGCCACGTTCCTGAGCGCTGGCCTCGTGATCGAGGCCGTACCCGAGGATCGCACGCTGAAAGCCGAGGCGCTCGCGCGCATCGAGCAGATCGTCGCGCCCGAGGGGGTGCTCGCCACGAACACGTCGTCGATCTCGATCGACGAGCTCGCGGCATCCCTCACCCGGCCCGAGCGGTTCCTCGGGCTGCACTTCTTCAATCCCGTGCCGGCGTCGCAGCTCGTCGAGATCGTCGTCGGGTCGCGCACCGATCGTGTCGTCGTCGACGCCGCGCGCGAGTGGGTCGCGACGCTGCGCAAGACGCCGGTGGTGATCCGCGACTCCCCCGGTTTCGCGTCGAGTCGGCTCGGTGTGCTGCTGGGGCTGGAGGCGATCCGGATGCTCGAGGAGGGCGTCGGCGACGCCGTTGACATCGACGCGGCCATGGAGCTGGGGTATCGGCATCCGATGGGTCCGCTGCGCACCACCGATGTCGTCGGCCTCGACGTGCGCCTCGGCATCGCCGAGGAGCTGGCCCGAGAGCTCGGGCCGCGGTTCGAGCCGCCGCGACTGCTGCGGCAGATGGTGGATGCCGGAAAGCTGGGCCGCAAGAGCGGCGAGGGGTTCTACGTGTGGAACGAGGAGAGATGACCGATTTTCTGCCGAGCTACATCAGGGGCGAGTGGTGGACGCCGGGTGCCCCCGCGATGCCTGTCGACGTGCGCGACGCGTCGACCGGCGAGATCATCACCCGGGTCTCGACCGAGGGTCTCGATCTCGCGGGCGCCCTCGAATACGCCCGCACCACCGGCCACGCGAGCCTGGCCGAGCTGACCTTCCACCAGCGGGCGCTGCTGCTCAAGCAGTTCGCCCTGGCGCTGACCGAACGCAAAGACGAGCTGTACGCGCTCTCGGCGCGCACAGGGGCGACGATGGCCGACTCGTGGGTCGACATCGACGGCGGCATCGGCGTGTTGTTCTCGTATTCGGGCAAGGGCCGGCGCGAGCTGCCCAACAGCCGCGTGCACGTCGACGGCCCGGTGGAGCCGCTCTCGAAAGACGGCAGCTTCCTCGGCCGCCACGTCTACACGACGCTGCCCGGCGTCGCGGTGCAGATCAACGCGTTCAACTTTCCCGTGTGGGGGTCGCTCGAGAAGCTCGCCCCGGCGTTCCTCGCCGGTATGCCGACGGTGGTGAAGCCTGCGACGCCGACCGGGTATCTCGCCGAGGCGATGGTGCGCATCCTCGTCGAGTCGCGGCTGCTGCCCGAGGGGTCGCTGCAGCTGATCAGCGGCAGCGTGCCCGACCTGTTCGATCACCTGCGGCTCGGCGATCTGGTCGGTTTCACCGGCAGCGCGTCGACCGCCGAGAAGCTGCGGCAGCACGCCGCCGTGCAGACCGGCGGGGTGCGCTTCACCGCCGAGACCGACTCGATCAACGCCTCGGTGCTCGGCACGGATGCGGTAACCGGCACCCCCGAGTTCGACGCGTACGTGCGCCAGCTCGTCGTGGAGATGACCAGCAAGGCGGGCCAGAAGTGCACGGCGATCCGCCGTGCGATCGTCCCGGCGGCGGCAGCGGACGATGTGATCGAGGCCGTACGGGCGCGGATCGCGGAGAAGACGGTGCTCGGCGACCCGCGCGCCGAAGGCGTGACGATGGGTCCGCTCGCGTCGGCAGCGCAGCGCGACGAGGTGCTGCGCCAGGTGCAGAAGCTGCACGATGCCGGCGGCCGGGTCGTCATCGGCTCGACCGACACTCCCTCTGTGCGGCACGCCGACGGGTCGACGGGCCCGGCGCCGGACGGCGCCTTCGTGGCGCCGCTGCTGCTGCGCTTCGACGACGCGAGCGCCGAGGCGGTGCACGACGTCGAGGCGTTCGGTCCGGTGTCGTCTCTGCTCACGTACTCCACGACTGCCGAAGCCGCCGATCTCGTCGCCCGCGGCGGCGGGTCGCTGGTGACGAGCATCGCCACGCACGACCCGGCTCAGGCGGTCGAGCTCGCGACGCGCATAGCCCCGTTCAACGGCCGGATGCTGCTGCTCGACCGCGACGACGCCCGGTCGTCGACCGGGCACGGCTCTCCCCTGCCGGGGCTCGTGCACGGAGGTCCCGGTCGCGCCGGCGGCGGTGAGGAGCTCGGCGGCATCCGCGCCGTGCTGCACCACATGCAGCGCACAGCGGTGCAGGGGTCGCCCGAGATGCTCACGGCGCTGACGGGCGTGTGGCACGCGGGCGCGGCGACGAGCGCCGGTGATCGGCATCCGTTCCGCAAGTCACTCGCCGAGCTGCGGATCGGCGACCAGATCGCGTCGGATGCCCGAGAGGTGACGCTCGACGACATCGAGACGTTCGCGCATTTCACCGGTGACACGTTCTACGCGCACATGGACGAGGAGTCTGCGGCGGCCAACCCGTTCTTCCCCGGGCGCGTGGCACACGGCTATCTGCTCGTGTCGTGGGCGGCGGGATTGTTCGTCGATCCCGAGCCGGGTCCGGTGTTGGCGAACTACGGCCTCGAGAATCTGCGCTTCGTCACTCCGGTGTCGCCGGGTGACAGCATCCGGGTCGAGCTGACGGCGAAGCAGATCACGCCGCGCGAGACGGACCAGTACGGCGAGGTGCGCTGGGATGCGGTGATCCGCAATCAGCGCGACGAGATCGTCGCGACCTACGACGTGCTGACCCTAGTGCGGAAGGAGCACGCCGCCGAGGTCGTGACGGCGTGAGGGAGATGATGCGCCGCGACGCGGCGTCGGCGATGCTCGGCATGGTGGTCGAGGTCGACGAGCCGGGTCGTGCCGTGGTGTCGATGCTCGTGCGCGACGACATGCTCAACGGGTTCGCGATCACGCACGGCGGGCTGGTCTTCTCGCTCGCCGACACGGCTTTCGCGATCGCCTGCAACGAAGACGAGCCGGTGACCGTCGCCGCCGGCGCCGAGATCACTTTCCTGAAGTCGACGACGTCCGGTCAGACGCTGCGGGCCACCGCCGTGCGGCGCACGGTCAGCGGACGAACCGGGCTGTACGACGTGACCGTGCGCGATGAGACGGATGACGTGGTCGCGGAGTTTCGCGGGCGCTCGACGACCACCAATCGCGTCATCGGTTGAGAGCTGCTCTGAGCCGCGGTGACGCTGCGGCAGCCGTGCGGGATCTTGGCCTTCCCGTCTGCTGCCGAAAACGCTGCGCGGCGGGTTTCGGCCGATCCGGTTTCGGCAGGGGGTTTCGGCGGGTCGTTTTGCGGCGTGTCGTGCCGTTGCCCAAGGAGGTCGTCGACCCTGCCGGAAACGATCGTTTGCGGCGCGGCCAGCGAAGGTTCGCCGGAGCGCCCTCCACAAACGGTGGCCGTAAGTGGGTTTCGGCAGAGGCTTCTGGCGGAAGAGACCGAGCCAGTTGAACCGCGAATCGCGAATCGATCGCGGTGGCGGCCGCGTGGCGGGAGCTTGGCGGCTTGCTGGCGGGCCCGTGACGTGGTGAAGGCGGGAGCGAACGGCGAGTATGAGTTCCATGAACACAACACGAATCGCGGACCTTCGGCAGACCGCCGGTTGGACTCAGGAGCGGCTCGCCACCGAGAGCGGCGTCGGGTTGCGGACAATTCAGCGCTTAGAAGCGGGCAATGAAGCGAGCCTCGAGACTTTGTCTCTCGTTGCCGATGCCCTGCGCGTTTCGGTGAGTGAGCTCTTCACCAGCATCGACGACGAGGGCTTCGGCACTCGTGTGGAAGCGTTTGATTCGCGCACTACCGAACAGCAGAGTGCGCGCGACCGCACGGTCGCGGCGTGGAGGTGGCTCTATGTCGGCATCGGAATAGTTCTGACCGTTTTGAGCTTCACGATGGGTGCATCAGGGCTTGTGCTTTTCCTCGCGTATTGGGCGGGCGGACTACTGATCTTCATCGCCCTCGGCCGGCTTTTCCTCGAACCCCGCCTTGACGCCCGCTATCCGCTCTCCCGTAGCAAGCGGAATCTTCGGGAGCAACGGCGAGCACCCTTGGACAAGATCACCGCGAGTGCCGAGCGGGTATCGTGACGGCGCTGGACGGGTTCACACTCGCGGAGTTATCCGTCACGGTGTTTGCACCCCCTGAGACGTTCACGGCGCTGTACGACGACATCATCGAGCTTCTCGAAACGAAGTATGAGCAGAGCACGTGGGAAGTTCTCTCGCAGGACGATGTGACTGAGGACTCCGAGTACCGCGACGCACTCGATCGGCTTCGGCAAGAGGCGGAAGTCGCGAGTCGCTTTCGTTGACGGCTCGGCCGTCCAAGCGTCGTTCCTCGCTGTCCTGCGATCGTCTGCCGAAAACGATCGTTTTCGGTGTGCGGGTTAGAGTGACGGCATGGAGCACCAGCACGACAGCAGTCTTCTTATGCGCCGGGACATCCTGGCGGGGTATGTGACCGCTGTCGAACGGTCCAGCGAGCTACTCCAAATCTGCGCGCGCAGCACGGACGAGACGGTTGCTCACGAAATCGCGCGAGCATTCACCGTCCGTCCGGAAGTCGCGGACGCAATCCTCGCCATGCAGGTCAAGCGGTTCACTCCCGACGCCCTTCAGAAACTGAGGGGTGAACTCGCAGAAGTAGAGCTAGGCGTCAGCCACAACAGCTGATCTGACATCACGCATCTACCCGAGCGCGACCGTTCGCGCCCTTCTAGACACGGTCTGACTTCACCTCTCACCTCATAAAGTGAACATCTGGGGTCAACGGGCGTCGTTAAGAGCAGCACCCTGCGAGTCGGTTTCCGAAGAGGGGCAGGGTGAGGGCCGCGCGACCAGCCGCGTACGTGCCAGCAAGAAGAACCATTAGCAGAATGCTGCCCACTATCGGCGGCGCGAGCATTGCCCGACCGCGGGCTCGGAGAAGAAACATCCCCACTCCGCTCGCGACGAGCAGGACGATCGCTCCGATGTACAGAGTGTTGATCGCTGCGGAGAAGGCAGAGTAGTCGCACGACGTGGCGGTGCAGCTCGCGATACTCAGCGTGGAACCGAAGGTGACGACGTAGGCGAGCAGCGTGAGAACGAACTGCATGCCGAACCACCCCAGGGTCGGGATTGCCCACGACGGATCCCCCAGGGACTCTTCGTCGACGGAGGTCCTCACCGCTGCATCGTACCCAAGCGGTGATCGTTGAACTAGAGCGCGGATAGTCGGGATCGAATGGTGCGCATCTCTTCCTCCAGCGCCCACCTCCGATCATCGAGCGCTAGCCCTCCGCCGACGCTGAGACCAGACAGCCACAGTTCCGCGTGCTGGCCTTCAAGCTCCGCCAGACGGGCGCGCAGCCGATCGCGCTCTCTATCTGAGTCTCCAGGTGCCATGACCGAATGCTATGCCCGGCGCGACTACACCGAGTGGCGCGTTCTCCTCCTGGACCGGCATGGCTTGGTCAAGGCTTCACCTACGCCGAAACCATCCGCCGAAAGCAGGTTGCGGAGCACGATATCGGCAAGAGCGTGAACGCGATCAGCTCGATCGAGCCAGAAACGATCGTTTTCGGTGGGACGACCGCTCTGATCTATTGTCCAGTGCTGCGGCTAGGCGAGGCTGGGCCGTGGTTCGCGCGCGAGGAGGGGAGCCAGGCGGACGAGGATGATCATCGCGACCAGCTCGACAAGGGTCTGGGTGACCACCGCGAGCGGGGCAATGCTCATCGAGGCAGGGAGAGCGAGAGCGAGCGGTAGGACGACGAGCGAGTTGCGAGTGGCGGCGGAGAACATCACCGCGCGGGTGGCGGAGACGTCTATTCGTGCGACCTGGCTGGCGAGCTTCCCGATCGCGACGGCGAGGACGACGAATGCGATGTAGAGCGGTACGACTCGCAGGAGCGCGGTGATCTGCGATCCAACGGCAGCGATCTGGGAACCGATCACCACAGCGAGCGTCACCATCATCAGCGGCACCATCGCGCCCGCCATGATCTTCTCTATGAACCGGCCTCCCCGGTGACGACGCGCAACAGCCTGCACAACCGCTGCGGCGGAGAGGGGGACCACGATCAGCAACAGGAATGCCCGGATGAACGGGCCCATGTCGACCACATCGAGCACTGCGCCGCCTGCGAAGAGGAACAGGAACACCGGTAGAAGCAGGATCTGGAGCAACATCAGCAGCGGTGCGGCTGCGAGCAGTCGTGCGCTAGCGCCGCCTGCGAGGCCTGCGAACACGATGACGTAATCGATGCACGGGGTCAGCAGGACGAGCAGCACCCCGAGCAGCAGCCCGCGATCGTCGACCACGAAGCGCGATAGGCCCCAGGCGAGCATCGGCACGATGACGAAGTTCGCCACCAGCACCGCGCCGAGAAACCTGATGTCACGGAACGCGCGTTTCACCTCGATGAGCGGGACGCCGAGGAATGTGGCGAACAACAGCAGCATCAGCGCGGGTTCGATCGAGTGCTCGAGGCTCGGAGCGGCCTGCGGCGTTATCAGCCCGATGGCGGCCCCCACGGCGATTGCGCCGATGTAGAGGGCGAGTTGATGGGTGTCCCACCACCGGACAAGCGATCTCACTCGGTGCTCTCATCGCCTGCACGGATCATGAAAAGTGCTCCGGTGATCGCTGCGGCGAAGATCACGATGTCAGCGACGTTCCCGATGAACCAGTTCCCGTAGGCGAGGAAATCCACGACGTGACCCCGGGCGAACCCGGGATCGCGGAAAAGGCGGTCGCCTGCGTGTGAGGCGGCAGCTCCACCGAGCGCACCGACGACGATGGCCCACCCCAGCCGTCGCACTCGGAACGCGAACACGATCGCTGTGACCGTGGCGGCAACAGCGAGCAGCGCGAACACCCAGGTGAAGCCTTCGCCGAACGAGAACGCCGCTCCCGGGTTATAGGCGAGCTGGAAACCCAGCAGGTCACCGATCAGCGGGATGCGCTCACGCTCGGTGAGGGTCGCTTCGGCCCACACCTTGGTTCCCTGATCAATCAGCACGACAACCACGGCGATCAAGAGCGCTCCACCAGTGAGCTGCCACCGCCGCGTCGACGACAGCTTGCGGACAGCGGGCGGGTGAGCCTCATTCTGGGAGGAGGTCATGCGAGCACCTCGATCAGACGGACAATGACCCCAGATTCGATCAGAATGAACAAGCCCAGACCGATGAACACGGCCGGTACGAGCCAGTGCTCGACACGCTCCAGCCCCTCGGTGACAGCCTTGTTGGTACCGATCAGCCGACCGGCCGCACACCAGACCGCGACGAGGATCAGGAACACGACAATCATGATCGCGACGTCGCCGGGGGCGCTGGTGCGGAAGATCGGCGTGTAGAGGGAGATGTTGTCGGCCCCGTTGGCGATCGTGATCCCGGCGACGCCCCAGAGTCCGACCGCGGTGATCTTGGCATCGTCATCGTCATCGTCATCGCCGTTGCGACGCAAGCCGCGCACGAGCGTCCAGATGCCGATGCCGAGCGGGATCAGCCCGAGGAAGCCCACCCATTCGTCCGGGACGATGGTGAGGCCGAGCGCGGCGATCACGCTGATCACGACGAGGGTGATGAACCCGAGGTACTGGCCTGCGACGATCTGCCACGGTCGCGGCTTTCCTCGGCTGGAGGCGAGGAACAGCACGGTGAGAACGACAATGTCGTCGATGTTGGTCGCAGCGAACAGGCCGATCGCTGATCCGATGGTCGCGAGCATCAGCTCTTCACTCGCGGAGTGCGGGCGGCGCGCAGGCCGTTGAGGATAACGATGACCTCGGCGACCTCGTGGACCAGGACGACGGCTGCGAGCCCCAGCACGCCGAAGAGCGCGAGCGGGAGCAGTGCGGTGATGATCAGCAGCGACAGGATGATGTTCTGGTTGATGATCCGTCGACCTCGGCGGGCGTGGTCGAACGCGCGCGGGATGAGACGCAGATCATGGCCGGTGAAGGCCACGTCGGCGGATTCGATCGCTGCGTCAGAGCCGGTCGCTCCCATCGCGATGCCGACGTCCGCGCCGGCGAGGGCCGGGGCATCGTTGATTCCGTCACCGATCATCGCGACCGGCCCTGCCTTCGACAGTTCTGCGATCGCGGCCGCCTTGTCCTCGGGACGCAGCTCGGCTCGCACGTCACTGATCCCGGCCTGCGCAGCAAGCGCGCGAGCAGTCCGGGCGTTGTCACCGGTGAGCATCGTCACGCCGACGCCCTGACCGGTGAGCGTTCCGACCACCTCGGGGACTTCTGGGCGCAGTTCGTCACGGACGCCGATCGCGGCGACCGGCGTCCCGTCACGATGCACGATCACGACCGTCATGCCCTGCTCTTCCAACTCCGCGACCCGCTCCGCGAGGTCGCCGGCGTCCAACCAGCGGGGACTGCCGACGGTGATTCGCGATCCGTCGACGGTGCCATCGATGCCGTGCCCGGCCTGCTCAGTCACATCTGCAGCTGCTGGAGTCCCCGGCGCCGCGGCAGTGATCGCTGAGGCGAGAGGATGGGTGCTGTGCTGCTCCAACGCGGCCGCCCAGGCCAGTGCCTGGGTCTCGGTCACGCCGTTCGCCGTGAGCACGGCGGTGACCGCCGGTTCGTTGCGGGTGAGGGTGCCGGTCTTGTCGAGGGCAACGTGTCGGACGGTGCCGAAGCGCTCGAAAACGGCGCCGGACTTGATGATCACGCCGAACCTGCTCGCCGCACCGATCGCCGCGACGACCGTCAGCGGCACCGAGATCGCGAGTGCACACGGAGAAGCGGCGACTAGCACGACGAGCGCGCGAGTGATCCACACCTCCGGATCGCCCAGCAGCGACCCGATGATCGCGACGAGTGCCGCGAGGATCAGAACACCGGGAACGAGCGGGCGGGCGATCCTGTCCGCGAGACGAGCACGCTCGCCCTTCTCGGTCTGTGCTCTCTCTACCAGCTCCACGATCGTCGTGAGCGAGTTGTCGGTGCCAGCAGCCGTCGTCTCGATCTCCAGTGCGCCGGCGCTGTTGATCGCACCGGCCGACACTGCATCGCCGGGCTCCACCTCGACCGGGATCGATTCCCCGGTGATCGCTGAGGTGTCCAGGCTGGAGCGACCAGAACGCACGACCCCATCGGTGGCGATCCGCTCGCCCGCGCGGACCACCATGATTTGGCCGACCGTCAGCTCTCTTGCCTGCACCTGCACGGTGGTGCCGCCCTGCAGCACGGTTGCCGTCTCCGGCACGAGCTTGAGCAGTGCGCGGAGCCCGCCGCGGGCGCGGTCCATCGCCTTGTCCTCGAGCGCCTCAGCGATCGAGTACAAGAACGCGAGAGCTGCGGCCTCCTCCACGTAGCCGAGGATGACTGCACCGATGGCGCTGATCGTCATCAGTAGACCGATGCCGAGCTTGCCCTTGAACAGCTTTCGAACCGCGCCCGGCGTAAACGTCGAGGCACCCAGCAGCAGGCCGACCCAGAACAGCACTAGCGCCGGGATCTCCTGGCCGGACCACTCCAAGATCAGGCCGGCCAGGAATGCGACTCCGGAGAGAACCGGCACCATAATTCCGCGGTCTCTCCACCAGGGTCGCTCGGCCTCTTCGATCTCCTCCTCCGCCATGCTGGCAGGCTCGTGCTCGCAGCCACATGCCGCGCTCACGCGTTCGCCCCTGTCGCACAGCAACCAGCCACCGTGCATGCAGTGTCCACGCACGGCGCGTGCTCATCCACAGCCAGCGTCACGTCTACGAGCGCGACGAGCGCTGCGGCGAGATGCGGGTCGGCGATCTCGTAACGAGTCTGGCGGCCCTCTGGCTCAGCGACGACGATTCCGCAATCGCGCAGGCACGTCAGGTGATTCGACACGTTCGAACGGGTGAGTACCAGATCGCGCGAGAGGACGGCCGGATAACTGGGCCCTTCGAGCAGGGTCATCAGGATCCGTGAGCGCGTCGGATCAGCCATCGCCCGGCCAAGCCGGTTCATTACATCGATACGGGAAGCAATAGTCAGCACACGCTGAACTATACAGTCACCGGTGACCAATCGCCAAAGCTCGAAAGAGGACTGGGGGGCTTCTAGCGTCGTTCGGTGGACCGGAGTGCCCCCCTCCAGAGCGATCCTAGGCAGCAGGCTGACGCAGCGCCGATGCCGACCGCCGCGTTTCCCGCTCCCACGCCTGGGTTGCGACCTGCACAGCGTCCCAGGGGGAGCCGAGCGGGGGCGTGTAGGAGAGGTCGAGGTCACTCATCGTTGCGACGGTCATGCCGTGGTGCAGAGCTGTGGCGTAGGTGTCGACGCGCTTAGAGATTACCGCGCCGCGGGTGCCGACGAGCTGCGCGCCGAGCAGACGGCCGTCGTTGGTGTCTCCGGTGATGCGGATACTGATGGGCGTGGCGCCCGGGTAGTACTGCTTGTGGTCGTCCGCGATCGCGGTGTGACTGTGCGGGGCAAAACCGGCGGCTGTCGCTTCGTGGTCACGAAGCCCCGTGCGTGCGGCCACGACGTCGAAGACCTTCACGACCTGAGTGCCGAGGCTCCCGGCGAACCGTGTATCCCCACCGATCGCGTTCTCCCCCGCGACGCGTCCCTGCTTATGCGCCGTGGTGCCGAGAGGAAGGTATGTGACGCCGAGCAGGCGGTGATGGGTGACCACCCCGTCGCCGGCCGCCCACACGTTCGGCAGGCCGGTACGCATCCGCTCGTCGACGACGACAGCGCCGCCCGCTCCCATGGTTGCGCCGGCTGCGGCGAGAAGGCTGGTGTTGGGTCGCACGCCGACGACGACGAGCACCACATCAGCGGTGCGGGAGAACGCTTCACCTTCGCGGTTTCCGACCACGGCAATTCGTCCGGCTTCACGAGTGACGGCCTCGACGCGCGTGCCGGTGAGGACGTCGACGCCGTGTCGGGTGAGTTCGTCGTGGACGAGGGAGCCGAGTTCGGGATCGAGGGTGGAGAGGACTTCGGGGCCGCGCTGCAGCTGGGTGACCTGAAGGCCCCGCACAGTGAGCGCTTCGGCCATTTCGAGGCCGACGTAGCCAGCTCCGACGATGATTGCCGTCTCGGGCTGATGTTCGTCGAGGTACTTCTCGAGCGCGAACGTGTCGCCCATTGAGTGCAACAGGTGCACGCCGTCGTCGGGGCCGAGCTGGTCAAGACCTGCGATGCCGGCGGTTGACGGGGATGCTCCGGTGCCGACCATGAGTTCGTCGTAGGCGATCGTTGATTCGCTGCCGTTCGCGTCGCGGACCGTGAGTCGTCGGCCGTAGACGTCGATGCCCGTGGCGAGGGTGTCCAGTCGGAGGTTCATGCCGGTGGCTTCGAGGTCCGCGTGGGTGCGGTGGGCGAGGGACTGCCAGGGCTGCACTTCGCGGGAGAAGTAGTACGGGATGCCGCAGATCGAGAAGTTCGGGTAGGCGTCGGCCACGACGACGGTGACGTCGACGGACGGGTCGAGTTCGCGGGCGCGGAGGGCGG
This sequence comes from Microbacterium sp. NPDC055521, assembly GCF_053619695.1. Taxonomy (NCBI): domain Bacteria; kingdom Bacillati; phylum Actinomycetota; class Actinomycetes; order Micrococcales; family Microbacteriaceae; genus Microbacterium; species Microbacterium sp. NPDC055521. Next base: position 62,835 of record NZ_JBSHJX010000007.1, on the reverse strand, counting down.
TGGAGATTCCGGCGTCGCTTCCGCCGATCGCTACAAGATGCATGAGGATGCCTTTCAGGGCTGGTTTTCGAGTTGCTGAGGGACCACGACGTCGCCGGCCGTGCGGGAGGCAGTCGGGTAGAGGGCGAGCAGCACAGCGAGGCCGACCGCGGCTCCGACGAGCTGTGCAGTGATGAACGGCGCGACAGAGGCGGGTGCGATGCCGGCAAAGGTGTCGGTGAACGTGCGGGCGATCGTCACCGCGGGATTCGCGAACGAGGTAGAGCTTGTGAACCAGTACGCCGCGCCGATGTACGCACCGACTGCGGCCGCCGTGGTCGATCCCTTGCCCGTGCGCGCGAGCGCGAAGATCAACAGCACCAGTCCCGCCGTGGCGACCACCTCCCCGACCAGGTGTCCACCGGTCGCGCGGTCGTTCGATGAGAGCGCGGGGGTGGCGTCGAACATCACTCCCGCCAAGAACGTTCCGGCGATCCCGCCGAGAACTTGCGCGAGCACGTACGGGGCGAGGTCGCGCAGCGGGAGTCCCGTCCGGGCGCGGCGTCCGAGCAGCCAATCCGCAATCGACACCACGGGGTTGAAGTGCGCGCCAGATACGGGGCCCAGCGTGAGGATCAGGACTGTCAGACCGAGCGCGGTGGTCAGGCTGTTCTCCAGCAGTTGGAGGCCGACGTCATCCGGTGAGAGGCGCTGCGCAGCGATGCCGGAACCCACAACGATCGTGACGAGCAGGCCGGTTCCAAGGAACTCGGCAGCAGCTCGGCGCAGCATGTGAGGTCGCGCGGGCTCGGACGGGGAGCGGGTAGCAATGTTCATGTCGGCTTATCTTGACCCGAGAGGGGTAGTTCAGTCAAGATTGAAACAATGAACACTGAACGAACTTATCAGGTGGAGGCTCGGGCGGCGAAGCACGCCGCGCTGGGTGACCCATCTCGCTTGCGGATCGTCGACCGTCTCACGCTGGGCGACCTCTCCCCCACCGAAATCGGGGTGACGTTGGGCCTTCCCTCCAACCTCGTCACACACCATTTGAATGTGCTGGAGTCCGTGGGGATGGTCTCGCGTTCCCGCTCGGAGGCTGACAAACGGCGCAGCTACGTTCGCCTAGCCGAAACCGCACTTCGCGGGCTCACCCCCGGCCGAGTGGAGCGCGCAGATCGCATCGTATTCGTCTGTACGGCGAACTCCGCCCGGTCGCAGCTTGCTGCGGCATTGTGGTCTACCCGCAGCAGCATCCCGGCATCATCGGGAGGAACGCACCCAGCCGAGCGGATAGATCCGGGCGCGGTTGCCACAGCCGAGCGCCACGCCCTCGCGCTGCCAACGGAGTCACCGCGCGCCCTAACTTCGGTACTGACCGATTCGGATTTCGTGGTGACGGTGTGCGATAACGCTCACGAAGAACTCGGCGTCACGGGGCACCTGCACTGGTCGATCCCCGACCCCGTGCGGATCGGCACCGATGACGCCTTCGATACCGCATACGACGAGCTGGAGCGCCGCATCGCGGAACTCGCTCCCCGTCTCGCCGCCAGCTGACCCAACCCGGAAGAGAACCTGTGACTGACGCTCCCCCAACCGTCCTTTTCATCTGCCAGCACAACGCCGGCCGCTCGCAGCTCGGCGCAGCGCTCCTGGAGCACCTGGCCGGCGACCGTTTCACCGCGACGTCGGCGGGCCTCTCCCCCGCCGATGAAGTGAATCCGGCCGTGGCCGCCACTGTCGCAGAACTCGGAATGAACATCACCGATCGCGTGCCGCGCGCCGTCACCGTCGACGACCTGGACGCCGCCGACGTCGTGGTCCTGATGAAGCCCGGGCTCACCCTGCCGTCGACGCCTCGCGGGGAACTTCTGGAGTGGTCGTTCCCCAACCCGGAATCGTGGGACGCTGACGCTGTTCGCCCGCTGCGCGAAGCGGTGGCCGAGAAGATTCGTACGGCGATTCTCACCTGAGAAGCGCCGTACGAACCCGGCCCCGGCGCGGCTGCTCAGCAGGCGACCGCGGTGGCGCAGCATGCGACGGGCGATGGGCGAGCCACGCGGCCGAACAACGACACCTTCCACCATCGCTGCACGCGGGAGCGCCAGCCTTCCCGCGGAGTCCCGTGTATTGCGTCGATTCTCTCCCGCGCCACACGCTGAAACTCCAGCCGCCGCGTTAGTCCGATTTCCCTCCGCTTGTAGACCTCGAAAGCGAAATGCGGGTCCATCGTCGACTCCCTCTCGTCAGACGGATGCCGGCATGCGGCCGATCTGGAGGACCTGAGCGGGCGGCGCGCAGCACGAACCGCCCAGCGATGCCCCGGATGCGTCAAACAGTCCCGCCCCACCGCACACTCCCGTGTCCGGCAGCACAAGCTCGACTCGGCGCGCGGCCTCGTGATCGCCGGCCAGCTCAGCGACGACACTGCGGACCTGCTCATACCCGGTCAGAGCGAGGAAGGTGGGTGCTCGGCCATACGATTTGGCGCCGACCAAGTAGAAGTCCGGTTCTGGCTGAGCCAGGTCGACCGCGCCCGTGGCGGCGACGGAGCCACACGAGTGCACGTTGGGATCCACTTCCGCGGCGATACGCACCGGAGCTTGCAACGTCGCGTCCAGCTCCAGACGCAGCTCCGACAGGAACGATAGATCCGGGCGGAAACCGGTCAAGACCACCACCCGATCGGCGGTGAGGGTGCGGCCGTCTTCGGCGACCAGCACCGGCCGCTCACCGTCGCGGGTGACACGCTCCACGCGGAACCCCGTGACGAGAGAAACCAGGCCGGCGTCGACGAACTCCTCAGCCCTGATGCCGAGCGCGCCGCGAGCGGGCAGCTCGTCGGCCTCGCCGCCTCCGAAAGCGTTGCCCGCGGCAGCACGCCGCAGCGCCCAGGTCACTGTCGTGTTCGGGTCGCGGCGCGCCATCTGCCCCAGCGCCAAAACGGCGGTGACCGCTGAGTGGCCGGACCCGATGACCACGGTGTGCTTGCCACCGAACTGCTCACGATCGCGGAAGTCGGGAATGCGGTACGACAGCAGATCCGCGGAGGCCTGTTCTCCGAGTGCGGGCAGGCCGTCAGCACCAGCGGGGTTCGGAGTAGCCCACGTGCCCGACGCATCGATGACCGCCCGAGCCTGCAACCGATACTCGTCGCCTTCCACGGGCTGCACGTGCACGGTGAACGGCTGCTCTCCACGACCCGCGTCGACAAGTCGGTCACGCCCAAGGCGAGACACTCCGACGACTCGCGAACCGAAGCGGATGCGCTCGCCCAACTCGGCGGCGAGGGGTGCGAGATACCCGCTAATCCACTGCTCCCCTGTGGGATATCCCGTCGTGGGGGCGGTCCAGCCAGTGGGCTCGAGAATGCGAGCCCCGGCCGCATCAACCAGTTCCGGCCACTCAGAGAACAACCGCACGTGCCCCCACTCGCGCACAGCCGCGGCAGGGCCGTCGCCTGCTTCCAACACCACGACCGGGACATCGCGCTCCACCAGATGCGCAGCCGCGGCCAGCCCCTGCGGACCAGCACCGATAACAACGACGGGCAACGTGCTCTCCATCAGCCTTCTCCAATACGTATCGACAAACCTCGATGCATCGAGACTTGTCGATGCATCGACAAATGTCAATACGACGTGAGAGGATTCGATCATGCCCTCCCCTCTCACTCTCCTGCCGACCGATGTGGCGGTCTGCTGCTCGCCGGTTACCGGCGGGGTGCTCACGGCCGATGAAGCTGAGCGGATCGCCCACACGTTCAAAGCGTTGGGTGACCCGACGCGCGTGCGGCTACTCTCGCTCATCGCGGCATCCGACGGCGGCGAGGCCTGCATCTGCGACCTCACCGACCCCGTGGGACTGTCCCAACCCACCGTCTCGCATCACATGAAGCTGCTCGTCGATGCCGGCCTGGCAACCCGCGAACAGCGAGGGCGCTGGGCGTACTACCGAGTCGTCACCGACACACTCGAACAGGCATCCCGCTCGCTGAGCTCGTGAAACAGCCGCGCAGGTTCCTCCGAATACGCCGGTCTTGATTACGCCCGGTCACCAGTAGAGCCGTCAACTTGTTGCGCGACACTTCGGGCAGCGGGAGATGAGACACGCCGGAAACGCCTGCCGTATCGGGGTTGCGGTAAACGTTAGCGGTGGCCCCCCAGGCGCCCGCGCCGCGACCGCGCCGTAAACGATCGTTTCCGGCAGGCTCTCGGAGCACAAGCCATGATCGGCCGATTATCGCTACCAATCGTCATCCGTCGTCCGAGCACTGGCGGTCGGCTGCCCGTTCGAAGTCTGGAACGGGTCGGTCTTGCGCGTCCTCGGCCGTCAGCGCGAGTCCGTTGCTTTCGATGTCGGCGATGAGCCAGTCCATTTCGAGGATCTCCCGGCGCTGCGCTTCACTGATTTCAACCGCAAGTTCGCAGACGCGGACATCCTGCAGCTGTGCTCGCTCGGATCGGGTGATCGCGAGCGAGTGATGCGGAATCATTGCGCGCATGTACGCGGTGTCGTCGACGGTGATCTGGCTGCGGTCGAGGGCGATGCCTCCTCCGAGGAGGAGAACGCTGACGATGATGACCGCAATGTTCGCTTTCCTGTGCTTGTACATGTTGAGCATCCAGGCCAGCATGACCAGCCCCATGGCGCCGCCCATAGTGAGCGCCATGAAGACGCGGCTTTCGCTGAAGCGTATGTGCCCCCATTCCCACACTCCAGCGAACATCGTCCAATACATCACGACCATGCCGGTGAGAATCATCGCCGCGAATCGCAAGTACATCGTCAGCGATCCGTGCTTTTTCGTCCCCGCTTGTCGTCCACTTGTTTCGTGCGTGTCCTTCGACATATGCCTCACCTGTTCGTCTCAGCTCGTTGCGCGGTAGCGCGATTGATGACGACGTGTGGCGCAAGAGCGCTCGCTAGTCTGCTTCGGCTCGGTCAACGGGCATCACTGGATTGATGCGGGTAGCGAAGAACTGCAGGACGCCGTCGAGGTGGCTATTCAGAGCGTTGCGAGGAGCGCGACGCAGGCGTCTTCGCATCGCCGGCAGGCCGCAGCACACACCGTGCAGTGTTCGTGCATCGTGTGCTTCTCGCACTCGTCGGCGCAGCTCGCGCATGCCGTGCGGCACGCTTCGAGGGTCGCGCGGGTGAGGTTGGCGTCGTACCCGGTGTGCCTGGACAGGATGCGTCCGGTGGTTTCGCAGAGGTCGGCGCAGTCCAGGTTCGTGCGGATGCACTTCGTCAGCTCGGCAACCATTTCCTCGCTCAGGCACGCGTCGGCGCATGCGGTGCATGATTGCGCGCACTCAACGCACGCCTCGATACACTCCACCAGCACCTTCCGGTCAGCCTGACCAAGGTCCTTCGGGTAGGTGCGGAGCATTTCCGCCGCGACAGTCATAGTGGCTCCTCTCGTCATTGTGGAGTCTTCAAACTACGACCGCACCTCGCTCCCGAGGACCCCGTTGAATACCCCGGGAGGGCATGGTAGTTCAGCGGCAGATCATCGTCGCAGCGATTGCTGTGCGGTGACGATTATTCCGTTTCTGCAGCGTGACTGGGTGGAGTTCGAAGGATCAGAGCCAGGGCGGCAATGACCATGATTACGGCGATGTCAAAGCTGGCGATCGTGTACGTCCACCAAGCGACGTCGGTCGATTGGGCATCATTGATCAGATGCGCGAGCGCGAGGGCTGGACCGCAGATCAAGAGCATATATCCAAGACGCACGAGCCTTCGATGCGTCCGCTCCGCGGGACTGCGAGGCGAAGGCGCGCCGGGTGAGGACGAGTGCACGGCCGTCAGATGGTGTAGCGGGTCGAAGGGTGATCTGGAGCCGGTGGGGGTCATCAGAAGATCGCTCCAATCGCGAGAAAACTAGCAGCGGCGAGGAGGACAACGGCGATCGTCGCCACGATGACGAACAACACGAGGTTCCGAAAGGGGTTCTTGGGCGCTTTCACGAGGAATCCTTGGGCACGGGCCGCGTTATTGGGCGGGACTCAGCACAGTGGTGCTGTCCGGTGAGACTTCAACGATGCCCCGGTCATCGACGAGGATGACGCGGTCGTCGATGACAGTGAGGGCTTGAACGGCGCTTTGGAGCGATTCGAGCTGATGCCAGGTTCCATTTTCATCCTCTGTCCACAGGACGCCATCGGTGCCTGCGCCGAGAAGAGTGCCGTCAGTGCGAGCCTCCAGCGCGTAGAGCACAGGTGTTCCGTCGACTGGAGTGAATGTGTTACCGCCGTCGCTGCTGAAGAGAACGCCTTCTTCGGCTGCAGCGTATAAACCGGATTCGGTGACCGCGAGATCAGCGGCGCCGAGGGACGCACGCTCCGTCCAGTTGTTGCCCTCGTCTGTGCTGGTGAGCAGGTTCACTTGGCTAGAGGGGACGCCGTAGAGGGTGCCGTCCGGGGCCGCGGTGAGGATGTGGAAGTCGGTGGTTCCGTTGAGAGCAATAGGCGACCACGTGTTCCCGTAGTCGTCGCTGCGGATGATGCCGAGGTTGGGCGATCCGAGTTCGGCCGGGGTCTTTTCGCCGGGATGCCCGGAGGCGAACAGCGCGTCTCCCGAGACCGTGAATCCCATGGCGTCGAAGGCGTGACCGCCGATCGGGCCGGAGATATCCCCATCGGGTGTGAGAGTGAAGATTCCGTTGTGCGTGGCCACCAGCAGATCATCGCCCCGGGGATCTTCAGCGATGCCGTGGATGTGGTCGATGCGGGGAGCTGAGTCCGGGTTGCCGAGCGGTGTCGCGGTGCATCCGGTGGCGACAGTCGCCAGGACGGTCACAGTGACGGTTGCGAGAAGGAGTGAGCGTTTCATGATGGTTTCCGTTAGTGGCCTCAAGCGGGCCTGGCTTCACGACGCGCAGCAAGAGCACGCCGACGTCTGACTGCTGCCGCAATGGGGCAGCACGGATGACACAGATCTGGGCGGGACGATCGGATACCGGCCCGCCCGGAGGATTCCTACAGCTGGCCGAGGAGTTCCTGCATCGTGGCGATCTCCGCCGTCTGGTCGTCGATCACCTGTTGCGCGAGCTCGAGGACGTCCGGGTTCTGCGCATCATCAAGCGCCGTCTGCGCCATGTCGACGGCACCTTCGTGGTGCACGATCATCTGCTCCAGGAACAGGCTGTTCGCCTCGACAGCATCCGCGCTCTCCAACATGGTCATGTCCTCTTCGGACATCATGCTGTCGTCACCGCCCATCGAACCGTGATCCATGCCTCCCATGGAGTCGGGGTCATACTCCACACCCCAGTCTTCGAGCCATCCGAGCATCTTGTCGATCTCGGGGCCCTGCGCCGCCTTGATCTCCTCGGCAAGTTCCACCACGCGTGCGTCGGCACCGTCTTTAGCGAGCAGCATGTCGGCCATCTCGATCGCCTGCTCGTGATGAGGGATCATCATCGTGACGAACATCTCGTCAGCCTCGTTCGCTGCCGAAGTCGACGACGACTGAGACGGGGAGGTGGATTCGCTGGACGGTGCCGTGGTGTTGTCAGCGCAGCCGGTGAGAACCAGTGCAAGGGTCAGTACACCCGTACTGACAGCAACGGGAATCTTCTTATTCATGGTTGTTCCTTCGATACGTCGTGTGAGGGTTCGCAAATGATGGCGCCAGACGGCGCCAGGAATCCGACCTATCAGGGTCGGCGGCGACTACTCAGGTGCGACTTATCGAAAGGATCGTCAGCGAGGGTGCCCGGGGAGGGATCCCGATCGCTTCCCACCTCACCAGGCTTACACCACGGTGAGGGGGCAGCCCGTGACGATGAATCAATATCGGAGGGAGGAGGAGAAGCAGACCGGCAAGCAACGCCAGCACGCACGCAGTCAGCATCTCGTTGTGACCCTGCCCATGTCCGGTGCTCACATGACACGCACCCTCACACGCGGTGGACTCGCTCGCGACGGTTGACGCCGCTGCGGTGGCGTGCTCCTCCCCAGCTGCGGAGTGGGTGAGTCCGACGGATCCGTGTCCCGCAGGTTCGGAGGTGAAGGTATGCATCGCCAGCAAGCCGACGATAACCATCAGCGTGGCCCCGCCGAGCATCAACAACGCGCGCAACGACAGCTGCGGACGTGCGCCACGAACTGCGACGTGCATGCTCGGCCTCCTCCATTCCGTCCAGGATGCTAACACCACGATCTATGCGGCCACCCGCCCTGATCCTTCAGCGCCGCCATGTACATCCTAGTGCGGAATACCCCTAGGGGGTATATCGTTAGGCATACCGCCGCCGGACTCCGGTGTTTGAGAGAAAGAGGAACAAAACATGTCCGACTCCACTGGATCCTGCTGCAGCCGCAACAGCCACGGTTCCGTCGACGCCGAAGGACGCAAGGATCTCCTCACCCCGCCCGCGGAGGATCTCGCCGAATGTCCTGTGATGGTAGGCAGCACCGTCATCAAGGCGGATGCAGAAGTTGCCGGCCTGTACCGAGATTACGACGGCACCCGGTACTACTTCTGCTGCGCCGGATGCGGGCCCGCGTTCGACGCCGACCCGGCTAAGTACGCCACCGCTGCTGCCTGACACTGTTTCACCGTGCGAGGCACGCCACACAAGTCGGCCCCACGGTTCTCAATTCCGAGGAGGATAGGCCCATGAGCCACCCGCGTAACGACGGCGCAGAGCACACCCACGCACACCACGACCACGCGGCGTCGACCCCCGCAGTGACGACCGAAACTGACCACGATGCGCACGCGGGACATCAAGCAATGGCGCATGCACCGCAGTCAGACGCGGCCGCGCACAGTCATAGGGACCACGGAAGCGACAACGCGCCCTCCGGTCACAACACCCACGCTGGACACGGCGGTCATGCAGGCCATGGCGACCACGTCGGGCAGTTCCGTCGCCTGTTCTGGATCATGCTCGTCCTCGCTGTCCCCACGGTCGCGTTGTCGGGCATGTTCTCGATGATCCTGGGCTACACCCTCCCCGATATTCCGGGTCTGTCATGGGTATCCCCGGTGCTGGGCACTGTCATGTACGCGTGGGGTGGAAAGCCGTTCCTCGTCGGTGCAGTCAGCGAGCTCCGCGCTCGCAAGCCCGGCATGATGCTGCTCATTGGCCTCGCGATCACCGTCGCGTTCGCCGCCTCCTGGGGCGCGACGCTCGGGGTGCTCCATCACGAACTCGACTTCTGGTGGGAGCTCGCCCTCCTCATTGTCATCATGCTTCTCGGGCACTGGATCGAGATGCGCTCCCTCGCCCAGACGACTTCCGCCCTGGACTCACTCGCCGCTCTTCTCCCGGATGAGGCAGAGCGCGTCGAGAATGACCAGGTCGTCACGGTCTCACCGTCCGATCTCGTCGTCGGTGACGTCGTCATCGTACGGCCGGGTGGTAGCGTCCCCGCGGACGGGCGCATCGTCGACGGACGGGCTTCGATGGACGAGTCCATGGTCACGGGCGAGTCCCGCACCGTGGAACGCGGCAGCGGCGACCACGTCACAGCCGGCACCGTTGCCACCGATTCCGGGCTTCGCGTCGAGATCACCGCGACCGGCGACGACACGACCCTCGCCAGCATCCAACGTCTCGTCACTGAAGCGCAAAGCTCGTCTTCTCGTGCTCAGCGCCTCGCTGACACCGCCGCCGGATGGCTGTTCTGGTTCGCCCTGGGTGCTGCGGCGATCACCGCGATCGTCTGGACGTTGGTCGGCTTGCCTGACGCTGCTGTCATCCGCACGATCACGGTGCTCGTCATCGCGTGCCCGCACGCCCTGGGCCTGGCCATCCCGCTGGTCGTCTCCATCGCCACCGAGCGCGCCGCCCGGGGCGGCGTGCTCGTCAAGGACCGGCTCGCTCTCGAGAGCATGCGCACCGTCGATACAGTGCTGTTCGACAAGACCGGCACCCTCACCAAGGGCGAGCCCGTCGTCTCCGAGGTCTCCGTTGCCGATGGCGCCGACCCTGACCGGGTGCTCGCGCTGGCGGCCGCCGCAGAGGCCGACAGCGAGCACCCGCTCGCGAAGGCCATCGTCCGCGCGGCCGCCGACAGGAAGCTCACCGTCCCCCGAAGCGTCGAGTTCACCTCGTCACCTGCTGTGGGCGTTACGGCGACCGTTGAGGGGAAGATCATCCGAGTCGGGGGACCTCATCTGCTGTCCGAGGAGAACGCCGATGAGCTTCCGGTCGCCGATCAGTGGCGTGCGGATGGCGCGATCATCCTCCATGTCATCCAGGACGGGCGCGTCGTCGGAGCCCTGAAGCTCGCCGACGAGGTGCGTTCGGAGTCCCGGGAAGCCGTCGACGCCCTTCACGCGCTCGGCGTGCAGGTCGTGATGATCACCGGCGATGCGGATGCCGTGGCTCGGGCTGTCGCGCAAGACCTCGGCATCGACCGCGTCTTCGCCGGAGTACGCCCGGAGGACAAGGCCGCAAAGGTCCAACAACTCCAGAACGAGGGCCGTAAGGTCGCAATGGTCGGCGACGGCGTCAACGACGCCCCTGCCCTCGCGCAGGCCGACGTTGGGCTGGCGATCGGTGCAGGCACAGATGTCGCGATCGCGTCGGCTGGTGTCATCCTCGCAAGCGACGACCCCCGCTCGGTACTCTCCGTGATCGAACTGTCACGGGCTTCGTACCGGAAGATGAAGCAGAATCTCTGGTGGGCTGCCGGATACAACATCATCTCCGTCCCCCTCGCCGCCGGCGTCCTCGCCCCCATCGGATTCGTGCTCCCGATGTCGGTCGGAGCGATTCTCATGTCACTATCCACCATCGTCGTCGCTCTCAACGCCCAACTGCTGCGCCGACTCGACCTCCGCCCCGACACCACGACCCGCGTCATCCTGAACCGCTGACCACAACCGCCGGAGATCCAGATGACTGATACCGCCGTCGCTACAACATCCTGCAACCACGCAGAGCACGGGTACATCACGGACAAAGCCCGCTACCTTGCTCGCCTCAAGCGCATCGAAGGACAATCACGCGGCATCCACCGCATGGTCGAGGACGAGAAGTACTGCATTGACATCCTCACTCAGATCTCCGCACTGACCAGCGCCTTGCAGAGCGTTGCCGTCGGGCTCCTCGAAGACCACCTGCGCCACTGTGTGGCAGATGCAGCTCGCGCCGGCAGCGACATCGCCGAAGAGAAGGTCCGGGAAGCGTCTCAGGCGATCGCCCGCCTCGTTCGCTGAGTCGCCTCGCCAACGTCGATTGATCGCTGACACTGTTCCGAACCGCAAGGTCGGTCTCGTATCCCATGGGTTACGAGAAAGCTGCCGTCGCCTTGCCACGCGCGTAAGGCGCTCAGCGCGTCTTCACAGGATCAGCCGGAAACCCTTGCCGTTTGGTGCTTATGACGAGCGTTTGTGGCGACCGTTCCGAGCCCGATATCTGGACCGCGCCGTAAACGATCGTTTTCGGCGCGGGCGCAGCGTTGCCGCTCCACGCGACCGAGCGCGACGCTGGAGTCAGAAACGGGCAGCGCGACGCTTGCGCTGGCTCGGCAAAAAACCGAGGGCCAGCGGAACGATGATGCCAAGGACACAAACAATGGCGAAGATCGGACCGGTCATGCAGCCATCGTTCCACGGATAGGGCGTCATAGACAGAACACCGATCGGTCGCCGTCTTCCGGAGATCGTGCGGTCTGCACCGGGAACAATCGTCCGCGGAAGATGGTGGTGCCGTCTGCGGTCCTACAGCAGGTCGCTACCCTCGATCACATGCTCGTGTTCGGCTGGCTCGTTGCAACGGTGGGCGTGCTGCTCTTTCACGTGGCGCTCACAATGACATTGCGCGCCAATCCGGCGACCAGGATTCCGTTCTACCGAAACGCCGATGCGGTTCCGGCCCGGTCGCTCGCTCTGCGCGCAACCGGTGCGGGTCTCATCGTCTTCGGGGCTGCGATGCTGAGCACGAGCGCTTGGTATTGGCCTCTCGCGATCGTTCTTGCCGGCCCGATCGCCGCGCTGCTTGTCATCGCTTTCCATAACAAGAAGGTCATGACCAGATCGAGCAGCTGAGCGTCGCCGCGATCACTGCCGACGCGGTAGCGTCGACTCTCAACGGTGTCGGCGAATATCGAGCCGGAGGGGGGCGGGTATGCGTCGGTCGCGGGCCTTGTACGTCGAGGTGCTCATCCGCGCTGAGATGGAGACGATCTGGGAACTGACGCAGGATCCCGAGCTCCACCCGAGGTGGGACCTGCGATTCAGCAGGATCGAGCAGACCGGTGTCGACCCGACCGGCCGGTCGCTGTTCCGGTATGAACGTGCCTTACCGCTGCACGTGATCCGTGGCGTGGGTGTCTCGCTCGGGGAGAAGTCCCGCGCTGACGGCACCCGCACATCCGCGCTCGCGTTCTCGACCGACGACCGCGTGTCGCCCTTGCGCAACGGTCGCGGATACTGGTGCTACGTGCCGACAGACGAAGGGGTGCGATTCATCACCGGATACGACTACCAACCGGGATGGGGCAGAGTCGCCGATTTGGTCATGCGCCCCTTGATCCTCTGGATGACGGCCTGGAGCTTCGACCGGCTGCGGATCTGGGCTGAGCGGGGCGAAGAACCAGCTAGTTGGCCGCTGCTGTCTGTCACGTGGCTCTGGCGTTCGGACCGACCCCGCGCATCACGGTGTCGCACTGCCCCACCGCGCGACGGCGCGATGGCGGGAGCTCCCGAAACCCTTCAGCAGGTGAGTGTCCCGTGAGCGATACGGCGATCTTTCGGGCTGCGCTCGGCGAGGAGGCCTTCGGGCGCCTGCACCCCATGATGCAGCGGCGTTTCGGGATCTCACTGGCGAACGGCTACGGGTGCGTCGGACGAGGGACCATGAGCCGCATTCGCAGAGGGCCATGGTGGACGGTTCCGTTTCTGCTGATCGGCCGGCTGCGCCACATCCTCGTCGCGTACACCGGCACGAACGTGCCCTTCGTCATCGAGAACTACCCGTACCTCGACCCGTTCGGTCGAGAGACCGTGACATTCGTTCGCGAGTATCGCGCGCGACGGCGACCGGCGCGGTTCGACGCCACCATGGTGCTCGATCCGTCCCGGACCACGATCGTGGACTACCTCGGTACGCATCAGCACCTTGCCGTCGATCTGCACCTCGAAGTCGACGCGCATGGCGGCCTCGTTCTGCGATCGAATGAGCAGCGCTTCTACGAGGGGCCCATCGCGTTCCGATTCCCGATGCTGTTCTCGGGTCGCGCGGAACTGCACGAGCGCTACGACGACGCCAGGGGCGCCTTCCACATCTCGCTCGAGGTGCGGAACCGACTCTTCGGCTTCCTCTTCGGCTACGAGGGCTGGTTCACGTGCGAGTTCCCGCCCGCGACCGATGCCCCGGACCGCCTGAAGCCACGACGACACGAGCGACGCCTCTGACGCTTCAGCGGGAGCGGTTCAGTGCGGCTCCCTCGCGGAGGCGCCGAGGAGACGTCTGCATCGACGGTTGGATAGCATCGCGGGATGCCCGGCCGATCACGACGCAGCCCGAAGAAGCAGCTGCTTCTGATGGCGACCGGGGCCGGCGTGCTCGTTGTCGCCATGTGGGTCGTGACCCTTGCGCTGCCCGATCCGAGGCCGCCGACGGTGGAAGCGGCGGCGGCGAAGATCGAATCGTACTTCGACCGTGTTGAAGGGTCGCTCGCCGCGAGCAGCGTGCTCGATCGTTCGGCAGAGGTCGTCGAGGAGCCCTGTCCGCTGGAGGGCTTCGGCAATCAGGCCACGGTCCGGCGCACTCTACGCATCGACCCGGGCCTCGATCGCGTGGCCTGGGTGGCTGGCCTCGGCGAGGTCTTTCCTGAGGAGGACGGCTGGGTCGTGCGGATCCGGACACTCGATTCTCGCGACAATCTCGGTATCCGCCTCGTGGCCCGGGATCTGACGATCATCAACATCGTTGCCAGCGCCTCCGATGGTGGTGCGCGCATCACGCTGAAGTCCACGAGCGAGTGCAGCCAAGCGAACTGATGCGCAGCAGATCACTCCACCGGAGGGCGGATCTTCGCGAGGATGCTCGCGCCTTCAGTACCCGCGGACACGATCAACGTTTCCGCGTCGACCCATCCCATAGCTCGGATGTCGCAGAGCGGGGGCGAGACCTTTCCGTCACTCGTCTCAATACTCCGCAGGTCGCACAACGCATCACGTTCGACGACCTGGTGCGCGTCGGCGGAGCCGCCCTGCACGTGCCATGGCTCCTCAGCGACTCGCGGCGTGGTGCTCCATACGCGGGCTCCGGCCGGGTTCGTCGCCATCACTGGTGTCCCCTCTGCGAACTTCGCGAAGTGCGAGCGCTCGCCCGTCTCATCGATCGCGATCAATCGAGACCCTGTGTTGGCGATGATCGACAAGTCGGGCGTGACAGACAGCTTCACGTCTTCGTGATGCCTCATCTCGAGTGGCGGGGTGACCGCTGGATCGACGATCGCCTCGTCCAGCCGTCGAACGACGAAACGCGCGTCGCCGCTGTCGCTGAAGAGATACTCGACGTAGAAGATGGTGTCATCGAGTACGGCGACATCGCCGACGACATCCGCATCAGCGTCGATCGGCGTCCAGGCCATCGCAGCGGTGTCGAAGAGCCATAGCCCTCCGTCTGGATCTTCATCCATGTGACCGGAGACGACGAGCGTGAGCGAGTCGATCGCAGACATGCCCCGAACACGCAGGAAGCCCTTCTCTCCCTCGAGGTTGAACCGACGGATCGTCTCGTCGTCCTCGTCGATATGCAGCCACGACCCAGACGACTCCGTCCAGAACCCGCCGGCCGTGTCGACAGCGATGTGCGACATCGGGTAGGTCACGTCGATCATGTCGGTCTCGACGTCGCCGTCCATCGCATTGTCGTACTCGATCGGAGCGATCACCCACGCATCTGCAGGGGGCGGTGGAGCGCAGGATGTGAGGAGTACGACGAGCGCAGCCGCTATGAGAGAACCCGACATCCGATAGCGCTTCACAGCGGGATCGTATCTGTCGCTGGCTCTGCCCAGCTGATGCTTACTCCCGCAGCACCGCGGTGCGCCGTCGTCGCGAGTGCAGGGCGGAGAGTCGTGGGGTGCGCCATCTCTGTTCGGGGTCCCACCAGGCGGGGCCGCGGATCTGCGGAAGTCCGCTGTTCATGCGGATCTCCCACCCGGACTGCCCGAGAGATCGATGGTGCCACCAGCAGAGCGGCACGCCGTTGTCCGTATGCGTCGGGCCGCCCCGGGCGTGCTCGACCACGTGGTGGATCTCGCACCAGGTCGCGGGGACATGGCATCCGGGAATCAGACATTCCTGATCTCGGGCGACGATGGCGCGCCGCTGATGAACGGTGAATACGCGGTCGGTGGTGCTGATGCCCACGATGCGACCCTCATCGAACAGCACGCGCTGCACGGCTCCGGTGCACGCGGTGTGGGTCGCGACGTGCAGCGGAACGGCGCTCTCGGATCCCGGCAGGGTCGCCCAGCCGGTGCCGGCCGCCAGATCGGCGGCGTCGACGTGCACGACCAGAGTCGGGGCCGCACCGCCGAGTGAGGGCATCTCGCTGTGCCGAGCGGCGATCCCGAGAGCGGCGGCGAGCGCATCGTGCCTCTTCTGCGCGGGAGTGCGCGAATCGATCACCTTGCGGAGGTCGCTGTTGAACTCGTCATCGTTGCACGGGTCGTCGTCGAAGGTGAACCGGACGCCCGTGTCGGGAGCACCGCCGACCTTCGGGTTGTTGTACGCGTCATCGATGAGCTGCCACTGCGCGGCCAGCTCGGGGGTGAGGTTTCCCCTCACCGGATGGAGCCCGTCGCGCTCCCGACCGATCGTGAACCCTCGGCGCGTCTGCGCACGCTCGTCTGACGGCTCGGCGCCGTCCGGATCGAGGGCGATGGCCAGGGCGGCCGCGAACTGCTTCAGGTCTTCCGCCGATGCTCGCGGCGCCTGCCGGCGATCACCGTGGTCGGCATCGTCGAGGTCACCGGGGAGCACGTCACCGCGGGCGAACGCCGCCAGATTGGCGTCAGCCCACATCCGCTGCTCGACAGTGATTCGATCCCGTCCGCGCTCCAGCGGGGCAACGGAAGCCAGCAGACCGGCGACACCGACGGCACCGTCGAGCAGCGCCTCGCGCATGGCGGGCCAGCGGGCCGGCATCCGCTCCCCCGACACGAGACTGGTCTCGCGCTGCACGGGCTCCGCCGCCCGGATGATCCGCGCCGCGGTCGGAGCATCAACCAGCGCTGCCCGACGGAGCACCTCGTTCATGCCCCGGCATCCGAAACGATGCCCGAAGTCCACATCGGAGGTGGCGACGGTCTCGACGATGCCGGCATCCGCCAGCCGCGATATCTCCCCGAGCCCGGCAAGCGCTTCCGCGCGCTCCGCATCCGACAGCCCCGCTAGCGCGTCGCCCGACAGCAGATCGCGCAGGTCGGCGGCGACCTGAGCGAGAGCATCGGCGGGGCTGTTCATACCTCCATTCTGACGAGGGCCACCGACATTCACCGGGGTGGTTATCCCCAGATCAGTGGACGCTTTCGGAAGGAGAAGTCTCGGTGTCGCGCAGCCAGAGTCATCTACTCAGACGACGGGATGCTGGAGAGAAATGACCTGTAGTCATCGATGGCCGCAGGCGCGAGGAGAGCGCGGGGCCAGACAGCGCCAGTGAAGAAACCGACGAGGTCATTCTCTTCCATCACGGGTCTGGCCAGGGAGTGAGCTCCGTCGATGTGAGTCACGCTCAGGGACGATCCGAAGATCGATCGGTACGTCTCCTCAGTCTCAACGACGTCGACGTTGCGGTCGTGCATGCCCACCATGAGGTGCACAGGGATGCCGCGAGCGGCTGAGGCGGCGAGGTCAGCAGTCGCGTCCGAGTCGACGTTTCGCTGGACGAACTTCCACCGCGCCTCTGTCATAGGGTCCGCGCGCGCTGATGATGATGATGATGATGATGATGAAAGATATTCCTCGTACGACGCACCCCGCTCGAGGAGAGCGCGCGTCTGGTCGCTTGCCGCGATCGCCTCCTCTCGCTCCTCCTCGCTCGCTCCGTCGTGCTCCAGTTCAGCGACGAGGTTGAAGCGACCCTGCCGAAGCCATTTGATCGCCGTGCCCACGGCGACGACGGCGTCGATGTCATCGCGGATGCGAGTGACTTCAGGAAGGACCCAGCCGGCCTGGCTCGCTCCCCACAGCACGATCGTTCCGGTCGGGACGCCGGCTTGTGCATGAGCCCAGTCGATGGCCGCGGAGACCTCGCTCGCCCGATCCTTCATCGACTGCGAGAGCCAGTCTCCGTCCGAGTCCGCCACGCCAGGCTTGCTCCATGAGAGGGTCGCGAACCCGGCATCCGCCGCTCCCTCGAACCACGGCGAGTAGAGACCGTCCTGCGTCGCCTCGACCGGCCCGTCCCCGTGAACCATCACCACGAGACCTCGAGGCGACCCTTCCGGTGGCAGCGTCAGAACCCCGGAGAGGCTTCCCTCAGGGCCGGGTATCGTCACCGCCGTCTGTTCGAAGCGATAGCTATTGCCCACGACAGCAGTACCGATGACTACCGCCACAGCGCCGAAGAGGCCGAGAAGAGCGAACGTGGTCCGCTTACGTTTCGTGATGCGCACGGTCGTAGCATATGGGATATATTTGTGGCATGGGAGAAGCGATCGTTGCGGAAGGGTTCACCGAAGAGGAGCGCCCACGCGTCGCGACCCTGTACTGGGAGGCTTTCGGGCGCAAGCTGGGTGCGGGGTTCATCGATGCGGCCACCGGGCGGCGCGTCATCGAAGGCGCTCTTCGCGACACGAACATGCTCATCGCCAGAGAACATGGTGCCGTTGTGGGAGTCTGCGGCTTCCACGCAGACGGCACGGGGTCCGCAGACCTCGGATGGTCGCGACTCAGAAGATCGCTCTCAGTCCCCGCGGCATTGCGGGCCAGTCTCGTCTTATCGCTGCTCTCGCACTCGGAACGTCCTGGCGCTCTGGTGCTCGACGGCATCTGCGTCGACCAAGCTGTTCGTGGACGTGGTATCGGGTCTTCGCTGTTGAGCGCAGCCGCTGACAAGGCCCGTCGCATGGGGGCGAGAACGGTCAATCTCTCGGTGATCGATCGCAACCGCCGGGCTCGGGCCCTCTACGAACGCCAGGGCTTCACACCCGTCGGGCGCGGGGCTCTCGGCCTCCTGTCGCCTGTATACGGGTTCGACGGATACACGGCCATGGAGCTCGAGGTCGGACGATGACGCGGCAGGTCTCTCCGAGGACCGTCATCGAAGCCTTCCTCCCCCCGACCGGACGCGCGCCGCTGAAGCTCGTCTATGACACGGCCAACCTTGCTGGCCTTCAGGATCAGCCCGTCCGGCTGGCGCTGCGTCGCATGGTCGCCAGCGGCGATATCGAGCAGACAGGGCGGGGTCGGGCAGGGACGATCGGCCTGACGAGCACCGGGCGACAGCGACTGGAGCGTGATCGACGGAGCCTGGCTCTTGCGTTCGCCCAGGACGCTGGGAACGCGCCCTGGGACGGCCGGTGGCGGTTGATCGCCGTGTCAGTCCCCGAACGTGAGCGTGCAGCTCGCGACGCCTTGCGCCGCGGGCTGCACGAGCTCGGCGCCGTCGCCATCTCGACAGGTCTCCACGTCAGCCCACACGACCTGATCGCAGAACTCCCAGACGAGGCGCTGCCCTATCTGTCGGCAGCGACCACCGGGGACTTGAATGTGCGAGGCACGACCGACGCTCGAACGATCGCGCAGGCACTGTGGCCCAGCGAGCCCACCCTCGCCGCCTACGCGACACTCGACGAAACGCTCCTCCGGCGCATCTCAGATCCCAGCCTGCCGGCCGTCGTGCGCCTGCTCCTGCTCGCCGACGCCCTGGAGCTCGCCATTCGAGAGGATCCGCTGCTCCCCCTCGAGCTGCGACGCACGCCATGGCCACCGTCCCGGACACGCAGAGATTGGGCCCGCCGGTGGGAAGCGCTGCGCGAGGAGTGCCAGAGCCCGGTCTACGACGGATGGTGGCCTCTGACAGCACGTCCGTAGCTGTCGTCGACCCGACGGGGCGCGCTATTCAGGCCGGCTTTGCGGATGATATTCGTGAAAGGCCGACGCCTGAGCGCGCTGCGCGGCCATTGCCTGCACATTCAGATCACTGCTCCAGCTCGGATACACGCGGAACCCGCGTTTGCCTGGCCGCCTGCCCGCGGTGATGCCCAGTTCCCTGAGGTGCGCGGCGCTGAAGCGGAACACACCGTTCCTGCTCTCATGCTGCACGAAGACGAGTAGGCCCGCTGCGACATCGTCGTCGCCGAACGGCGCTGTCCTGCCGTCAGGGTCTCGCTGCCAGAAAGCGAGAAACGCTCCCGGCTTTTTCGGTGTGGTCCTCGCTGTGCGCACGTGCCACACCTCGTCGCCGATCCGCGCCAAGCCCGACTCGTAGTCGGTGTTCTGCAATTCAGGGGTGACGAAGACAGCCACCGCCAGAGTGGTCGCATACCTCTTGAGCGCGGTGAAGGTCACCGCAACAAGCTATCCGCATCCACCCTCACGCCGGGACCGCGCTGCTCAAGGCGACGCTCAGCCCCGCAGCGCCAGCACGAAGGGCAGCACCTCGCCGGCGCCGGCCCGGCGCAGCTCGCGCGCCGCGACGGTGAGCGTCCAGCGGCTGTCGGCCTGGTCATCGACGAGCAGCACCGGCCCGTCCGGCACCGCGAGCCCCTCGGCACTGAAACGCTCCCAGAGCCCGGCGAGACGGAACACGCTGTTACCGCCCGGTTCGCCACTCGGCCCGCCGTTCGCGAAGCCGAGTGCGCCGATGTACGGCAGCCTGCCGATGCCGGCGATGCCGCGAGCGAGCGAGTCGACGAGCAGAGGCTTCGACCGCGACGGCATCGCGACGACGGCCACGGGGCGCCGCTCCCAGCCCCACCCCGCCAGCACCCGCACGCACGCCTCGAGCACCTGAGGGGTCACCTCGGCATCCGGCGCTCCGGCGGCGAACATCTGCCGCAGTGTCCCGCCCCAGCCGAGGTCGGTGAGCCTCGCCAGCGCGCGGCCCTCGCCCGCCTGCTCGTCGGCAGGGATGCGTCCTCTCACCGGCACGCCGACTCGGTCGCCGCCGGTGGGCCATTGCCGGCGCGCTTCGATGGGCACGCCGACGCGGTCGAGAGCCCCGGATGCCGCTGCTCCCGCATCCGAGCCGATCTCGGCCGGAAACCACGGCCCGGCGCAGTTGTCGCAGCGACCGCACGGCGCGGCCGTGTCGTCGTCGAGCGAGCGCTGCAGGAACTCCATGCGACAGCCGTCGGTCTGCTGGTAGTCGAGCATGTGCTGCTGCTCGGCCCGGCGTTCGGCGGCGATGCGCTCGTACCGCTCGGCGTCGTACACCCACGGCTGACCGGTGGCGACCCACCCGCCCTGCACGCGCCGCACCGCGCCGTCGACATCGAGCACCTTCAGCAGCAGCTCGAGGGGCGTGCGGCGGATGTCGACGATCGCCTCGAGCGCGGGAGTGGACAGCGGCTGATCACTCAGCGCCGCGATCACGCGCTCCGCACGCTCGCGGTCGGGCATCGACGCGGTGGCGAAGTAGTGCCAGATGTCACGGTCCTCCACACCCGGCAACAGCAGCACGTCGGCGCTGTCACTGGCTCGCCCGGCACGACCGACCTGCTGGTAGTAGGCGACCGGTGACGACGGGGCACCGAGGTGCACGACGAAGCCGAGGTCCGGCTTGTCGAAGCCCATACCGAGGGCGCTGGTCGCGACGAGCGCCTTGACCTCGTTGCGCTTGAGCATCCCCTCGGATTCCTCGCGCTCGTCGGCATCCGTCTGTCCGGTGTAGGCGCGCACCGCGTGCCCCTGCTCTCGCAGCAGCCGGGCGGTGTCGACCGCGGCCGACACCGTGAGCGCGTAGATGATGCCAGAGCCGGGCAGATCGTTCAGATGGCTGAGCAGCCAGGCCAGCCGCTGCGCCGACCCGGGCAGCTGCAGCACCCCGAGGCGGAGGGATGCCCGCGCCAGCGGCCCACGGATCGTCAGAACCCCGGCATCCGCCGGCGACGTGCCACCGAGCTGCTCGGCCACGTCGGCGACCACCCTGCTGTTGGCCGTCGCCGTCGTCGCCAGCACCGGGACACCTGCGGGCATCTCGGCGATCAGCTCGCGCAGGCGCCGGTAGTCGGGGCGGAAGTCGTGCCCCCAGTCGCTGATGCAGTGCGCTTCGTCGACGACGAGCATCCCGATCCGCCGCACCAGCGCCGGCAGCTGATTCTCGCGAAACGACGGGTTGTTCAGCCGCTCGGGCGAGACGAGCAGTACGTCGACCTCGTCGCGGTCGAGGCGCGCGATCACGTCGGTCCACTCGTGCGCGTTGGTCGAATTGATCGCCACGGCCCGCACCCCGGCGCGCTCGGCCGCCGCGATCTGGTCGCGCATCAGTGCGAGCAGCGGCGAGACGAGCACGGTCGGGCCCGCCCCCTGCCGACGCAGCAGCAGCGTCGCGACGAAGTACACGGCCGACTTGCCCCATCCGGTGCGCTGCACGACGAGCGCGCGGCGGTGATCGGCGACCAGCGCCTCGATCGCCTCGTACTGTCCGTCGTGGAACGTCGCGTCGGGCCGGCCGACCAGCTCACGCAGCGCAGCGAGCGCGGCATCGCGGATGTCGGTCGAGGTCGGTGCAGCCATGGCACCACTCTGCCGCACCCCGCCGACACCGCCCTGGGCATCCGCCGGTCGCTTAGCGTAGAGGCATGATCAGCCGAGAGCTCGCCGTCGCCCTGCGCGAGAACGGCCTGGTCTGGCATCCGGCCAGCGGCGATCGGTTCGCGCTCGACCTGCCCGACGAGATCGAGCTCGAGGCCGAAGCCGACATCTTCACCGTCAGCGAGATGACGATCGAAGCGCGCACGACCCCGTCGGGCACCGACCTCGCCTTCAACGGCACCACGGAGTGGGCGCTCGATGCCGTGCAGCTGACGGAGGCGGTCTGGCTGCCCAGGGAAGACCAGCTGCGCGAGCTTCTGCGCGGCACGTTCCGTTCGCTGCGGCGCCTGCCCGACGCGTTCGTCGTCGAGATCGAGATCGCCGGTGAACGCCTCGATTTCGAGCATCCCGGACCCGCCGAAGCCTACGGTCAGGCGCTGCTCACCCTGCTGCGCCGCGCTCGCTGACACCCGTCTTGCCCACCCGACTCCTGCGTGCGAGAATTACCAAACGAACGGTCAGTAAACCGATGGAGTCGATGATGACCAGCCCCGCAGACCTTTCCCTCGTCGAGGGCGACCTCTCAGACGACGAGCGCCGCTTCGACGAGCTGGTCGAGAACGAGCAGCGCATCGAGCCCCGCGACTGGATGCCCGACGCATACCGCAAGACGCTGATCCGGCAGATCTCGCAGCACGCCCACTCCGAGATCATCGGCATGCAGCCCGAGGGCAACTGGATCACCCGCGCGCCAAGCCTCAAGCGCAAAGCCATCCTGATGGCCAAAGTGCAAGACGAAGCCGGCCACGGCCTCTACCTCTACTCGGCCGCGCAGACCCTCGGCACGACGCGCGAGGAGATGATGCGGCAGCTGATCGACGGCAAGGCGAAGTACTCGTCGATCTTCAACTACCCCACCCCCACCTGGGCTGACATGGGAGCCATCGGCTGGCTCGTCGACGGCGCCGCCATCGTCAATCAGGTGCCGTTGTGCCGCGCGTCGTACGGCCCGTATGGCCGGGCGATGGTGCGCATCTGCAAGGAGGAGTCGTTCCATCAGCGACAGGGATTCGAGATCCTGCTGGCGCTCATGCAGGGCACCGACGAGCAGCGCGAGATGGCGCAGGATGCCGTGAACCGCTGGTACTGGCCGAGCCTGGCGATGTTCGGCCCGCCGGATGACCAGTCGCCGAACTCCGCGCAGTCGATGAAGTGGAAGATCAAGCGCTTCTCGAACGACGACCTGCGTCAGCGTTTCGTCGGGATGCTCGTGCCGCAGGCCGAGATCCTCGGGATCACCCTGCCCGACCCCGACCTGACCTGGAACGACGAGACCCAACAGTACGACATGGGCGAGATCGACTGGGATGAGTTCTTCGAGGTGCTGAAGGGCAACGGTCCGTGCAACGCGGAACGTCTCGAGCGCCGCCGGACCGCGCACGACGAGGGCGCGTGGGTGCGTGAGGCGGCCGCTGAGTACGCCCGCAAGCAGGCGCTGCGGACGGAGGTGGCGTCGTGACCGAGCAGACCGCCTGGCCCCTGTGGGAGGTCTTCGTGCGCGCGAACCGCGGACTCAGTCACGTGCACGTCGGGTCGCTCGTGGCTCCGGATGCCGCCATGGCCGTGCGCAACGCCCGCGACCTCTACACGCGGCGCGGTGAGGGGGTGTCGATCTGGGTGGTTCCGGCGGATGCCGTCACGACGAGTGATCCGGATGCCAAGGAGGCCTTCTTCGAGACGTCGGAGGGCAAGAACTACCGGCACGCCACGTACTACACGGCATCCGAGGGGGTGCCGCACCTGTGAACATCCACATCTCCGTCGAGCAGCGGCAGCTGGCATCCGAACTCGCCGGCGGCGAGAATCGTGCCCCCTCGGCCGACGTCGCCGAGTACGCACTGTGGCTGGGCGACGACGCACTGATCCTCTCGCAGCAGCTCGGCGCGTGGATCTCACGTGCTCCCGAACTGGAGGAGGATGTCGCGCTCGGCAACATCGCCCTCGACCTGCTGGGGCACGCGCGCTCGCTGCTGCGCTACGCCGGCTCGTGGGACGGCCGCAGCGAGGACGACCTGGCGTACTTCCGCGATGAACCGGAGTTCCGCAGCTCATGGCTGGTCGAGCAGCCCAATGGCGACTTCGCGCAGACCATCGCGAGGCAGCTGATCGCCTCGACGTACATGTACGAGTTGTACTCGGCGTTGCGCGGATCGACGGATGAGACCTTCGCCGCGATCGCCGCGAAGTCGCTCAAAGAGGTCGACTACCACCGCGACCACGCCGTGCAGTGGGTACTGCGCCTCGCCGGCGGCACCGAGTTCTCGCGCGAGAAGATGATCCGGGCGCTGACCGATGTGTGGCCGTACGTCGACGAGCTGTTCCGCGACGAGCCGCTGATCGACCGGCTCGAGGGCGTCGCCGTGCGGCCGTCGACGCTGCGCGCGGGATTCGACGCCGTGATCGATACCGTGTTCGCCGAGGCCGGTCTGATGGCGCCCGATGCGAAGGCATCCCGCGCCGGCGGCCGCCGCGGCTCGCACGCCACCCCATTCGGTCACCTGCTCGCCGAGATGCAGGTGCTCGCCCGGCGGCATCCGGGGGCGACATGGTGACCGTCACCGAGCGCTCGGCTCGCGCGCGGGAGGTCGCGGCCGCGGTCGCCGACCCCGAGATCCCCGTGCTCACCATCGCCGACCTCGGAGTGCTGCGCGACGTGCGGGTCGAGGGCGAGCGCGTCACGGTCGACATCACTCCCACCTACTCCGGATGCCCGGCGATGGACGCCATCCGCGACGACATCATCCTCGCGCTGACCGCCGACGGCTTCGCCGACGTCGAGGTGCGCCTCGTGCTCTCCCCCGCCTGGACGACGGACTGGATGAGCGACGACGGAAAGCGCAAGCTCGTCGAGTACGGCATCGCCCCGCCGTCGGGCAGCGCGGCCCATCGCGAGGGGCCCATCCGCGTGACCCTCGCGGTGAAGTGCCCCCGGTGCGGCTCTCTCGACACCCGCGAGGTGTCGCGCTTCGGCTCGACCTCGTGCAAGTCGCTGTACGAATGCCGCGCCTGCCTGGAGCCGTTCGACCACTTCAAGGTGATCTGATGGAGGCGATCTGATGCCGCTGTTCCGGATGCCCGTGGCCGCCACTGGCGACGGGAACGCCGCGCCGATCGCCGCAGACCGGCACCGCGCCCGGTTCCACACCCTCACCGTGTCTGACGTGCGCCGTCTCACCGACGACGCCATCGAGGTGACCTTCACCGTGCCGGCCGACTTCGCCGACGAGTACGCCTACCTGCCAGGGCAGTACGTCGCGCTGCGGGTGCAGCTCGACGGCACCGAAGTCCGCCGCTCGTACTCGCTGTGCCGCCCGCCCTCGCCGGTGCGCGACGGCACCACCAGCCTCAGCGTCGCCGTCAAACGCGACGAGGGCGGCCTGTTCTCGACCTGGGCGCAGACCGAGCTGACGCCCGGGTTCGAAATCGACGTGATGAGCCCGCAGGGCACCTTCACCTCAGGACTCGACGAGCTCGAGGGCACGCACGTGGTCGGCATCGCCGCGGGCTCGGGCATCACGCCGATGATGGCGCTCGCCCGCACCCTGCTCACGGCATCCGACACCACGCGCTTCACCCTGCTGTACACGAATCGGTCGACCAGCGACGTGATGTTCCTCGAGGATCTCGCCGACCTCAAAGACCGCTACCCGACTCGGCTCGTGCTGCACCACGTGCTCTCGCGCGAGCAGCGCACGGCCCCGGTGCTCTCTGGCCGCATCGACGAGCAGAAGCTGCGCACCATGCTGCAGTCGCTGATCCTTCCGTCGACGGTGGACGAGTGGTTCCTGTGCGGGCCGTTCGCGCTCGTCGACCTGTGCCGCGAGGTGCTCGCCGACATCGGCGTGCCGAGCGAGCACGTGCGCTTCGAGCTGTTCACCACCGGGGATGCCGTCGCCGAGCGCGGCCCCCGCCGGGTGCAGGTGCGCCAGGGCGAGAAGACGGTGCGGATCGAGGTCAACCTCGACGGCGTCTCGTCGACCGTCGAGAGTCCGGTCGGCGCGCACGAGTCGGTGCTGAACGCGGCGCTGCGGGTGCGACCGGATGCCCCGTTCGCGTGCTCCGGAGGAGTGTGCGGCACGTGCCGGGCACGGGTGCTCGAGGGCAGCGTCACCATGACCGAGAACTACGCCCTCGAACCCGACGAGCTCGAGCGCGGGTACGTGCTCACGTGCCAGTCCCATCCCACCAGCGACCGACTCGTCGTGGACTACGACGTGTGAGTGTTCGACAGGGCCTGCCCTTCGACTGGGTCGAGCTCTTCGACAGGCCCAGGGAACCGACCGCAAGGAGCCGCCATGATCGACATCCACATCGCCGATGACGTCGCGCAGATCACGCTGAACGCGCCGGAGCGGCTTAACGCCCTCGACGAGCACGCCTTGCGCGAGCTGAGCGCCGCCTACGACGAGGCGGAGGGCGCCGGTGTGCGTGCCCTCGTGCTGCGCGGCGAGGGGCGCGCGTTCTGCGCCGGACGCGACATCTCGGGGGTGGATCCGCGTGACGACGACGTCATCGGCTACCTCGGCGACATCGTCACCCCGCTGCTGAAGCGCATGGCGTCGTTCCCCGCGCCCACATTCGCCACCGCGCACGGCGCGTGCCTCGGCGTCGGGCTCGGCCTGCTCGTCGCCACCGACGTGGTCTACGTCGCCGAGTCGGCGAAGATCGGCTCGCCGTTCGCCGCACTCGGCGCGACGCTCGACTCCGGTGGCCATGCCCTGTTCGCCGAGCGGCTGGGAGCCCATAAGACGCTCGATCTCATCTACTCCGGACGGCTGATGTCGGGCGCCGAGGCGGTGGCATCCGGTCTCTTCTCCCGCGTCTTCCCCGACGACGAGGTGCAGACGGCAACCGAGGATGCCGCGCACGCCGCCGCACGCGGCGCGATGGCCGCGTTCCTGGCGAGCAAGCGGCTGATCGCGCGCATCCGCGACGAGCGGCTGGCGCTGTGGGAGTCGATCGATCTCGAGAACGCCGCGCAGGCCGCGCTCTGCGATACCGACGACTACCGCGAGGGCTTCGCCGCGTTCCAGCAGAAGCGCAAGCCCGAGTTCCTCGGACGCTGAATCCGGCTCGCCGGAGATGGAAAACACCGGTACCCGGCATCCCCCGCCGGCGTTTTCCATCCCGAGCCTTTCCCGGCGGGTGGGAAACGCAGGCACGCGCAACCCCCTGCATTCGTGTCGGCGGCCGATGGGAGGATGCCGGGATGATGCTCTCCGATCTGCTCGCGGCGACCGACGAGGTCTCTGCCACGTCGTCCCGCCTGGCCAAGATCGACGCGCTCGCCCGGCTCCTGGCGGCCGCGCCATCAGAGGAGTTGCGCCCGCTGATCGGGCTGCTGCTCGCCGCACCGCGGCAGGGCCGGCTCGGCGTCGGCTGGCGCACGCTCGCAGGCCTCGACCTCGCTCATGCCGAAGCGGCGACGCTCACGATCGCAGAGGTCGATCAGGCGCTGGATGCCCTGGCCGCGACTTCCGGAGCCGGCTCGACGGCCGCGCGGCAGAGCGTGCTGCACGAGCTCGCCGCGCGGTGCACCGCGGCGGAATGGGATCTGCTCTCCAGAGCGATGATGGGCGAGTTGCGCACCGGAGCGCTCGGGGGCGTCCTGCTCGACGCGATCGCCCGTGCCTCGGAACGGTCGGCGGCCTCGGTCCGCCGCGCAGCGATGCTCTCGGGCGATCTCGGCGAGACCGCCGTGATCGCGCTGACCGGTGACGAGAGCGATCTCGAGGCGGTCGGACTGGCCGTGGGGCGACCGGTGATGCCGATGCTCGCGTCCACTGCTTCCACGCCGACGGCGGCGCTGGAGATCACCGGCCGGGCGTCGGTCGAGTACAAACTGGACGGGGCGCGCATCCAGGTGCACCGCCACGGCGACCAGGTCGGTGTCTACACCCGCAGCCTCGCCGACGTGACCCATCGCGTGCCGGAGCTGGTCGAGATCGTGCGTTCGCTGCCCGCGCACGACGTGATCCTCGACGGCGAGACGCTGTCGCTCGATGAGGATGGTGGCCCGCGTCCCTTCCAGGAGACGATGTCGCGCTTCGGAGCCGACGTCGCTCGCGAACTGGCCCTGAGACCATGGTTCTTCGACATCCTGCACGTCGACGGCCGCGACCTCATCGACGAGCCGCTGAGCGTGCGGCTGGCAGAGCTCGAGCGCGTGGCCGGTGACTGGCGGATGCCTGGCATCGTCACCGACGATGCCGACGAGGCCGAACGGCTGTCGCGCGACGCCCTCGCCGCCGGCCACGAGGGCGTGCTGGTCAAGGCGGTCGAATCGACGTACACGGCCGGGCGCCGGGGCAAGTCCTGGGTGAAGGTGAAACCGGTGCTCACCTACGATCTGGTCGTGCTCGGCGCGGAGTGGGGCTCGGGACGGCGAACGGGGATGCTGTCGAACCTGCACCTCGGCGCCCGCGATCCCGAGGGCGAGTTCGGCGAGCCGGGCGGGTTCGTCATGGTCGGCAAGACGTTCAAGGGACTCACCGACGACCTGCTGCGCTGGCAGACCGAGAACTTCCCGGCGCTCGAGACCAGGCGCACGGCGAGCACCGTCTTCCTGCGACCCGAGACCGTCGTCGAGATCGCGATCGACGGCGTGCAGCGCTCACCCCGATATCCCGGCGGCATCGCGCTGCGTTTCGCCCGCGTGAAGGGCTACCGCCCCGACAAGTCGGCCGCGGAGGCCGACACGATCCAGTCGCTGAGATCACTGCTGCGCGGCTGACCGCGCTCGACACGCGTCACGCCGACGGCGGCAGGCCCTGATCCTCCTCGACGACCGTGCCTTTGAACGACCACGGGAAGTTGATCCAGCGATCAGTGCCCTTCCAGGCGAAATCCGGCTGGATGATCGTCGACGGCTTGGTGTAGATCGTCACCGAGCGCACGTCGGCGCCCTTCTCTTTCAGCAGCTGCACGGCAAGCGCGAGCGTGCGCCCCGAGTCGGCGACGTCGTCGACGAGCAGCACGCGCCGGCCGTCGAGGTACTCCATGTCGAGCTCGGGCGGCAGCACCTCGGGAGCATCGAGCACCGTGCCGATCCCCGTGTAGAACTCCATGTTGATCGCACCGCAGTTCTTCACGCCAAGGCCGTAGGCGATGGCACCGGCCGGCAGCAGACCTCCGCGGGCGATCGCGACGACGACCTCGGGCACGAAGCCGCCGTCGATGATGTCTCGTGCGAGCTCGCGTGTCGCGTCGCCGAATCCGTCCCAGGTGAGCGTCTCGCGCTCGATATCTGCCTCAGTCACCGCTCCATTCTGTTACACCGATGCCATGCCGAGCCAACGGATTCCGCGCCTGTTCAGCCGAGATGAGGTAGAAACGAAGGAGGGATCGCGTCGCCCGCCGCATCCCTCATCCCGATTTCCGAGGTCTTTCCGTCATGTGCCGCCTGTTCGCCTTCGTCTCATCAGATCGCTCCGCCGCCCGTCGCGAACTGGGCCGAGTCGGGATCGAGAGCCTGCTCTCGCTGGCGCGCCTGCACGGCGACGGCTGGGGCTGGGCGGGCGTCAGCGCCCCGGGGCAGCCGGCCGCTGCGCACCGCTCGGCGCGGTCCGCCGTCGGCGATGCCGCATTCGAGCAGGCGATGGATGCCGAGTGCCGTGCGGCAATCGTTCACCTGCGCTGGGCGACCGCAGGCCTGCCGGTGAACGACCGCAACGCGCATCCCTTCGAAGCCGACGGCATCACCTTCGCGCACAACGGCTCGATCAAGCCGCTCGACCGCCTGAAGTCGCTGCTTTCGCCCCAGAGCGTCGCCGCCCTCTCGGGCACCACCGACAGCGAGATGTACTTCGCGCTCATCCGTGAGAAGGTCGCTGAGGGTCTGGGGCTGCACGAGGCCACCACTCGCGTCGCCGCGATGCTGCGAGAGCTGTTCCCGCTCGCCAGCCTGAACGCCCTTGTTCTCGACGCCGAGCATCTCGTGGTCGTGCACGCCAGCGCCACCAGCATCCTCACCGATCACGATCTCTCCCGCCTCGCTCCGCTCGCCGACGTGCTGCCGAGCGAGCACAACGAGGACTACTTCGCGTTGCGCTGGCGGCAGGGCGCCGACGGCACCATCGCGGTCGGATCGACCGGTGTCGCCGGCGACGGATGGACTCCCCTCCCCGCCGAATCGGTCACGGCGATCCGCCTCGACGATCGCTCGGTGTCCACCCTCGAACTCGCGGCCGAGCACGCCCTGCACAGCTGACGCGGACCGCTTCAGACCGCGACCGGCTCTCAGCGCCGGTGCGCACCCTCATCCGGCCGATCGTCGTCATCGCCGTGAGAGCCGTTCTCCGCGCCCAGGCGCAGCTCGCGGCCCTCATCGATGGTCTTCTGCTCCTTCTCCTGCATCTTCTTGCTCTGCCGGTCGTCGCGCGGGGGCAGCTGGATGCTCTCTTCCGCCTCGATGCCGGCCTGCAGCTGACGTCCGCGCTCCATCTCGGCGTCGAACTCCGCACCGAAGAGCAGCGACAGGTTCACGATCCAGAGCCACAGCAGCAGGATGATGACGCCGGCGATGCTGCCGTAGGTCTTCTGGTAGTTGCTGAAGTTGACCACGTAGAAGAAGAATCCGAGTGAGGCGATCACCATGATCACCAGCGCGACGAACGCGCCGAGGCTCATCCAGCGGAACTTCGGCTGCTTCACGTTGGGGCTGCCGTAGTACAGGATCGCGAGCGCGAGAATGGCGAGGATCACGATGACGGGCCACTTGGCGATGCTCCACACGGTGACGGCGACCTCGCCGAGTCCGATCGCCTCGCCGATCGCCTCGGCGATCGGGCCGGAGACGATCAGCAGCATCACGATCGCCACGGCGATGACGAGCAGAATGACGGTCAGCAGCAGCACCATCGGACGCAGCTTCCAGAACGGACGGCCCTCGTCGATCTCGTAGACCGTGTTCATGGCCTGCGAGAAGGCGCTGACGTAACCCGAGGCCGACCAGATCGCTCCGGCAAGACCGATCACGAGCGCGAGGCCCGCCGAATTCGATTGAGCCAGCTGTTCGATCGGCTGCCGGAGCACCTCCACCACCGACTCGTCGGCCACACGTCCGAGCACGCCGAGCAGCAGGTCGGTGGTCTCGTCGGCCTGACCGAACAGGCCGACCAGCGAGACGATGGCGAGCAGCGCGGGGAAGATCGCCAGCACGCTGTAGTACGTCAGCGCAGCGGCGAGCGTGGTGCACCTGTCGCGCAAGAACTCCGAGAGGGCGCGCTTGAGCGCGTACTTCCACGAGGGCTTGTCGATCTCGGGTGGGGTCTGCGGCTTGCGCGCGTCGTCGGGTGGCGGCGCCTGCTGCTCTTTCGCGGTGCTGGTCTGGGCATCACTCTGGGATGCAGGCTGCTCGAGGTTTCCGGACATGACGCCCTCCGTGCTGGTGCGTTTCTGCTGCTGAGCGAGCCACTCTCTCTGACGCCGACGCCCCGTGCCACGGGCTCGACGCACGGCGGCGCGGAGGCTATCCTGCGGCGCCGAGATGCGCTCAGCCAGGCCCGCACCGCCGGTTAGAATCGGATGGTCCGGCCGCTCAGGCCGGTGCTCGAAAAAGGGGCACGAAGCACTCCGCGACGCGGCGTGAGGCGCGAGACACATACGGGTTCCTCCGTTCCTGTCTTGAAAGGCACTTCACCATGCCCACCGTCTCCGCCCACGTCGCGCTCACCCTCGCCCAGCACATCGACCACGTCTTCGGCGTGATGGGCAACGGCAACGCGTACTTCCTCGACGCGATCGAGAAGCAGACCGGCGCCGTCTTCACGGCTGTGCGCCACGAGCAGGGCGCCGTGGTCGCCGCAGACGCGCACTTCCGCGCCTCCGGCCGGATCGCCGCCGCGACGTCGACGTACGGCGCGGGATTCACGAACACCCTCACAGCGCTGGCCGAAGCCGTGCAGGCGCATGTGCCGCTCGTGCTCGTCGTCGGCGACGAGCCCACCTCCGGCCCGCGCCCGTGGGATGTCGATCAGATCGCGATGGCGTCCGCCGTCGGGGCGCGCACCTATACGACCGGGCACGCGGATGCCGCCGCGACCACCGTCATCGCGATCGAGCACGCCCTGACCTACCGCGTGCCCGTCGTGCTGGCCATCCCGTACGACGTCGCTTCGCTCGAGGCGGGCGCCGTCGCGCCGGCACCCATGCCGCGCATCCCCGCACCGCTCGCGCCGCGCGGCGAGTTCGCAGACGGGATGCTCGACGAGATCGCGCACGCGCTGCGCTCGGCCGAGCGTCCGTTCCTGCTCGCGGGCCGAGGAGCCTGGCTGTCCGGGGCGAGCGAGGCCCTCGGGCAGCTCGCCGACGCGACGGGCGCACTCACGGCATCCACCGCTCTGGGCCGCGGCGTCTTCCCGGACACCCGCTACGACCTGGGCGTGACCGGCGGGTTCGGCGCCGACGGCGCCATGGAGCTGGTGCGCGAGGCGGACGTCGCCGTCGTCTTCGGCGCCTCGCTCAACCAGTTCACGATGCGCTTCGGCGAGCTCTTCGCCCCGGGCACGCGCGTCTTCCAGATCGACGTGGCACCGGCGGCGACGCACGCCAACATCGGCGGATACGTGCGCGCAGATGCGCGTCTCGCGGCCGAGGAACTGGTCGCGCGGCTGCACGACTCCGGAGAGACGACTGCGGTCGGCGCCGACACGCAGGTCGGTGGATCTGACGGCGGTCGGATCTCCGGACTCGGAACGCAGCCGTGGCGGGAGTCCGTCGACGTCGCCGCGGCCCGCGCCTACGCGGAAGGCGACGAGATCGCGCCCGACGGCCGCCTCGACCCGCGCTCCGCCGCGCGCCGCATCGCCGAACTGCTGCCCGAGGACCGCGTCGTCGTCTCAGACGGCGGGCACTTCATCGGCTGGGCCAACATGTACTGGCCGGTCGCCGCTCCAGACCGGATGATGATGGTCGGCACGGCGTTCCAGTCGATCGGCCAGGGCTGGCCCAGCGTGGTCGGCGCCACCCGCGCGCGACCCGAGCAGACCATCGTGCTGACCTCCGGCGACGGCGGCGGGCTGATGGCGATCGCCGACCTCGAATCCGCCGTGCGCGCGGCCGCCGGTCGCGGCATCGCGGTGATCTGGAACGACGCCGCCTACGGCGCCGAGGTGAACCTCTACGGCCTCAAGGGGCTCGCGGAAGGGCCGATGCTCATTCCTCAGGTCGACTTCGCAGCCTTCGCCCGAGCAGTCGGCGCCGAAGGCGTCGTGGTGCGCAGCCTCGACGACCTCGAGCGCCTGCGCACCTGGGCATCCGAAGACCCGGCCGAGCGCCGCTTCCTGGTGCTCGATCTGCGCATCTCGGGCAAGGTCATCGCGCCGTACCAGCAGGAGATCATCCGCGTGAACTCCTGACGCGGCGCCCTCGCAAGAAACGCAGGAGACCACGCGAAACGCAGGAGCCGACCGTGGATGGGCTCCTGCGTTTCGTGCGAAGTCCTGCGTTCGGGAATCAGATCCAGCCCTTGTCCTGGGCCGAGCGCACAGCCTGCGCGCGATTGGCCGCGCCGGTCTTCCCGATCGCCGAGGAGAGCACATTGCGCACGGTGCCCGGGGACAGGAAGACCTCCTCGGCGATGCGCCCTGCTGTCCGGCCATCCGCCGCCAGACGCAGCACCTGGCGCTCTCGCTCGCTGAGGGGGTTCGCGCCCTCGAACAAGCTCTGCTCTGCGAGAGAGGGATCGAGGACCCGCAGTCCTGCGTGCACGCGACGCACCGCGTCCGCGAGCTGCTCGGCCGGGGCATCCTTCGCGACGAACCCGGCAGCACCGGCGTCCAGCGCCGACCGCAGGTACCCCGGGCGGGCGAACGTCGTCACGATCAGCACGCGCGTGCCGGGGCAGGCTGCGCGTACGGCACGCGTTGCCTCGATCCCGTCCATCCCCGGCATCTGGATGTCCATCAGGCAGACGTCCGGTCGCAGTTCGGCGGCGAGACGCACGGCGTCCGTGCCGTCGGCCCCGGTGCCGAGAACGGTCATGTCGCCTTCGAGCTCCAGCAGCGCCGCCATGGCGCCGCGGATCAGCGCCTGGTCGTCCACCAGAAGCAGACGGATCGCGTCGGCGCTCACCAGGTCACCTCGACGTGCGTGCCGGCGTCGGAGCGCACGGAGAAGGCGGCCCCGGCCGCCGCGGCGCGCTCGCGCATCCCCCGCACGCCGTTGCCCTCCCTGCCGCCCGAGCCGACGCCGTCGTCATGCACCTCGAACCGCCCCGGCGCGATGCTCACGCTCACGATGCTCGCGCGAGCGTGCCGGAGCACGTTGGTGGTCGCCTCGCGCAGGATCCATCCCGAGGTGAGCGCCTGCGAGGGAGACAGCGCATCGGGCTCACCGCTGACGCGCACGTCGATACCGGCCGCCCGCAGCGCTTCACGGCTCGCGGCCAGCTGCTCGGCGAGCGCTGCGACGCGGGCACCGGCGACGGTGGACCGCACGCCTGCGATGGCCTCGGCCGTGAGCTCTTCGATGGCCGCCAGCTCCTCCTTGGCCCGTTCTGGGTCGGAGTCGATGAGCCGTCGCGCGAGCTGCGCCTTGAGTCGCACGACGGTGAGCGAGTGTCCGACGAGGTCGTGCACGTCCCGCGCCACCGCCTCCCTGCCCTCGCTGGTCGCCAGCTCGCGTCCCAGCGCCTCGGCCTGCGCCGAGCGGATGATGAGCCACGTGGAGACGGTGTTGACGACACCGACCATGGCGATGATGGCGAGTACCGAGGCATAGCTGCGCCCCTCCGGGGCGAACAGCACGGTCGCGGCGGTGACGGCCAGGGAGGTGATCGTGGTGATCCAATGCCAGGGTCGGGTGAGACCGTAGGAGGCGAACGACATGATGAACGGCAGGAAGCTCAGGGCCGAGCCACCCTCGGCAGGCACCGACACCACCGCGCATGCGATGAGCGCGGCGAAGATGATCCACTGACCCTTCCGCGGAGGGTCTCCCACTGCGTTGCCGTCGGCCATCCCGCGAATGAATCCGATGACGTACAGCACGGCGAACGCGGTGATGGCAGTCCAGCCGATCACCACCCAGTGCGCCTCGGCCCGCGAGCGCAGCAGGGCCATGACCGGGTAGATCAGGAAGACCAGCCAGACGACTGCCATCAACCACCCGAAGCGCTCCCAGGGGTTCTTCACCGCGTGCGTGGTCACCGTTCGACCTTATCGGCGCGCGCGCGAGCGCTTGGCGCCGGCCACCACGAGCAGGACGAAGAACGCCGTCCATGCGCCCATGTTCAGCAGGAGCGCCCACAGCGGATCGCTCTGACCGGTGGTGAGAGTGCCGTCGGTGAGCGGCCAGCGTGCCAGGGCAGCGAAGCCGTACATGGGCGTGAAGCGGGCGATCTCGAGCATGATGCCGTCGAGCGGCATGAACACGTTGCCCAGGAACCCGAAGAAGGTCATCGAGATCGATGCCAGCGCCGCAGCGGAATCGCTGTTGAAGAACAGCCCGACGCCGAGCCCGTACAGGCCGAACATCAGCCCTGCTCCGAGGATGATCGTCGCTGCGGCCGCCCACCGCCACATGTCGTCGGCCTGCGCTCCGGTGGCGAACCCGGCGATGAACACGGCGACCAGGGCGAGCACGGCGAAGGTGAGCGCATTGATGAGCTTCGTGAGCGCGTATCCGGCGGTGCCGAGCGGCGTCATCGCGAGCTGGCGGCCCCAGCCCTGCTTGGCCTCGGCTGCTGCGAGGGACGAGAGCGAGCTCATCGCGACCGCGGTGCCGTAGGCGGCCATCGAGACCATGATGTAGAACGACACGTTGCCGTGTCCTGCGGAGAGGTGGCCGACGTCGCCGCCTGCTCCGAAGAGCAGGTACATCGCGACGGGCATCGCCAGCGTGAAAGCGAGGGTGTAGGGGTTGCGCAGCTGACGCAGCGCCTCGACGCGCAGCATGGTGGGCGAGATGGTGGTCATGTCAGTTCTCCGTCAGGGTGGTGAAGGCGGTTTCGAGGGTCGGCGCGACGATTTCGAGATCATGCGCCCCTGAGGCGAGAAGAGCGGATGCCACGACATCCGAGTCGGCTGCGCGAAGGCTCACCCGGCCGGCGTCGACGCGCAGATCGGTGACGCCGGGACGAGCATCGAGGACGGTGAGGAGCTCGCGCGCGCCCTCGGCGGGCAGCGTTGCGGAGAGCGTGCGTGCGCCGAGGCTGGCACGCAGCCGGTCGGTCGTAGCGTCGGCGACGATTCGACCGCGGTTCATGACGACGGTGCGTCGGGCGAACTGCTCGGCCTCCTCGAGATAGTGCGTGGCGAAGACGATGGTGCGGCCGGCATCGGCATCCGCCCGCATGACCTCCCAGAACCGGCGGCGGGCGGTGACGTCCATCCCAGCGGTGGGCTCGTCGAGCACGAGGATGTCGGGGTCGGCCACCAGCGCCAGTGCGAACTTGACGCGTTGCTGCTCTCCTCCTGAGCACTTCGCTACGCGCCGGCGTGCGAGCCTGAGCAGGTCGGCGCGCTCGAGCGTCTCCGGCACTCTGCGGAGCGCCTCCCGGCTGTGCAGCGAAGCGATGACCTCGACTGTCTCACGCACCGACAGGTCGGAGAGAAGCCCTCCGGTCTGCAGGACGGCGGCGATGCGCCCGGAGGCTGTCGCGTGCGCCGGCGCCTGACCGAAGACGGACACGCGCCCTTCGCTGGCAGGCGTCAGACCGAGGAGCATGTCGAGCGTCGTGGTCTTGCCCGCTCCGTTCGGGCCGAGAAGCGCCACGATCTCGCCGCGGTGCACAGTGAGGTCGAGGCCGGCGACGGCGTCGACGCGGCGGTCGCTCGCGCCGTAGTGGCGGCGCACTCCCTCGAGGACGATGGCGGGCGAACGCTCGGAGATGGTCACCGGCGGTTCTGCCGGGACGGTGAGAGTGGTCATGCATCCACTCTCACGGCGCGCGGTCCCGCGAGCAGGAGTGCGCTGTCACGCCTTCCTCGTGACACCTGTCACGTGCTGAATGGGGCATCCGACCCCGCGCGGATCACAGGAGAACGCGCAAAACGCAGGAGCCGATTCGAGATCGGCTCCTACGTCTCGTGTGAAGTCCTGCGTTTCGCGCGGAGGGCGTGGGTTCAGGATGCCGGGAGCAGCGCTCCCTCGAAGAACGCGGCGAGCTCGTCGACCGCGTCGAGGGGCAGGATCGCGGCGACGTACTGGTCGGGGCGCACCACGACCACGACGCCGTCGCGCGAGAGGTCACGCGCCTCGAAGATGTCCGTCTCGTTCCATTTGCTGGGCGCGGCGGCGTAGACCTTCTCCCAGTCGGTGAGGCCGAGCGGTCCGGTCTTCGGGGCGAACAGCGCCGGCACCGTCGTGACCTCGACATCCTCGTAAGACCCCTGATAGACCGCCTTCACATCGAAGACGGAGTCGACGTCGGCATCCGCCGGGGTGAACCGCGCGAAGACCGGCGCCGCCTGCGCCGCCCAGGCGTTCAGTCGCTCGCCCGAGGCGTCACCGAAGGCGTAGACGCGCCAGCGGCCGTCGGCCCGGGCGTGGTGGCCGAGGTGGATGACGTTGCCGTCGCAGACGCGGGTGACCTCGGCCGACTTGAACCGCTTGCCCAGCGGGAAGCCGGCCGCGAGTGCCTGGTGCGCGTCGGTGCCGGTGATCATCGACGAGGTGTACTGCGTCATGAACCCTGAGGGGAACTCGGCCGTGCCGAGGTAGAAGGTCGCGAGCTCCTGCGGGTCGGAGATCTCCTCGGGCTTGCGGGCCATCAGGCTCGACCACTCGCGATCGAAGTCGATCAGCTGCTGCGCGACCGGCTTGCGCTCGGCGCCGTAGGTGGCGAGCAGGGTCTCGGGGCTGCGGCCGGTGAGCACCGAGCCGAGCTTCCAGCCGAGGTTGAAGCCGTCCTGCATCGAGACGTTCATGCCCTGACCGGCCTTCGCGCTGTGCGTATGGCACGCGTCTCCGGTGAGGAAGACCCGCGGAGTGCGGCCGCTGCCGTCGATGACGTCGTCGAAGCCGTCGGTCACCCGGTGACCGACCTCGTAGACGCTGTGCCAGGCGATGTCCTTGACATCGATCGAGTACGGATGCAGGATCTCGTTCGCCCTGCGGATGACGGTCTCGATGGGCGTCTGGCGCACCCGGTGGTCGTCGTCGGCGGCGACCTCGCCGAGATCGATGTACATGCGGCTGAGATAGCCGCCCTCACGCGGGATGTGCAGGATGTTGCCCGCCTCGGCGTTGATCGCGCACTTGGTGCGCCAGTCGGGGAAGTCGGTGTTCACCAGCACGTCCATGACGCCCCACGCGTGCGCGGAGGCGTTGCCGACATGCGTGCGGCCGATGGCCTTGCGCACCCCGCTGCGCGCGCCGTCGCAGCCGACGACGTACTTGGCGCGGATGGTGCGCTCGACGCCCTTGTCGTCGATCTGCACCTCGACCGGATGCTCCCCCTCGTCGTGCACGGTGAGTCCGAGGAAGGCGACGCCGTAGTCGGGCACGATGCGGCCGGGGCCGTCGGCGGCCGCCTCGGCGAAGTAGTCGAGCACGCGGGCCTGGTTGACGATGAGGTGCGGGAACTCGCAGATGTCGTAGGCGTAGTCGGCGGTGCGCGCCGTGCGGATGATGTTCTGCGGGTTCTCGGGGTCGGGGCCCCAGAAGTTCATCCAGCCGATGTTGTAGGCCTCTGCGACGATGCGCTCGGCGAAGCCGAACGCCTGGAAGGTCTCGACGCTGCGTGGCTGGATGCCGTCGGCCTGGCCGAGCACGAGACGACCGTCGCGCTTCTCGATGATGCGCGTGTTCACGTTCGGATACTGCGACATCTGGGCGGCGAGCAGCATGCCCGCAGGTCCCGAGCCGACGATGAGCACGTCCACCTCGTCGGGCAGCGTATCTGGCCGGTCGATTCCCAGGCCCGCCGCGGGCAGCACCCGCGGGTCGTGGGACACATAGCCGTGGTGGTGGAACTGCATCGTCGTCGATTCCTTCCGGCGTGTTCTAAATTGGAACACAGCGTTCTACTATTGAACAGATCGTATACGAAGGCGTACGACGCCACAACAGAACTGGAGCCGACGATGACCCCAGCGCCCGCTTCGCAGACGCTCAGCCGCGGCATCCGCATCCTCGAGGTGCTCGCCGACGGCCCGCTGTCGATCGACGAGGTCGCCACCCGCCTCGACGTGCACCGCTCGATCGCCTACCGCCTGCTGCGCACGCTCGAGGATCACCGCCTCGTCATCCGCGATGCGTCCGGACGCATGGCCCTGGGCCCGCGCATGGCCGCCCTCGCCGCCGGAGTCGCGCACGATCTGCATGCCGAGGCGCTGCCCGAGCTGACCGCGGTGGCGAACGAGCTCGGCCACACCGCCTTCCTCGCCGTTCTCGACGGCGACGAGGTCATCACCCTCACCAGCGTCGAGCCGCGCCACGCGGTGGCCAATGTCGCCCAGCGGCCGGGCACCAGGCATCCGGTCACGGTGGGAGCGCCGGGCAAGGCGATCCTCGCTCAGCTGCGTGATGCCGAGTGGCCAGCGGTCGATGCGGCGCTGCGCGCCGAGGTCGAGGCCGGGCGCGAGCGCGGCTACGCGCTCAGCCACGACGAGGTGATCCCGAACCTCAAGTCGATCGCCGTGCCGCTGCCGCTGCGCGGCGCGCGCCCTGCCGCCCTCGCCGTGGTGCACGTGGCATCCCGCTTCGCGGATACCGTGATCGCCGCACGGCTGACGCGCTCCGCGGACGTCATCCGGGCCGCCCTCGACGGCTGATCGCACAGGCCGCCAAGACTGACGCAGGTCGGAGGGATGATCCCGTACGAACCATCCCTCCGACCTGAGAGAGCTTCAGAGGCGGAGGCTCAGGCGCGAGCGAGCCCGTGGATCGGGCTCACCGCCTGCTCGGCCTCGTGGTCGGGCCCGAGCGGGATGCCGCTGCGGTCGCGCAGCAGCAGCGTCGCGATGAGTCCGATCACGGTCATGCCCGCGAGGTACCACGTGACCGACATCGTCGTGCCGGTCGCCTGCACCAGCGCGGTCGCGATGGTCGGGGCGAACGCACCGCCGGCGATCGCGCCGATCGCGTACGAGATCGACACCCCCGAGAAGCGGATGCTGGCCGGGAACAGCTCGGTGTACAGCGCCGCCTGCGGGCCGTAGGTGAAGCCGAGCCCGAGGGTGAGGATCGCGAGGCCCGCGAACATCAGGCCAATGTCGCCGGTGTTGACCAGCGGGAACAGCGCGAACACGCCCCCCAGCTGCAGCACCCACCCGATGACGTAGGTGGTGCGACGGCCCAGCTTGTCGCTGACGAATCCGGCCAGGAGCGTCGAGAGCAGCCAGGTGACCGCCGAGCCGGTGACGGCCCACAGCACCGGTCCGCGCTCGAGGGCGAGCGGGCCGTCGGGGTTCGTGGCGTAGTTCTGGATGTAGCCGCCGGTGGTCATGTATCCGACCGCGTTGTTGCCGGCGAAGACGAGCGCGGCGACGATCACGAGCAGCAGGTGCTTGCGGAACAGCTGCACGATCGGCATCCGCGCCTCTTCCTTGCGCTCCGCGAGCTCGGCGAACACCGGGCTCTCCTCGACGTTGCGTCGCACGTAGTACCCGATCAGGATCAGCACGATGCTGAGCAGGAACGGAACTCGCCAGCCCCATGCGAGGAACTGCTCACCGGGGGCGATCGCGGTCATGATCGCCATCACGCCCGAGGCCAGCAGCAGGCCGAGCGGCACGCCGATCTGCGGCGAGGCGCCGAAGATGCCGCGCTTGGTCTTGGGTGCGTGCTCGACAGCCATCAGCACCGCGCCGCCCCACTCACCTCCCGCCGACAGGCCCTGCAGGATGCGCAGCAGCACCAGCAGCAGCGGCGCCGCCACGCCGATCGCCTCGTAGGTCGGCAGCATGCCGATCAGCGCGGTCGCCGCGCCCATCAGGATGAGCGTCCACATCAGCACCACCTTGCGGCCGACCTTGTCACCGAAGTGGCCGGCCAGGAAGGCCCCGAGCGGACGGAACAGGAAGCTGATCCCCACGGTCGCGAAGCCGATCAGGATGCTGTTCGCACCCAGCGGGGCGAAGAAGAGCTGCCCGAAGACGAGCCCGACCGCGGTCGCATAGATGAAGAAGTCGTACCACTCGACGGTGGTGCCGACCACCGTGGCGAAGACGACGCGGCGTCGATCCGCCGCATTGGCGATCGTGCCGGTGGGGGTGAATCCCTCGGGTGGACGAGATGCCCGAGAACGGCGTGACTGCTCGCTCATGATGCTCCTTTGACGACTCTGTCGGGGTGGTGATCGGATGCTTGCCACCCGCTGGGGGATCATATACGATTTCGAATACGACGCACAAGACCACCGAGTCATCCCGTGCACGATGCAAGGAGGCGCCCCATGGCCGAGCTCGCACGCCCCGGCAAGATCATCGCGATCCACCTCAACTACGTCTCGCGCTCCGACCAGCGCGGCCGTCGTCCCGCCGCCCCCTCCTACTTCTTCAAGCCCGCCAGCTCGCTCGCCGGCACCGACGGCGTGGTCGAGCGCCCCGCCGGCACCGAGCTGCTCGCCTTCGAGGGCGAGATCGCGCTCATCATCGGCACCGCGGCCCGCCGCGTCTCGGTCGACGAAGCGTGGTCGCACGTGGCATCCGTCACCGCGTCGAACGACCTGGGCCTGTACGACCTGCGTGCCAACGACAAGGGGTCCAACGTCCGCTCCAAGGGCGGCGACGGTTACACGCCGGTCGGCCCCGACCTCATCGACGCCGCGGCCGTCGACCCCGCAGCTCTTCGCGTGCGCACCTGGGTGAACGGCGAGCTCGCGC
The DNA here is from genome assembly GCF_053619695.1 of Microbacterium sp. NPDC055521. Lineage (NCBI taxonomy): Bacteria > Bacillati > Actinomycetota > Actinomycetes > Micrococcales > Microbacteriaceae > Microbacterium > Microbacterium sp. NPDC055521. The sequence goes on along the minus strand of NZ_JBSHJX010000007.1, from coordinate 21,343 downwards.
AGGACGACACCACCGCCGGGCTGCTCTTCCCGCTCCCCCAGCTCGTCGCCGACCTCTCGCAGCACTTCACGCTCGAGCCCGGCGACATCATCCTCACCGGCACGCCCGCGGGTTCCAGCGTGATCGTGCCCGGTGACGTGGTCGAGATCGAGGTGGATGCTCCGGATGCCCCCGGCGCCCCCTCATCGGGCCGCCTGCGCACCACGGTCACCCAGGGCGACGTCGAGTTCGACCCGGCGCTCGGCTCGATGCCGGCCGTCGACGACCTGCAGCGGGCAGAGGCCTGGGGCTCGCGAGAGCTCGCCGGTCTGCCCGCCATCGAGCAGACGCCCTCCGGGCTGTCCGCCGAGCTGCGGACGAAGCTCGAAGCCGCACCCACCGCGGGCCTGTCGAGTCAGCTGCGCAAGCGCGGCCTGCACTCCTGCTTCATCGACGGCCTCTCCGCCAACCTGCCAGGCGCCAAGATCGTCGGCACCGCCAAGACCCTGCGCTTCGTGCCGGCCCGCGAAGACCTCTTCAAGAGCCATGGCGGTGGGTACAACGCCCAGAAGCGCGCATTCGACGCGGTCGGCGAGGGCGAGATCATCGTGATCGAGGCCCGCGGCGACGAGACCACCGGCACCCTCGGTGACATCCTCGCGCTGCGTGCCCGCACCCGCGGTGCCGCCGGCGTGGTCACCGATGGCGGCGTGCGCGACTTCGACGCAGTAGCCGAGATCGGGCTGCCGGTGTTCTCGAAGGGCGCGCACCCCTCGGTGCTCGGCCGCAAGCACGTACCCTGGGAGTTCGACGTCACGATCGGCTGCGGCGGGGCGACCGTCCAGCCCGGCGACGTCATCGTCGGCGACGGCGACGGCGTGATCGTCATCCCCGCGCACCTCGCGGAAGAGGTCGCCGATGCGGCTCTCGCGCAGGAGGACGAGGACGCCTGGATCGCCGAGCAGGTCGCCGCGGGCACCCCGGTCGACGGGCTGTTCCCGATGAACGCCGAGTGGCGCGCGAAGTACGAGGCAAGCCGATGAGCACGCTCGTGCGCGAGGGCAGCAAGTCCGAGCAGGCCTACACCTGGCTTCGCTCGCGAATCGCCTCGCACGCTTACGGCCCCGGCTACCGCCTCGTGCTCGGTGCCATCGCCCGCGAGCTGCAGATGAGCGTCGTGCCGGTGCGCGAGGCGATCCGCCGCCTAGAGGCCGAGGGCTTCGTGACCTTCGAGCGCAATGTGGGCGCGCACGTGTCGCTGATCGACGAGGACGAGTACGCGCACACCATGCAGACCCTCGGTCTGGTCGAGGGCTCGGCGACCGCGCTGTCCGCTCCCCTGCTCGACGAGGAGGCGCTCGTCCGAGCCGAGCAGATCAACGAGCAGATGCGCGAGCTGCTCGATCACTTCGACGCCCACCGCTTCACGCAGCTGAACCAGCAATTCCACTCCGTGCTGTTCGAGCCCTGCCCGAACCCGCACATCCTCGACCTCGTGCACCGCGGGTGGGGTCGGCTCTCGGGCATCCGGGACTCCACCTTCGCCTACGTGCCGGGCCGGGCACGGCACTCCGTCGAAGAGCACGAGCAGATCCTGCAGCTGATCCGCGACGGCGCCGAGCCGCTCGAGATCGAGCTGTCCGCACGAAACCACCGCTGGCGCACCCGGGACGCGTTCCTGGCTGCCCGGCACTCCCACACCAGCGAAGAAGGACGATGATGACCGACGTCTACACCCCCGCCGACCTCCCCTCGAAGATCCAGCACTACATCGACGGCGAGTTCACAGACTCGATCGACGGCGACACCTTCGCGGTGCTCAACCCCGTCACCAACGAGACGTACGTGCACGCCGCCGCAGGCAAGAAGGCCGACATCGACCGCGCCGTCACCGCCGCCCGTCGCGCGTTCACCGAGGGCCCCTGGCCGCGCATGCTGCCGCGCGAGCGCTCGCGCGTGCTGCACCGCATCGCCGACATCGTCGAATCGCGCGACGCGCGCCTGGCCGAGCTCGAGTCGTTCGACTCGGGTCTGCCCATCACGCAGGCCCTCGGCCAGGCCCGCCGCGCCGCCGAGAACTTCCGGTTCTTCGCCGACCTCATCGTCGCGCAGGCCGACGACGCCTTCAAGGTTCCCGGCAAGCAGATGAATTACGTCAACCGCAAGCCGATCGGTGTCGCGGGCCTCATCACGCCGTGGAACACCCCGTTCATGCTCGAGTCGTGGAAGCTCGGCCCTGCGCTCGCAACCGGCAACACCGTGGTGCTCAAGCCCGCCGAGTTCACCCCCCTGTCGGCGTCGCTGTGGGCAGGCATCTTCGAAGAGGCGGGCCTGCCGCAGGGCGTGTTCAACCTCGTCAACGGCCTCGGCGAAGACGCCGGCGACGCGCTGGTGAAGCACCCCGACGTGCCGCTCATCTCGTTCACCGGTGAGAGCCGCACCGGGCAGATCATCTTCGGCAACGCAGCCCCCTTCCTGAAGGGGCTGTCGATGGAGCTGGGCGGCAAGAGCCCCGCCGTCGTCTTCGACGACGCCGACCTCGACACCGCGGTGGATGCCTGCGTCTTCGGCGTGTACTCCCTCAACGGCGAGCGCTGCACCGCGGGCAGCCGCATCCTCGTCCAGCGCGGCGTCTACGACGAGTTCGTGGAGCGGTTCGCCGCGATCGCCCAGCGCGTCAAGGTCGGCCACCCGCACGACCCGACCACCGAGGTCGGCGCGCTGGTGCACCCCGAGCACTACGAGAAGGTGATGAGCTACGTCGAGGTCGGCAAGACCGAGGGTCGCCTGATCGCCGGCGGCGGTCGCCCCGAGGGCTTCCCGACCGGCAACTACGTCGCGCCGACGGCGTTCGCCGACGTGGCGCCGGATGCCCGGATCTTCCAGGAGGAGATCTTCGGCCCCGTCGTCGCCATCACCCCCTTCGACACCGAGGAGGAGGCGCTGGCGCTGGCGAACGACACCCGCTACGGCCTGGCGGCCTACATCTGGACGAACGACCTCAAGCGCGCGCACAACTTCGCCGGCGCCGTCGAGGCCGGAATGGTGTGGCTGAACTCGAACAACGTGCGAGACCTGCGCACCCCGTTCGGCGGCGTCAAGGCATCCGGACTCGGACACGAGGGCGGGTACCGCTCGATCGACTTCTACACCGATCAGCAGAGCGTGCACATCACCCTGGGCGAACCGCACAACCCCGCCTTCGGCAAGCAGGATCTGGACGACCCCGGACCCGCGCTGACCCTTCGACAGGCTCAGGGACCCAACCGGGCACCAACCCATTCTCTGAACAAGCAAGGACGCTGACATGACGAACCACGCAGGAAAGACGCTCACCTCTTCCGGCTTCTACGTGAGCCAGGAGGCGCCGATCCGCACCGACGACCCGATCGCGACGCCCGCCGCGAGCCCGCCCGATATCCTCCGCTGCGCGTACATGGAGCTCGTGGTGACCGACCTCGCCGCCTCGCGCGAGTTCTACGTCGACATCCTCGGGCTGTACGTCACCGAAGAGGACGAGCGCACGATCTACCTGCGCTCGACCGAGGAGTTCATCCACCACAACCTCGTGCTGCGCACGGGCGAGGTCGCGGCCGTCGCCGCGTTCTCGTACCGGGTGCGCACGCCTGAAGACCTCGACCGTGCGGTGGAGTTCTACACCGAGCTCGGCTGCGACGTGCGCCGCAACCCGAACGGGTTCGTGAAGGGCATCGGCGACTCGGTGCGCGTGGTCGACCCGCTGGGTTTCCCGTATGAGTTCTTCCACCAGAGCGAGCACGTCGAGCGGATGTCGTGGCGCTACGACCTGCACATCCCCGGCGAGCTGGTGCGCCTCGACCACTTCAACCAGGTCACCCCCGACGTGCCGCGCGCCGTGCGCTACATGCAGGACCTCGGCTTCCGCGTCACCGAGGACATCCAGGACGGCGACGGCACCGTGTACGCGGCGTGGATGCGCCGCAAGCCCACCGTGCACGACACCGCGATGACCGGCGGCGACGGGCCGCGGATGCACCACGTCTGCTTCGCGACGCACGAGAAGCACAACATCCTCGCGATCTGCGACAAGCTCGGGGCGCTGCGCCGCTCGGACGCCATCGAGCGCGGCCCCGGGCGCCACGGCGTCAGCAACGCGTTCTACCTGTATCTGCGCGACCCCGACGGCCACCGCGTCGAGGTGTACACGCAGGACTACTACACCGGCGACCCCGACAACCCGGTCGTCACGTGGGACGTGCACGACAACCAGCGCCGCGACTGGTGGGGCAACCCCGTCGTGCCCAGCTGGTACACCGACGCGTCGCTCGTGCTCGACCTCGACGGCAACCCGCAGCCCGTGCGCGCCCGCACCGACTCGAGCGAGATGGCCGTGACGATCGGCGCGGACGGCTTCTCGTACACCCGCCCCGGCGAGGGCGAGAAGTCCATGCCCGAGTGGAAGCAGGGCGAGTACAAGCTCGGGCACCAGCTGTGACCCTCCCCGCCGAGATCATCGCCGCCCTCGCGGCGGAGCTGGCCGAGGCCGAACGGACGCGCGGTGTGATGCCGCGCATCACCGCCCGGTATCCGGATGCCACGATCGAGGACTCCTACGCGATCCAGGGCGTCTGGCGCGACTCGCAGCTCGCCGCCGGACGCCGCCTGGTGGGACGCAAGATCGGGCTGACCTCGAAGGCCATGCAGCAGGCGACGGGGATCACCGAGCCCGACTACGGCGTGATGTTCGACGACACCGTCTACCCGTCCGGCGCGGAGATCCCATTCGACGACTTCTCGAACGTGCGCATCGAGGTCGAGCTCGCGTTCGTGCTGAAATCACCGCTCGAGGGCCCCGGCTGCACGCTCGACGACGCGCTGGCGGCGATCGACTACGCCGTGCCCGCCCTCGAGGTGCTCAACTCGCACATCGAGCTCGAAGGCCGCACGATCGTCGACACGATCAGCGACAACGCCGCGTACGGCGCGATGGTGCTCGGCGACGTGCACATGCGGCCCGACGAGATCGACCTGCGCTGGGTGCCCGGCGTGCTGTCGAAGAACGGCCAGATCGAGGAGACCGGCGTCGCGGCCGGCGTGCTCGGGCATCCGGCGACCGGCGTCGCGTGGCTGGCGAACAAGTTCCACCAGCACGGCGCGCGGCTCGAGGCAGGCGAGATCATCCTGGCAGGATCGTTCACCAGACCCATGTGGGTCGAGCGCGGCGACGAGGTGCTGTGCGACTACCGCGAGATGGGAACGATCGCATGCCGCTTCGTCTAGAGCCCACCTTCCGTGACGCGCTGGCCGCCGCGGACCGCCCGCTGATCGGCATGTGGCTGAGCACCGGCACCACGCTGAACGCCGAGATCTGCGCGGGATCGGGCGTCGACTGGCTGCTGATCGACATGGAGCACGGCCCGAACACGGTGATCTCGGTGCAGCAGCAGCTGCAGGTGATCGCCGCGTACCGGGTGCCCACCATCGTGCGGGTGCCGGTGAACGACACGGTGGTCATCAAGCAGGTGCTCGACACGGGCGCGCAGAACCTGCTGGTGCCGATGGTCGGCTCGGCCGCCGAGGCGCAGGCGGCGGTCGCCGCGGTGCGCTACCCGCCCGAAGGTGTGCGCGGGGTCGGCTCGGCCCTCGCCCGCAGCGGCCGCTGGGGTCGGGTGCCCGGGTACGTGGCGAACGCATCCGCGACGGTGTCGCTGTTCGTGCAGATCGAGTCGGCGGATGCTGTGCACGCGGCGGCCGAGATCGCCGCCGTCCACGGGGTCGACGGCGTACTCGTGGGACCCGCCGATCTCGCGGCCTCGATGGGTCTGCCCGGTCAGCAGGCGCACCCCGACGTGCTCGCCGCTGTGCGGCGCGTGTTCGAGACGGTGACCGCGGCGGGTAAGAAGGTCGGCGTGAACGCGTTCGACCCCGCCGGCGCCGACGCGTACATCGCCGCGGGCGCGCACTTCCTCTCGGCGAGCGCCGACGTGACGATCCTCGCCAGAGGCGCCGAGGCCCTGGTGGCGCGGTTCATCCCGGCATCCGGAGCCGACGAGACATCCGAAGCCGACGACACCGACCAGTACTGACGCGGCCCCGCCCGTGTCAGGATGAACGGATGCAGAATCGGCGACCCTGGTGAGCCGCGGGCTCGCGGCGATGACGGACCGCAACTTCCGCTGGTTCTTCCTCGCGAGGGCTATCACGATGGTGACCGGGTCGATGTCGTCGATCGCCCTCGCCTTCGCCGTGCTCGAGATCGACAACGATCCGCTCAGCCTGTCGCTCGTGCTCACCGCGTTCACCGTGGCGAACGTCGTCTTCCTGCTGTTCGGCGGGGTGGTGGCCGACCGGCTCCCCCGGGCGCTGGTGATCCAGGTCTGCTACGTGCTCGACATCCTCTCGATCGGCACGATCGCCGTGCTGCTGTTCACCGGCACCGCGAGCATCCCCGCGGTCGCCGCGCTCGCGGCGGTGAACGGCGCCTCGACTGCGTTCGTGATGCCGGCGATGCAGGGCATCATCCCGCAGCTGACCAGCCCCGAGAACCTGCAGCAGGCGAACGCCATGCTCTCGTTCGTGCGCTCGGCCGTCACGATCGGCGGGCCGGTGATCGCCGGGATCCTGGTGACCACGGTCGGCCCCGCCTGGGCGATGCTCGCGCAGATGGCGGGCTGGCTGCTCGCCATCCCGATCCTGGCTCTGGTGCGGCTGCCGCCGCCGGTCGGCGACGGCGGGTTCTCGCTGTTCGCCGACCTGCGCGAGGGGTGGACGGAGTTCTGGAGCCGGTCGTGGCTGGTCGCCGTCGTGCTCGCGTTCATGATCATGAACGCCATCCACGTCGGTGCGTGGGGTGTCGTCGGACCCTACATCGCGAAGAACGACGAGCGACTCGGCATCGCCGGCTGGGGCTGGGTGGTCAGCGCGGAGGGCGTCGGCGTGCTGCTGATGACCCTGGTGCTGCTGTGGTTCCCGTTGAGGCGACCGCTGCGCTTCGGGATGGTGGGCATGAGCCTGTTCGCGATCCCGCTGACGATGCTGGGCGTACATCCGGCGGTCGTGCTCGTCGCGATCGCGGCATTCCTCGCCGGCGCCGGGGCCGAGGTCTTCAGCACGGGGTGGAACGTCGCGATGATGGAGAACATCCCGCTCGACAAGCTCAGTCGCGTCTCGAGCTACGACATGCTCGGCAGCTTCGTCGTCATGCCGATCGGCACGCTCGTCTACGGCTGGCTGATCACGCACGCCGACCCCGCGACCGTGCTGATCACCTCGGGCATCCTGTACGCCGCGATCGCGCTGGCGACGGTCGCCGTGCCGAGCGTGTGGCGGATGGGCCGCGTCGAGGCGGCGACTCTGCGGGGCTGAGCCCGCGGCCGCCGCCTCACGGCGGGTCAGAGGCTGACGAGCAGCAGCGCGGCGGCCATCACGACGCCCGAGCCGAGCAGCGTCACGAACGTGTACCCGAGGATGTCGCGCATCTTCAGCCCCGCGATGGCGAGCACCGGCAGCGCCCAGAACGGCTGGATCATGTTCGTCCACTGGTCGCCGTACGCCACCGCCATGATCGCGATCGACGGGTCGACACCGAGCTGGTTCGCCGCGTCGAGCATGATCGGGCCCTGCACGGCGAACTGCCCGCCGCCCGACGGCACGAAGAAGTTCACGATGCCGGCCGAGAGCAGCGCGAGCACGCCGAAGGTGGTCGGCGTGGCGATCGAGACGAAGGCATCCGAGAACAGCTTGATGAGGCCCGAGCTCGCCATGATCCCGAGGATGCCGGCGTACAGCGGGAACTGCAGCAGGATCTCACCCACGTTCGAGGCCGCCCGCTTCGTGAGGTGGATGAGCTCGAACGGGTTGCGCACCAGCAGCAGGATCAGCGCGAGGAACGACCAGTTCACGATGTCGAGCGTCAGAGTGCCGCCCTGTACGAAGTGCACGATCAGATAGGAGACGAGGGCGAGTCCCAGCACGAGCGTCAGGATGCGCGACGCGTCGATGCGGTCGGCGGGGGTCACGATCTCGTCGTCGATCTCGTCGGCCGCCTCCGAGCCGACGTGCACCGGCAGCTCGTACACCGGGTCGCCCGTGCGCGGCCGGATGACGAAGAACAGCAGCCCGCACACGACGATCACGCCGAGCGCGGCCAGCATGTTCCAGATCGAGAAGGTCGTCTGCGAGACCGGGATCACCTCTCCCCCGAGGCTCGACTCCAGGAACGATCCGGGGGTCGCTGCCGTCAGCGGGCCCGACCCCGAGTACCCCATGTGCCAGACGACGAAGCCCGAGTAGCCGGCCGCGACCAGCAGCGGGAAGTGCACCTTCATGCCCCGCTCACGCGCCTGCACGGCGATCTCGCGGGCGAGCAGCGTGCCCACGATCAGTCCGAGGCCCCAGGTGATCAGACTCGCCACCGCGGCGACGACGAACACGAAGACGTACGCCATCGCGGCGGTGCCGGGCACGCGGGCGAGCGCGCGCAGCAGCTTCTGCACCGGGCGGGTGTTGGCGAGCATGTACCCCAGCAGCAGGATCAGGCACATCTGGGTCATGAAGGCCAGCAGACCCGCCAGCCCGTCACCCCAGCCCTTCACCACGTCGACCGGACTGGTCTGCGTGAGCGTCATCGCCAGCACCGCGACGATCAGCGTCAGCACGATCGCGAAGGTCAGCGCCGAGGGCACCCACCTCTCGAGGAACCTGTTCACGGGGCGCATGATGCTGCGCTTCTCGGGTCTTGCCTGCGTCGTGGGCATGGCGGAAACTCCTTCGTTTCGGGATCGCTCCTGTCTTCGACCATAGCCACCTCGCAGAAGACCTTTCGGCGGGTCATAGCATCCGCCGTCAGACTGGTGCGATGAGCTTCGAGACGCTTCGCGCGCTGGCCGACCGCGCCGCCCTGTTCACCGCCCTCCGGCAGGATCAGCTCGCCTCGGCGACCGAGTCACTGGGTGAGCACCGCTGGGATGCCGATCTCTCCGCCGGCACGTTCGCGTTCACCGCGCACGACGAGCCGGCGCGCACCCTCCAGGCTGTGCCGCACCTGCTCGTGTCGATCGCGCCGGGGCCGCGCACGCTGATGTGGTCGTGGGCGCTGCCGCAAGGCGACCGCAGCGGCATCACCGATCCGCTGCGCGGGTACGGCGAGCAGCACGGCATCGCTGAGCTGACCCGGGCCGAGGTGCCGTTCCCCGACGACGTCGGCGAAGACGTCGATGCGTGGATCGCCGACGTCGCGCACGCCATCGGCGGGGCCGCGGTCGAGATCACGGGCCGCTCACCGTACTACTCCGCGCCGTTCGGGGGCGGGTCCAGAGCCGTTCTGCTGCTCGATGTGCCGCTGCCGCCGCTCACCGTCGCCGCGGCTCTCGCCGCGCTCCCCCGTGTGATCGGGGATCTCGAGCTGAGCGACCCGCGGTCGTCGGTGTGGGATCTCGCCCGCCTCGCCGGGTGGCGGCTGGTGTGGGCCGACGACGCGTTCTCGGCGGCCGAGGTGACGGATGCCACGGGAACGGCGACCTTCGACTTCGACGAGTACGCGCGGATCAGCGGCATCCGCGGCCGTCTCGCAGCGACCGCCTGACCCCGACCCTGCGTCGCCGGATCAGCCGGCGGCGCGCTCCGCGGCCTCGACGACGTTCGTCATGAGCAGCGCGACCGTCATCGGGCCGACGCCACCGGGGTTCGGTGAGAGGAAGCCGGCGACCTCGGCGACGTCGGGGTGCACGTCGCCGTAGACCTTCGACCTGCCCGTCTCGGGGTCGTCCTCGCGGGTGACGCCGACGTCGAGCACGGCGGCGCCCGGCTTCACATCCTCCGGCCTGATGAGGTGCTTGACCCCCGCACCGGCGACGATCACGTCGGCCTGGCGCAGGTACGGCGACATGTCGGGCGTGCCGGTGTGCACCTGCGTGACCGTGGCGTTGATCGCGCGGCGGGTGAGCAGCAGCCCCATCGGGCGTCCGATCGTCACGCCGCGTCCGACGACGACCACGTGCTTGCCGCTCAGGTCGTAGTCGTTGCGCAGCAGCAGCTCGATCACGCCGCGCGGCGTGCACGGCAGCGGGGTGTGGATCGGTCCGTTGACGTTGAGCACGAGCCGTCCGAGATTGGTCGGGTGCAGGCCGTCGGCATCCTTCGCCGGGTCGATGCGCTCGAGGATCGCGTCGGTGTCGAGATGCTTCGGCAGCGGCAGCTGCACGATGTACCCGTGGCAGCTGTCGTCGGCGTTGAGCTCGTCGATCAGCGCCTCGACCTCGGCCTGCGTGGCATCCGCCGGCAGCTCGCGCTGGATCGAGTTCATCCCGATGCCTGAGGACTGCTTGTGCTTCATGCCGACATACAGCTGCGAGGCCGGGTCGGCGCCGACCAGCACCGTCGCGATGCCGGGCACGACGCCACGCTCGCGCAGTGCCGCCACACGCTCGGTCAGCTCGGCCCTGATGGCGGCCGCGGCCGTCTTCCCGTCGAGGATCTTCGCGGTCATGTCTGCTTTCTTTCTCGACGAGGAGGACGAGAACGAGGAGAGGGCGTGCCTACTGCTGCAGGTCGGGGTACAGCGGGAAAGCACCGGCGAGGGCGTCGACGCGGGCGCGCAGCGCCTCGACGTCGGCGCCCGGCTGCAGTGCCAGGGCGATCACGTCGGCGACCTCGGTGAACTCGGCGTCGCCGAAGCCGCGCGTCGCGAGCGCGGGGGTGCCGATGCGCAGGCCCGAGGTGATCATCGGCGGACGCGGGTCGTCGGGCACCGCGTTGCGGTTCACGGTGATGTGGATCTCGTGCAGCAGGTCCTCGGCCTGCTTGCCGTCGATCTCGGCGTCACGCAGGTCGACGAGCACGAGGTGCACGTCGGTGCCGCCCGAGCGCACCGCGATGCCGGCGTCCTTCACGTCCTGCTGCGAGAGGCGCTCGGCGATGATCGCGGCGCCGCGAAGCACGCGCTCCTGACGCTCCTTGAACTCCGGGGTGCCGGCGATCTTGAACGCGGTCGCCTTGGCGGCGATCACGTGCATGAGCGGGCCGCCCTGTTGACCGGGGAACACGGCCGAGTTGATCTTCTTCGCGATGTCGGCGTCGTTGGTGAGGATGAAGCCCGAGCGGGGTCCGCCGATGGTCTTGTGCACGGTCGACGACACGACGTGCGCGTGCGGCACCGGGTTCGGGTGCAGGCCGGCGGCGACGAGACCGGCGAAGTGCGCCATGTCGACCCAGAGCAGGGCGCCGACCTCGTCGGCGATCGCGCGGAACGCCTCGAAGTCGAGGGTGCGCGGGTAGGCCGACCAGCCGGCGATGATGACCTTCGGCTTGTGCTCGAGGGCCAGGCGGCGCACCTCGTCCATGTCGATCGTCGAGGTCTCGGGGTTCACGCCGTAGGCGACGATGTCGTACAGCCGGCCCGAGAAGTTGATCTTCATGCCGTGGGTCAGGTGACCGCCCTGGTCGAGCGAGAGGCCGAGCAGCGTGTCGCCGGGGCGGGCGATCGCATGCAGCACGGCGGCGTTCGCGGTGGCGCCGGAATGCGGCTGCACGTTGGCGAACTCCGCGCCGAAGAGCTCTTTGGCGCGCGCGATCGCGAGTTCTTCAGCCACGTCGACCTCTTCGCAGCCGCCGTAGTAGCGACGACCCGGGTAGCCCTCGGCGTACTTGTTGGTGAGCACCGACCCCTGCGACTGCAGCACCGACACCGGCACGAAGTTCTCGGATGCGATCATCTCGAGGAAGGTCTGCTGGCGCTTCAGCTCGCGATCGAGGACCTCGGCGATCTCGGGGTCGACCTCGGCGAGCGGGGCGTTGAAGTAGCGGTCGGTCATGACGGTCTCCTGTTCACACGGGAATTAGGGGTGTTCCTCATCGGCCCAGGCGCGCGGTCGATTCCTATGAGGCCGCTCCCCGGTGGTGACCCACCCAGACGCCAGTCGCGACGCAAGAAGCTTAGCGGATCGACCTCGCCGGACCCCAGCGCATCGGCGTCTGCCGCGTCACATTCCCCGGCCGGGATACATTCGATTCATGGTCCTTCCCGGGCATCCGCGACACCGGCGGCCGGGCACCCCACAGATTCTGGAGCAGACGATGACCCTGGAGCACGCGATCACCACCGACTTCCGCGGGTCCCGCGTCGTGCATTCCGCGCGGATCGTCGACGGCGACGGCAGCATCACCGACGATGGCTGGGTGCGCTTCGAGCAGGGCCGGGTCGCGGCGCGCGGCACCGGCGACGACTGGGCGCCCGCCGACGACGTGATCGACGCGACCGCCGTCGCGGGACCGGATGCCGTGCTCACGCCCGGCTTCATCGACATCCACGGGCACGGCGGCGCCGGCGTCGCGTACGACGACGGCATCGAGGCCATCCGCCGTGGCCGCGCCATGCATCGCAGCCACGGCACCACGCGCGCGGTGATCTCGCTCGTCACAGCGGCGGTCGACGACCTGGCCGCCCAGGTGGCGTCGATCGCCGACCTCGTCGAGACGGACGACGACATCCTCGGCAGCCATCTCGAGGGCCCCTTCCTCGATCCCGGACATCAGGGGGCGCACGAGCCGTCGCTGCTGCGGCATCCGCAGTCGGCCGAGGTGACCCGACTGCTCGAGGCCGGCCGCGGCACCGTCAGGCAGGTGACCATCGCCCCCGAGCTGCCCGGCGGGCTCGAGGCGGTGCGCCTCGTCGTCGCCGCGGGAGCCGCGGCGACCGTCGGGCACACCGACGCCGACGCCGAGATCGCACGCCAGGCGTTCGATGCCGGGGCGACGATCCTCACCCACGCGTTCAACGCGATGAACGGCATCCACCACCGCGCACCGGGACCGGTGCTGACCGCCGCGGCCGACCACCGGGTCGTGCTCGAGGGCATCGCCGACAACTTCCACCTGGCGCCGGCGGTCATCAAGATGCTGTTCGACATCGCGCCGGGACGTGTCGCTCTGATCACGGATGCCATGGCCGCGGCCGGCAGCGCCGACGGGCACTACGACCTCGGCGCCGTGAAGGTCACCGTGAAGGACGGCATGGCGCGCACCGACGGCACCGGCTCGATCGCCGGGTCGACGCTCACCCAGGACGTCGCGCTCCGCCGCGCGGTGGAGGCGGGGGTTCCCCTGGGCGACGCCGTCCAGGCGCTCACCGCCACGCCCGCGCGAGCGGTCGGCCACGGCGGGTCGCTGGGTGCGCTGCGCCCGGGAATGGTCGCGGATGCCGTGCTGCTGAGTGCACGGTACGACGTGGCGCGCGTCTGGGTCGGAGACGCCGCACGCCGGTGAGCAGCGGGGCCTCCCCGGCCGCAGCGGCGAGCGCGTTCGTTGGGCGGTCGCGACAAAACGGCGTCTGCGATCCGTGGGAGCGCTCTTGCAGGTTCTCCACAGGGGTGGTCTGGGAGCGCGTTTGGGGTCAGAATGAACGAGGACGCGTGACCAGGCGACACCCACGCGTCCGTTCTTGTGGGACCGATCCGGGGTGGGGGGAGGACAGACGATGGCGAGCCGTGACACGAGCATGCAGGCGGTGGCCGACGTCGACCTCGTGCTGCACACCAGATCGGGAGATGCCGAGGCCTTCCGCGAGCTGTGGCGCCGCCACCACGCCTCCGGTATGGCGGTCGCCCGCTCTGTGTCCGCATCGATCGACCCGGACGACCTCGTGGAAGAGGCCTACTCCCGCATCCACCAGGCCATTCTCAAGGGCGGCGGACCCAACGGCTCGTTCCGCGCGTACCTGTTCACGAGCATCCGCAACACGGCGGCGGCGTGGGCCGCGGAGCACCACGACGCGACCGCCGACGACATGGAGATGAGCTCGGGTGCCGGGCCCGTCGCGGGATCGGCCGACGAGACGCTCGACCGCAGGCTGATCGCGCAGGCGTTCCGCTCGCTGCCGGGGCGCTGGCAGGAGGTGCTCTGGTACACCGAGATCGAGCGGATGACGCCGTCCGACATCGCGCCGCTGCTCGGGATGGGCGCCGGTGCCGTCGCTCAACTGAGCTTCCGCGCCCGCGACGGGCTGCGCGAGGCCTGGTTCCAGGCGCATCTGCGCAGCGCCGGACAGGGCTCCGACTGCCATTGGACGATCGAGAACCTCGGCGCTCACGCACGCGGCAATCTCAGCGCCCGCGCCCAGCGCCGCGTCGACGATCACCTCGAATCGTGCTCGCGCTGCTCGATCGTGGCGACGCAAGCGCAGCACGTCGCCGATCACCTGCCGCTCGTGCTGCTTCCGCTGGTGCTCGGCCTCACCGCCGGCAGCGCGTACCTCGCTTCGATCCGCTCCGGTTCCGATCGATCGGGCATGCGGCCGTCGGCGCCGGCCGCCATGCCGCGCAGCGTCATCGACGGCACCGCCGCGGCATCCGATGAGGTGACGCCGGACGGCGCGGCAGCGGCGCACGTCGGCGCGTCGGGTTCCGTTCTCGGCATCGGGGCCGTCATCGGAGCGGGGTCGGTGGCCCTGCTGGTGGCGGGAGTCGTCGCCGCCGCGGCCGTGGTGCCGACCTTGATCTCGGGCGCCCCCTCGACCTCACGACCGAATGCCGCCGACCCGGCCTCGTCGTCGATCGCGTCCGCGGTCGAGCCCGACGAATCCATGAACGCCGATCAGTCGACGATGATGCGCCTCGATGAGGAGCGGTCCCGCCCCGCACCGCGTACTCCCCCTGCGCCCATCCCTCATGCCCCGACGGTGCCGCGTGCTGTCGCTCCGGCGCCGGTGGCGGCCGCGGAGCCGGTCACGCCCGCGGCGACCCCGACCGTGTCGCCGTCGCCTCAACCCGATCCGACGCCGACCCCCGCGCCCGAGCCCACCCCGACGCCGAAGCCCACCCCGACGCCGACACCGGATCCGACTCCGACACCCGATCCGACGCCCACCCCGGGCGACGGGTCAGCACCGGGCGACGAGTCAGCACCGGGCGACGACTCGGCAGCTGGCGACGGTCCGGCAGCAGGCGACGGCTCGGCAACAGGCGACGGACCGGTCACCGGTGATGAGCCGGCGACCGGCGACGAGAACTCCGGCGGAACGGCGCCGGCTAATCAGGCCGTCCGTGGCGATGACCCGGCCCTCCCCCGGGACGAAGTGGCACCGGCCGGCGAGAATCCGCTCTCGGGGACCGCCGAATAGACTGGGATCATGTCCCAGAACTCCGCCGCCGAGCCGGGCGTCCACCGTCCGGCGATCACCGCTCTCGACATCGTCCGCGTTCTGGTGCTGATCGCCGCTCTCGTCTCTCTCGCGCTGTGGGGCTTCGGCGCGTGGCCCCTGCCGTGGAACATCGTCGTGGGCATCGGGGCGCCGGTGGCCACCCTGCTGATCTGGGCGCTCTTCCTCTCGCCGCGTCCTGTGCTGCGCCTGCACCCGTTCCTGCGCGCACTGGTCGAGGTCTTCATCTACGTCGGGGTCACGCTGGCGTGGTGGTCGATGGGTCAGGCCTGGGCGGGGATCGCGTTCGCGGTCGTCGCCGTCACCTCGGGCATCATCGCCGGTCGACGAGCGCTGGGCTGATCGTCGTGCAGCAAGCACGAGCATGACCGTTCTCGAGCGCCTCACCCGCGAGCTCGGTGACATCGTCGACACCTCCGCTCCCGCCCTCGACGACGCCCGCGCGGACCGCAGCGGACACCGCTCGTCGGGCGCGCCGATCGCCGTCGTGCACGCCCGCTCGGTCGACGACGTGCAGCGCGTCATGCGCATCGCGTCGGCCACGAGCACCCCCGTGGTGGTGCGCGGCGCGGGAACCGGGCTCGCCGGTGCGGCGAACGCCGGCCCGGGAGAGATCGTGCTGTCGACCGTGCGGATGGACCGCATCGTCGAGGTGCGCCCCGACGATCTGCTCGCCGTGGTCGAACCGGGCATCCTGAACGCCGACCTGAACGCACAGCTGGCCACCCACGACCTGTGGTGGCCGCCGGACCCCGCCAGTCGCGAGATCTCGACGGTCGGCGGCAACATCGCGACCGGCGCGGGCGGGCTTCTCTGCGCGAAGTACGGCGTGGTCCGCGATGCCGTGCTGGGCGTCGACATCGTGCTCGCCGACGGCCGGCTGCTCCGGCTGGGGCACCGCACGGTGAAGGGCGTCACCGGGCTGGACCTCACCTCGCTCGTGATCGGCTCGGAGGGCAGACTCGGCGTCATCGTCGGCGCCACTCTGAAGCTGCGTCGGCTCGTGGTGGGCACGGTGTGCACGATCACCGCGTCGTTCCCCACCGTGCGCGACGCCGCCGCGGGCTCTGCCGCCGTCACCGCCGCGGGTGTGCAGCCGGCGATCATGGAGCTGATGGATGCCGCGTCCCTTGCGGCCGTGCACGCTCTGCTGCGATTGCCCGCACCCGTGTCCGGTGCCGCGCAGCTGACGATCCAGACCGACGGCCCTGCAGCGCGCGCCGAGGCCGAGCGCATCGCGAGCGTGCTGCGCGAGGCCGGTGGTGCGGTGGTGCTCTCCGACGACCCGAGCGAGGGGGAACGGCTTCTCGCGGTGCGCCGCTCGATGCATCCGGCCATGGCGTCCCTCGGCACCACCCTGATCGAGGACGTCGCCGTGCCCCGCAGCGCGATGGCGGCGATGTTCGACGAGATCGCCCGCATCGAACAGGAGTTCGGCGTCAGCATCCCCACCGTCGCGCATGCCGGAGACGGCAACCTGCATCCGAATTTCATCTTCCAGGGCGACACCGTGCCGCCGCGCATCTGGGCGGCGGCCGGCGAGCTGTTCCGTGCCGCGATCCGCCTCGGCGGCACGCTCACGGGCGAGCACGGGGTCGGGATCCTGAAGAGCCGCTGGCTCGCCGAGGAGCTCGGCGACGATCAGTGGCAGATCCAGCAGCAGATCCTGCGCGTGTTCGACCCGCAGGGCATCCTCAACCCCGGCAAGGTGTTCGCGGATGCCTGACATCCGGGTCAGCGCCGCTGTGATCGTCGATGACCGCGGCCGAGCCCTCGTCGTGCGCAAGCACGGCACCACGAGGTTCATGCAGCCGGGCGGCAAGCCGGAAGCCGGCGAGAGCGCCGCCCAGACGCTGATTCGAGAACTGGATGAGGAGCTCTCGCTGCGCGTGGGTGAGGCCGACCTCACCCCGCTGGGGACGTTCGTCTCCGCGGCCGCGAACGAGCCTGATCACCGTGTGATCGCCGACGCGTTCGCGCTGCGTGCCCGACCGGACGACGTGATCGTGCAGGCCGAGCTCGCGGAGCTGCGCTGGCTCGAGCGGGGCGACTGGACGAGCGTTCCGCTCGCGCCGCTCAGCACCGAGCACCTGCTGCCGATCGCCTGGTCGTGACCCGGCGATCGGCGGCAGCCCCGGGTCAGATGCCCTGCCAGGACGGCTTGTTGTCGTAGCTGTACCGGTAGTAGTCGGTCAGCGCGAGCTTCGAGGCGGCAGCCTCGTCGAGCACGACGGTCACATGCGGGTGCAGCTGGATGGCCGATGCCGGCAGGATCGCGCTGACCGGCCCCTCGAGAGCGGCGGCGACGGCTCGGGCCTTCGACTCGCCGAAGGCCAGCAGCACGAGGTGACGTGCGCGCAGGATGGTGCCGAGTCCCTGCGTGATGCAGTGGCGGGGAACATCGTCGCGCGAGTCGAAGAAACGCGCGTTGTCCTCTCGGGTCCGCTCGGTGAGCGTCTTGAGACGGGTGGTCGAGGCGAATGACGAGCCGGGCTCGTTGAAGCCGATGTGCCCGTCGGTGCCGATGCCCAGCAGCTGGAGGTCGACACCACCGGCCTCGGTGATGTCGCGCTCGTAGTCATCGCCCGCATGGCGGATGGTCTCGAGGTCGCCGTTGGGCACGCGGATCAGCTCGGGGTCGAGCCCGAGCGGCTCGATCACCTCGCGGGTGATCACCGAGCGATAGCTCTCGGGATGCGCGGCGTCGAGTCCGACGTACTCGTCGAGAGCGAAGCCGCGCACGTGCGACACGTCGTGCCCGGCCAGGCGCTCGCGCAGCGCTTCGTAGACCGGCAGCGGGGTCGAGCCCGTCGCGAGTCCGAGCACCGGGTTCTTCACCTCGTCGATGAGACGGACGATCTCATCCGCGACAAGCGCACCTGCGGCGGCCTTGTTCTCGAGGATCACGACTTCAGCCATGAACGGGCATCTCCTTCGAAGGGGGTCGATCTCGGCGAGCGCAGAGCTCAGCAACGCAGCGCCGATCGCCACGACCGGGGAATCGGCGGGCAGCATCTCGATTCTCTCATCGAGCCGCAGCCTCCGCGGAAACGGCCACCCGGCGGCGACCCCGCAGCCGCGCGCGATGCCCTGTTCGATCCGCGGCACGAGCACGGTGAGTCGATGACCACCGTCTCGACCCGATCACGAGACGCCCAGCTGTGCCGAGAGAACCATCACCGCAGCGCCTCTGAGCACGATGTCCTCCTGCTGGGTGAGCCGTATCTCGACATCGGCGAACACGCCGTCGAGCGTGCGCTCGTGCAGGGTGCGCGTTGCAGCGTCGACGAAGTCGCCCGCGAGCAGCTCGTGCGGGCCGGCGAGCACGACCTGCGAGAGGTCGAGCGCGGCGACGATCGGTGCGAGGGCGATGCCCAGACGAGCGCCGGCCCGGGCGAGGATCTCCGCGCGACGCGCGGGGTCCGTGTCGATCGTGCTCTGCAGGTGCGGCCCGTTGACCCACGCTTCGAGGCATCCGTGGTTGCCGCAGGCGCACAGCGGCCCGTCGTCGGTGCCGGTGACGACGTGGCCGATCTCGCCGGCGGCGAAGCGGCCGCCGATCACCGCCTGGCCGCCGGCGATGAGCCCTGCCCCGACGCCTCGACCGATCCGGATGAGCATCAGGTCGGACCGCGCAGCGCCGAAGGTGTACTCGGCGAGCACGGCCGCGTTCGCGTCGTTGCGCACCAGCACCGGCAGGGCGAACTCGTCATGCAGCCGCTGCTCGAGCGGGAGGTCGATCCAGCCGAGGTTTCGAGCGTTGAGCACGGTGCCGTCGGGGCGCACGATGCCGGGGCTGCCGACGCCGATGCCGAGCACCGGCTGATCCGCATCCGCGACGAGGTCGCGCACGAGCTGCTCGACGGCGGCGTAGGCCTGCTCGGGACGCAGGTCGGCGGGAAGCGGCACGGTGCGACGCCGCAGCACCTCGCCGTCGAGGTTCAGCACGGCGCCCTCGAAGCGGTCGACCCCCGACAGATCGATGCCGACGATCTGGTGACCGTGGCGATCGATGTCGATGACGATCGGCGGCTTGCCGGGGCCCGCCGCCTCGCGCACGCCGATCTCCCGGACGACGCCGTCGGCGATGCACTCCCCCACCAGGTCGGAGATGGTGACGCGGGTCAGCCCGGTCTCCCGGGAGAGGTCGGCACGGCTCATCTCGCCGCCGTGGTACAGCGTCTGCAGCACGAGCGAGCGGTTGTGCGACCGCGCGTGCTCAGGCAGCACCTTGCCTGTCGCCCGCAGTCCTCTGCCACCGCCGAACGATCCGCTGACGATGGCGGGCGCCGGTGCGCCCGGCCGGCGATCGATGGAGGAGTTCACATTTGTGAGCACACCTTACGAACCGGGTCAGCGCAAGAGGAATCCCAGGTCGGACGCAGCGCTTTATTCAAACGTTACCGTCTCAGGTGCCCTCCCCTGCGGCCGTTGCCTCTCCGTTATCGCCCGTCCCGTACCATGAAAAGACACGTCGCGCAGCACTTAGGGGGGTGAGTCCGTGACCGATCTGATCTCCGGACCCGGCACAGGCCAGTCGAACGCCGTCTCGTCAGACGCCGAGACGGAGGCTCAGCCGCCGTCGTCCGACACCCCCGCCATGGAGTGGGCGCCGATGGAGCCCGCCCCGAAGAAGCGTCGACTCGGACTGTGGATCGGCCTGAGCGCGGGCGTCCTCGCAGTCGCCGCCGGCGCCGCCTCGCTGATGCTCATCGCACCGGGCACCACTGTGGCGGGCGTGTCGGTGGGCTTCATGACTCCCGGGATGGCGGCCGAGGCGGTCAGCAGCCGCGTGGCATCCACCGAGGTGCAGCTGACCGGCGCCGGAGAGGGCACGCGCCTCGACGGCGCAGACCTCGGCGCCGGCGTCGATGCCGCCGCCCTGATCGACCAGGCGTTCGCCGACCGCCCGATGTGGAATCTCGGCTCCTGGATGGGCGAGCCGATCACGGCCGACGTGACACTCGACCCCGAGACCGCCGACAGCGCGCTGCGCGCCGCCGTCCCGTCGAGCTACACCCCCGCCACCGACGCGACGGTCGTCTTCGATCCGACAGCGCAGGCATACACCGCCACCCCCGCCGAGCCCGGCACGGGCGTGTCGGTCGACGATCTCGCCGCGGCGTTCACCGACGCCGTCACGGCCGGTGAGACCTCGTTCGACTACTCCGCCGAGCCGGCTGAGGTGCCGGCGCTCATCACCGACCGCAAGGCCGCCGCCGCCGTCGAGAAGCTCAACGGCATGGTGGCCGAGGCGGGCTTCTACGTCGGCGACGAGCGCACGGTGCCGGTGGCACCGGAGGTCGTCGCATCGTGGCTCACCATCGACGCGGTCGAGGGCGAACTGATGATCTCGGCGGATCCGGCGAAGATCCAGCCGGCCGTCGACGCCCTGCCCGGGCAGGTGAACCGCGACACCGTCAACGCGACCAACATCGTCGACTCGGGCGGCGAGGTCCTCAAGGCGCTCACCGAGGGCCTGGAAGGACGCGTGCTCGGCGACACCTCGAAGACCGCGGCCGACTTCGCCAAGGAGCTGGGAGGCGGCGACGCGACCTTCGCCCTCCCCGTCACCGCGACCCCGTTTGAATCGACCAGCCTGTTCCGGCGCGTCGAGGTCGACCTCAGCGAACAGCGCACCTACCTGTACGAGAACGAGAAGCTCGTGAAGTCGTGGGCGGTCTCCACCGGCACGAACGGCACGCCCACCGACAAGGGACGCTTCCGCGTGTACGCTCAGCTGCGCACGCAGGACATGCGCGGCAGCAACGCCGACGGCAGCAAGTACGTCACCAAGGGGGTGCCCTACATCACCTACTACAACGGCGATGAGGCGCTGCACGGCACCTACTGGCACTCCAACTTCGGCACGCCGATGAGCCACGGCTGCGTGAACATGAGCATCGACGCGGCGCGCTACGTGTGGGAGTTCGCCACCAAGGGCACCGAAGTCTGGGTGCACGACTGAACCGTCCGGCGCCCCGCGGCGCCGGGAGAGACGGAAGAGGCCGGATGCTGAGCATCCTGTCTCTTATACACATCTCACCGCCATCGGCCTGATGCTGCTGCTCGCCGCGTGCGGCAAGTCCGCGCAGGTGCCGCTGCAGTCCTGGCTGGGCGACGCGATGGAGGGCCCGACCCCGGTCTCGGCCCTGATCCACGCGGCGACCATGGTCACCGCCGGCGTCTACCTCATCACCCGCTCCGGCGCGATCTTCAACGCCGCTCCCGACG
>NZ_JBSHJX010000006.1:0-182076 GCF_053619695.1 Microbacterium sp. NPDC055521 | reverse complement strand
TCCCCGATCACTTTAAGTGTGGTGGGATGGTATTTGTGTATATGCCACAGCTGCCGACACTCCAGATGTCGGACCGTTTCCGCGAGAACGTCCGACATCTGGAGTGTCGGCCCCCGAAGCGGCCAGGTCCTGGACAGTGCGGCGGCGGTTCCGGGGCGGTTCGCGCGGCGGCTGTGGACGGCCGGCCACGGTGTCGGCGCCGGTGGCTACGCTGGAGGGATGCGTCGATCGAATGGGGTCCCTGAGCCTGTCAAGGGGAGGTATGACGACGTGCCCTACCCCGACGACCCCTATGACGACCTCCCGCCCGAAGAGCTCGACTGGGTGCCACCGGAAGACGGCTGGGAGCCGCCGCTCGACTGGGGCTCGGGTCCGATGACGCCGGCCGCGACAGGCGGACGCGCCCTGGCATCCGGAATCGCGCCGTCGAAGTTCCCGACGCCGATCGAGGCGCTGCGCACGGTCTTCGGGTACGACGCGTTCCGCGGCGATCAGGCCGCGATCGTCGAGCACGTCGTCGGCGGGGGAGACGCCGTCGTGCTCATGCCCACCGGCGGCGGCAAATCGATCACCTATCAGGTGCCGGCGCTCGTGCGCGAGGGCACCGGACTCGTGATCAGCCCGCTCATCGCGCTCATGCACGACCAGGTCGACGCGCTGCGCGCGAACGGGGTGCGGGCGGCGTATCTGAACTCTACGCAGGCGCCTGACGAGCGCCGCGAGGTCGAGCGCGCGTACCTCGCCGGCGAGCTCGATCTGATCTACGTCGCGCCCGAGCGGCTGTCGTCGGCGCAGACCACGCAGCTGCTGCAGCGCGGCACGCTCAGCGTGATCGCCATCGACGAGGCGCACTGCGTGTCGCAGTGGGGTCACGACTTCCGACCCGACTACCTCGCCCTCGGCGACCTCGCCGAGCGGTTCCCCGGAGTGCCGCGCATGGCGCTCACCGCCACCGCGACGCGCGCGACGCACCAGGAGCTCAGCGAGCGCCTCGGTCTCGGCCGGGCCGAGCACTTCGTCGCGAGCTTCGATCGCCCGAACATCCAGTACCGCATCGTGCCCAAGGTCGAGGTGCGGCGGCAGCTCGTCGAGTTCATCAGGTCCCAGCCCGAGGGTGCCGCGGGAATCGTCTACGCCCTCAGCCGCAAGTCGGTCGAGCAGACGGCCGAGCATCTGGCATCCAAGGGATTCGACGCGCTTCCCTACCACGCCGGCCTTCCCGCTGAGGTGCGCGCGGCGAACCAGGCCCGCTTCCTGCGCGAGGACGGAGTCGTCATGGTCGCGACGATCGCCTTCGGCATGGGAATCGACAAGCCGGATGTGCGCTTCGTCGCGCACATCGACCTGCCGAAGTCGGTCGAGGGGTACTACCAGGAGACCGGTCGTGCCGGGCGCGACGGCGAGCCGTCGGTCGCGTGGATGGCGTACGGGCTGGGCGACGTCGTGCAGCAGCGCCGGATGATCGACCAGAGCCCCGGCGATCGCACCTTCAAGATGCGCATGGGGCAGCATCTCGACGCCATGCTCGCGCTGTGCGAGACCGTCGCCTGCCGGCGGCAGAACCTGCTGCGCTACTTCGGACAGGACAGCGACGCGTGCGGCAACTGCGACACCTGCCTCGAGCAGCCCGACACGTTCGACGGACTGATCCCCGCGCAGAAGCTGCTGTCGACCATCGTGCGCCTCAAGCGCGAGCGCAACCAGGCGTTCGGCGCCGGGCACCTGATCGACATCCTGCGCGGAGCCTCGAACGACCGCATCCGCAAGATGCGCCACGAGCAGGTCGCCACCTACGGCATCGGCGCCGATCTGTCCGACCAGGACTGGCGCAGCATCGTGCGTCAGCTGCTGGCGAGGGGCATCCTCGTCGCGCAGGGCGAGTACGGCACCCTCGCGCCAGGGGATGCGGCGGCCGGAGTGCTGCGCGGCGAGACCGCCGTGCCGCTGCGCAGAGACACCATCGGTCGCGTCGGCGGTTCGACTCGTGCGCGCAAGGCGCCGGCATCCGCCTCGCTGGATGCCGGCGATCGCGGCCTCTTCGAGGCGCTGCGCGCCTGGCGCGCGGCGACCGCTCGCGAGCAGGGCGTTCCCGCGTACATCGTGTTCGGCGATGCGACCCTGCGCGCGCTCGCCGAGCATCGGCCGACGACCGTGTCAGGTCTGGGTGGGATCAGCGGCATCGGCGAGAAGAAGCGGGATGCCTACGGCGCCGCCGTGCTCGAGGTGATCGCGGCGCACTGACGCCGCCGTCCTGCGGCCGCGCGGCCGGTGTCGGAGGCGGTGCGCTCACGTCGTGTTGATCTCGCCGGCCAGCAGCACGACCCCCAGCCCCACAAGCAGCAGAGAGAGCGGCAACAGCACCCAGCGGCGTGTGATCGCGGCGGCGACGGTCGTCGTGCTGCACACCAGCGTGATCACCAGAGCTGCCGCGCGTATCGTGTCCGCCGCTTGCTGCTCCATCCCCTGCCCGGTGAGTGCCAGCCGCAGCCCGGAGCTGAACAGCTCGAGGACGATGATCACCCAGCCGACCATGCCCAGCGCGACGGCCGTCCAGCAGATCGAGACGCACGACCGTCTGAGCAGCTGCCGGCGCACCGCGCGCTCGTCTTCCATGCGCACAACGTAGCCGCCGTCACCCTGTGCTGGCGCTCTCCTGGCTCGGAGAGCAGCGTCGTTCGTCATCGTGTTGTGATCTTCTGGACGCGATTCGCGTTCGTATCCTTGTTCGAATGTCGGTGGTCCCTCGCACAATCGACTCATGGCCCTCTTCACCGACATCGACGCTCAGGTGGCGGTTCTGCGCGACCTGTTCGGCGCGGATGCGCAGGTGCAGGAGCTGTCCGCGCGGATGTCGTCGTTCCCGAGCGAGAAGCTGGTCGAGGCGCTGGGCGCGGCGGCGGCGCTGGTGCGCTCGGCGGAGCGGATCGGGATCGTCGGCGCGGGCGTCGTCGCCGCCCGGTCCACGCGCGAGGCGGGGCAGGACGGGTTGGCGCAGTCCCGCGGTCACCGCTCTCCTGCAGCGCTCGTGCAGGAGCTCACCGGAAGCAGTCATGCCGACGCGCAGCGTCAGGTGCGGCTGGGCCAGTCCGTCCTCGACAGCGACGTCCCCGCTGCGGATGCGGATGCAAGTGCCGAGGGTGCCGCGCCGGGGGCTGGCGAGCAGGCCTGCGGCGCCGGTGGTGACCTGCCGCGGATGCCGTGGCATGCGCCGCTGTCGACGGCGTTGCTGGACGGGCGTCTCTCCCCGGCGCAGCAGGATGCGATCCAGCGCGGCCTCAGCCAGCCGACCGACGACTCCGACGACACGCACACCGCCTGGACAGCAGCAGCAGAGCACCTCATCGCCGACGCCGCGCACCGCACCGTCGAAGAACTTCGCATCCAAGCCCGGGCGATCCGCGACCAGCTCGACCCCGAGGGCGCCGAGCGCCGATTCGCGGAGCGATACGAGCGGCGCGCGTTTCAGACCTGGACCGACGGGGACGGGATCCAGCACGGCCGGATCAGGTTCGACGACGACGGTGCCGCGTGGATCCGCACCATCCGCGACGCGGCCCTGCGCCCCAGGCGCGGCGGACCACGGTTCGTGGATTCCGCTGAGGCTCGACACGCGGCCGACCTCACCGCCGACACCCGCACGAACGACCAGCTCGGCTATGACCTGCTCCTCGACCTGCTGCGCGCCGGAGCGCTCGCCGACCCGCACACCGTGTTCGGCACCCGACAAGCCGGGGTGCGCATCGTGCAGATGATCGATCCCACCGGCACCACCGTCTCCGCCCGCACCGAAGATTACGGCCATCCCCTCCCCGCCGCCGCCGTCGACCAGCGTATCTGCGACACCGGCACCCGACAGGTCACCGTCGACACCGCCGGCAACCCGCTCGACGTCGGGCGAGATCACCGCCTGTTCACACCCCCGCAGCGCATCGCCCTCGCCATCCGCGACGGCGGCTGCCGCTGGACCGGCTGCGACCGCCCCGCCTCCTACGGCGAAGCGCACCACATCGACGAATGGGCACGCGATGGCGGCCGCACCGACATCGACCGCGGCATCCTGCTCTGCCGCCACCATCACATGCAGCTGCATCACGGCGGATGGCGCATCACTCGCCACGGCACCGACGACTTCGTCCTGCACCCACCCGGCCGCAGAGCACCCGTTCCTCTCAGGACACGCGCCGCCCTCACCGCCGCGTGGGCCGGCATCGACCCACCACTCCGACGCTTCACACCCGCAATCGCCTGACCACGTGCGACAGAGCGCGGACGCCGCGCTCCGGCCCGGGACCTGTTCATGCGCGCGATGCGCTCACCGCGGCACGCGCATGCGACCCCTCGCCCCGTCCCACTCCGGTGCACCTGACTCACGCGCATCTCCGGACGCCTCACGCGCCTCGCAACGCGAACGCTCAACCGAACCGGGGCGAACCGGGGCGCACCGGGCACACCTGCATCCGGCCGGCGATCCTCAGCCGGCGAACTTCTCCGCGTGCACCTGCACGGTCCTCGCCCCGTGCAGCAGTTTCGACACCGGGCAGCGCGCATGCGCACGGGCCAGCAGATCCGCCGTCTCATCCAGCGTCAGCCCCTCCGCCGACAGATACGTGTCGACGTGGAACTCGTACCCCGGGCCGTCAGACGCGTCATGCAGCTCGACCTCGATACGAACCGCCGTGCGGCGCTCGCGCTTCACCAGCGCCTGCGCCGTCGCGTTCAAGCACGTCGACCACGCCAGCGCCAGCAGCTGCTCGGGGTTCGAGGCATCCGGGTCGGGATCCGGCGCCAGGGGCGACGCGACCGCGACCTCCAAGCCGCCCGTCACGCGGGCCGTGCCCGTTCCATCGTCGCCGTTGATCGCTTCCGTCCGGTACCTGAGGCTCATGGCGCAACTATAATTTGGATCACGTACAGAAAAGGCCGCTCGGCCTGCCTTGGGCCCAGACAACCGGCCCGCCACCACACCACCTGAAAGACACGATGGTCACCGACCTGCCTGCGATCGTGGAGTTCCGCCACGTCACCAAGCGGTTTCGCGCCGCCACCGACGAGCGCCCGGCACTCGACGATGTGACCCTCAGCGTCCGGACCGGCGAGATCTTCGGCATCATCGGCGAGAGCGGCGCGGGCAAATCGACCCTGCTCGAACTCATCAACGGCCTCACCCGCCCGACCGACGGTGACGTGCTCGTCCGCGGCGCCTCGGTCACCGACCTCGACCGAACCAGTCTGCGCGCCCTCCGCCGCGACGTCGGAGTCGTGTTCCAGGGTGTCCACCTGCTCAGCAACAGCACCGTGCGCGACAACGTGCGCCTGCCGCTGCGTATCGCCGAACGCGCGGCGCCGCGGAGCGCGAAACAAGACGCGCCGCCCGCGCCGAAACGCATGACGCCTGCGCGACAGCGCGATGCCGTCGACGAGATCCTCTCGTTCGTCGGCCTCACACACCGCGCCGACCACTTCCCCGCCCAGCTCTCCGGCGGCGAGCGGCAGCGAGTCGGCCTCGCCCGCGCGCTCGTCTCGAAGCCGCCGCTGCTGCTCTGCGACGAACCCACCTCATCCCTCGACGCGTCGACGACCGCCGACGTGCTGCGCGTGCTCGCCGACGCCCGCGACCAGCTCGGCACCACCGTCATCGTCATCACCCACGACCTCGACGTCGTCAAGGCGATCTGCGACCGCGCCGCACTGCTCGAGAACGGCCGCCTGCGCGAACTCTTCGAGATCAACGCTGCAGGACCCCGCTCGCTGCCGAGCTACTACGAGCAGGTCAAGCGGGAGCTGACGGCATGACCTGGCTGACCGACCTGCTCGCCGAATACGGCGCCGACATCGCCGAGTCGATGGCCGAGACCGGATACATGGTGCTCGTCTCGCTGCTCGCCGCGGTGCTCGTCGGCCTGCCGCTCGGCACCATCGTGTACCTCACCGAGCGCGGCGGCATCGCCGAGCACCGCGCCGTCAACACCATCGCGAACCTGTACATCAACATCGTCCGCTCGTTCCCGTTCCTGCTGCTCGTCGTCTTCCTCATCCCGTTCACCCGTGCGGTGATCGGCACGAGCTTCGGAACCCAGGCGGCGACCCTGCCGCTCTGCTTCGTCGCCGTGGCGATCTACGCCCGCCTCACCGAGCAGATCCTGCGCGAGGTCCCCGCCGGCATCTCGAAGGTCGCCGTCGCGTCGGGCGCGACGGTGCCGCAGGCGGTGTTCCGGATGCTGCTGCCCGAGGCGCGCTCGGGACTCGTCTACGCCCTGACATCGGCCGCGATCAGCCTGCTGTCGTACTCGACGGTGCTGGGCGTCGTGGGCGGCGGCGGCATCGGCGACTTCGCGATGCGCTACGGCTACCAGGTCTACAACGACAACCTCATGTACCTCACGATCGTCATCATCATCGTCTGCGTGCTCGCCATCCAGGCCATCGGGCACCGCACCTCGGTGCGGCTCGACCACCGCTGAATCCCGCATCCGGAACCCCATCGAAACGGAAGACACCATGAAGAAGCCCCGCCTCGCCTTCGCCGCCGCCGGTATCGGCCTCGCGCTCGCCGTCACCGCCTGCGCGCCGGCAGCAGATGAGAAGACGGATGCCGGTGCCGGCGAGCCCACCGTCCTCACAGTGGCCGCCGTGCAGGCGCCGATGACCGACGTCGTGAAGGCTGCGGGCGAGGCGATCGACGACGGCTACGAGATCAAGCTCGTCGAGGTCGCCGACTACATCACCGCGAACACGATCCTGAACGGCGGCGACGTGTACGCGAACTTCTCGCAGCACGTGCCCTACATGCAGACGTTCAACGAGGGGAACGACGCGAACCTCGTCGGCGTGCAGCCGGTGTACAACTTCGTCATCGCCTTCTACTCGAAGACGCTCGACGACATCGCCGACCTGCCCGAGGGAGGCAAGGTCGCCATTCCCGACGACCCGTCCAACACCGGCCGCGCGCTCAAGCTGCTCGCTGCGAACGACGTCATCACCCTCGACCCCGAGGTCGACCCGTATGAGGCGACCGTGAAGGACATCACCGAGAACCCGAAGAACCTCGAGTTCGTGCAGGTGCCCATCGCATCGCTGAACGCCGCGTACGAAGAGGCCGACCTCGTCTTCCAGTGGCCCTCGCACATCAAGGCGCTCGGCCTCAACCCCGACGACGACGGCCTGATCACCGAGCTCGACGACCGGTTCGCGCTGAACCTCGTCGTGCAGCAGAAGGACGCCGACTCCGACGCGACCAAGGCCCTCGCGAAGGCGTTCACGAGCGACGCGGTGCGCGAGGTCATCGAGGGCAACGGCACCATCACGACCGCCTGGTGATCCCCGGAGACGGTCGCCGACTGTCGCCAGGTGACAACGGGAGGCGCGGTCGGCGCCGGATGCCCTTGTGCATCCACCACAGTCGACTTCGCCTCTCGTTGTCGGACTCCTACGGTTGAAGGACACCTGCTCCTTTCTGAGAGGAACCGCCATGGTCGACGCAGCCATCCGTCCCACCCCTGCCGCTGACGCCCCCACCGCGGCGCCGGCGCCCCACACGATCGACGTCGATCGAGTGAACGAGCTTCTTCTCGGCACCTGGGCCGAGACCCGCCGCGAGGCCCGCGAGATGATCAAGGACCCGGCCTTCTGGCGCGACGACAGCCTCGCCAAAGACGCGCACCGCGAGCGCGTGCTCTCGCAGCTGCACCTGCTCGTCGAGAACCGTGCCGTGCACCGCGCGTTCCCGAAGCGCTTCGGCGGCGAAGAGAACAACGGTGCCAACATCGCCGGATTCGAAGAGCTCGTCGCGGCCGACCCGAGCCTGCAGATCAAGTCGGGCGTGCAGTGGGGACTGTTCGGCTCGGCGATCCTGCAGCTCGGCACCGAGCAGCACCACGAGAAGTGGCTGCCCGGGGTGATGGACCTGTCGATCCCCGGCGCCTTCGCGATGACCGAGATCGGTCACGGCTCCGACGTCGCCGCGGTGGGCACCACCGCCACGTACGACCCCGAGACCGAGGAGTTCGTGATCAACACGCCGTTCCGCGCGGCGACGAAGGAGTACCTCGGCAACGCCGCCCTGCACGGCATCGCGGCGACGGTGTTCGCGCAGCTGATCACCAACGGCGTCAACCACGGCGTGCACTGCTTCTACGTGCCGCTGCGCGGTGACGACGGCAACGACCTGCCCGGCATCGGCCGCGAGGACGACGGGCTCAAGGGCGGGCTGAACGGCATCGACAACGGCCGCCTCAGCTTCGACCACGTGCGCATCCCGCGCACCAACCTGCTCAACCGCTACGGCGACGTCGCCGCCGACGGCACGTACTCGAGTGAGATCGAGAGCCCCGGACGCCGGTTCTTCACCATGCTCGGCACCCTCGTGCAGGGGCGCGTCTCGCTCGACGGCGCAGCGTCGTGGGCATCCGCCCTCGGTCTGCACATCGCGATCACGTACGCCACCCAGCGCCGCCAGTTCGACGGCGCGAACGGCGAAGAGACCGTGCTGCTCGACTACGGCAAGCACCAGCGCCGGCTGCTGCCGCGCCTCGCCACCACATACGCGCAGATCTTCGCGCACGACGAGTTCCTGCAGAAGTTCGACGGCGTCTTCTCGGGCCGCACCGACACCCCCGAAGACCGCGAAGACCTCGAGACCCTGGCCGCCGCGCTCAAGCCGCTGTCGACCTGGCACGCGCTCGACACCCTGCAGGAGGCACGCGAGGCCTGCGGCGGCGCCGGGTTCATGTTCGAGAACCGTCTGGTCGGCCTGCGCGCCGACCTCGACATCTACGTCACCTTCGAGGGCGACAACAACATCCTGCTGCAGCTGGTCGGCAAGCGTCTGCTCACCGACTTCGCGAAGCAGTTCAAGGGCGCGGATGCCAGGAAGCTCGCGCGCTACGCCGTCGGTCAGACGGCCGGCAAGGTGTTCCACGGTGCGGGGCTGCGCGCCCTCGGCCAGGCCGTAGCCGACTTCGGCCAGGTCGCCCGCTCGGTCGAGCTCGGCCTGCGCGAAGAGCAGCAGCACGAGCTGCTCACCGAGCGCGTGCAGCAGATGGTCGCCGACATCGCCGGGCGCCTGCGCGCCGCGGGCAAGGACAAGGTGCTCGGCGAGAAGCTGTTCAACGAGAACCAGGCCGAGCTGATCGAGGCCGCCCGTGCCCACGGCGAGCTGCTGCAGTGGGAGGCGTTCACCGACGCCATCCGCAGGATCGACGACGCCGGCACTCGGCAGGTGCTCACCTGGCTGCGCGACCTGTTCGGCCTGTCGCTGATCGAGAAGCACCTCGCCTGGCACATCATCAACGGCCGCCTGTCGACGCAGCGCGCCGCCGCGGTGTCGAGCTACATCGACCGCCTCTGCGCGCGCCTGCGTCCGCACGCCCTCGAGCTCGTGCAGGCGTTCGGTTACGAGCCCGAGCACGTGCGCGCCCCGATCGCGAGCGGCGTCGAGCAGCAGCGCCAGGACGAGGCCCGTGCGTACTACGCCGCGCTCGAGGCGTCCGGCGAGGCGCCCGTGTCAGAGAAGGCTCTCAGGCAGAAGAAGCGCTGAGCCAGAAGAAGCGCTGAGCCAGAAGAAGCGCTGAGCGCCTCGCGCGCAGATGTGCGCCTGCCGCGGACGGATTCTCGGATCCTGTCCGCGGCAGGCGTCTTCCTCCGCCGGTAACGTGGCGGCATGGCATCCCTCCTCATCGCGTCCGACGGATGCGCCCGCTGCGCCTGGGTCGGCGACGACGCCGAGTACCGCCGCTACCACGACGAGGAGTGGGGCCACCCGCTGCACGGCGACCGGGCGCTGTTCGAGAAGATGGCGCTGGAGGGGTTCCAGGCCGGGCTCAGCTGGATCACGATCCTGCGCAAGCGCCCGCGGTTCCGCGAGGTGTTCGCCGGGTTCGATCCCGCAGCGGTCGCCGCCTTCGGCCCCGACGACGTCGATCGGCTGATGACGGATGCGGGCATCATCCGCAATCGGGCCAAGATCGAGGCCACGATCTCGAACGCCGCTCTCGTGCGCGACATGGCCGAGGGGGAGCTGGATGCCCTGATGTGGTCGTTCGCGCCGCAGGCATCCCGCCCCCGACCGCGCGACTTCGCCGACGTGCCCGCGGTCACGGCGGAGTCGACGGCGCTCAGCACGGCGCTGCGCGCCCGCGGCTTCCGGTTCGTGGGGCCGACGACGATGTACGCGCTGATGCAGTCATCCGGGATGGTCGACGATCACGTCGAGGGGTGCTGGCGAGCCTGACTCGCCCTCCGTCTCCGCAGCCGGAGCGCGGAGTGACGACCGGATATGATCAACGCCGGGGGGTGTCTTCCTGCGCCTCGCGCCTAGTGAGGGAGGGACTCGTGGCGAAGCGCATCACGTCGCCGCCTCCCACGCTGGCCGGCTACAGCTACGTGCGGCCCCTCGGCTCGGGCGGGTTCGCCGACGTCTTCCTCTACGAGCAGGACATGCCCCGTCGCGTCGCCGCCGTGAAGGTGCTGCTCGCCGACGCCGTGAACCCCGACGTGCTGCGCGCGTTCAACGCCGAAGCCGACATCTCGGCGCGGCTCAGCGCGCATCCGTCGATCGTCACGATCTACCAGGCGTCGATCTCGGCCGACGGACGCCCGTACTTCGCGATGGAGTACTGCCCCGACACGATGAGCGCCCGCTACCGCACGGCGCCGCTGCCCCTGGCGGAAGTGCTCGACACCGGCGTGCGCATCGCCGGCGCGCTCGAGACCGTGCACCGCGCGGGCCTGCTGCATCGCGACATCAAGCCGTCGAACGTGCTGATCAACTCACTCGGCTCTCCGGTGCTCGCCGACTTCGGCATCGCCGCCGCGGTGGTGGATGCCGGTGAGAGTGACGTCTTCGCGATGTCGGTGCCGTGGAGCTCGCCCGAGGTGCTGCAGGAGCGCGTGACCGGTTCGGTGCCGAGCGAGGTGTGGAGCCTCGCGGCGACGCTGTACACGCTGCTCGCCGGGCGCAGCCCGTTCGAGCTGCCCGACCGCGAGTCGAACTCCCGCGACCAGCTGCGCCAGCGCATCATCCGCGCGCGCTACACGCCGATCCCGGGTATGCCGCCGATCATCGATCAGGTCCTCGCCACGGCGATGCATCGCGACCCCGCGCAGCGCTTCCCGACCATGGCTGCCTTCGCCGATCGCCTGCGCTGGGCCCAGTACGAGCTCGGCATCGCCCCGACCGCCTTCGAGGCTGCCTCCGCCGAGTGGGCGGCCGCGGCTCCCGTCAGCTTCGCGGATGCCGGTCACCGCGGACCCGTCATCACCACCGTCGCCCCGGACTCCCGACGCGCCGCGCGCGCCGAGAAGCAGCGCACGAGCCTCCGCGACCGCGACGATCTTCCGGCCCCGACCCGCACGCGCTCGCCGTGGACGGCGGGCGTCATCGGCGCGCTCGTCGGGGCGGCCGCGATCGCGACGATCGGCGTCGTCGTGCTCACCGTGACCGGGATCCTCTGATGGCGATCGGCAGACAGGCGCAGCCGGCTGCGCCCGCACGCTCCCGCGGGCGTCTCATCGCCGGCATCGCCGGGGCCGTCGCCGTGCTGGTCGTCATCGTGCTCGCCGTCACCGCGCAGGGCTACCAGGCGCAAGAGGTCCCCCGCCTGGAGTCGTCGGTGTGGGTGATGCGCGAATCGGGCCAGTACGCACGCGTCAACACCGAGCTCGCCGAGATCGATACGGTCCGGTCGGCGGATTCGCCCGAAGCGGTCTGGCAGAGCGGGCAGTCGGCAGTGCTGTTCAGCCAGGGCGGCCGGCAGCGCTGGGACATCGATCCGGCGAGTCCCGGCGATCTGCTCGCGGATGCCGGAGACGACGGGGCCCCCTCGGCATCCGTCCCCACTCCGACCGGCACCCGCCAGATCGTCTCAGCCGGGTCTTTCGTCGCCTACCGCACCGACACCGGCCAGGTGTCGGTGTCGTCGCTCGATCCCGGAGCGGCGACGGCGCTGGTCGACCCGTTCGCCGAGGTCGAGGTCGAACAGGGGGAGGACCGGCCGACGTACGTCGCCGATGCGATCGGTCTCTCACCTGCCGGCCTGCTCGCGCTGTACTCCGCCGACGAGGGCGCCGTGCGCCTCTTCGACGTCGGCGAGCATCGCTTCATCGGCGCGCAGTCGCCGCTCGCCGCGGCTCCGGACGGCGACGCCGACCTGGCCATCGCGGTCGTCGGCGAGCGCTGGGCGCTGCTGCAGCGCGGTGCCGGCAGACTGTGGATCGCGGGCCGCGACGACGCCGTCGAGCTCGACATCGCCGAAGACGCGGTGCTGCAGGGCGGCGCCGCACGCGGCGACGACGTGCTGATCGCCGACTCGAACGGGCTGGTGTCGGTGACGCTGCGCAGCGGTGAGGTCGAGCGCCTCGCCGACGCCGACGGCGTGCCCGCCGCCCCCGTCGTGGTCGGCTCGACGCGATACGCGGCGTGGGTCGATACGGGTTCGGCGACGCTGTGGTCGGACGGCGGCGTCACCGCGCTGACCGTGCCCGGCGCGGCGCTCGAATCGGCTGACATCCAGCCGGTCTTCCGCGCCAACGGTGATCGCGCGGTGCTCACCGAGCTCGCGACCGGGCTCATCTGGACGGCTCCCGACGGCCGGCTGGTGCCGCTCGAGCAGTGGGATGTCGACGACGAGACGCAGGAGCAGGAGGGCCGGGTCGTCGTCGAGGACGTCGCCGAGCAGCTGCCGCCGAACGCGGTCGACGACACCTTCGGGGTCAGGCCGGGGGAGCAGGTCGTGCTGCCCGTGCTGCTGAACGATCACGATCCGAACCGCAAGGACGTGCTCACGATCGACGCGTCCTCCATCGAGGGCGGACTCGCAGACCCCGCGTTCGGCGAGCTGTCCCTGGTGGGCAACGGTCAGTCGCTCGTGGTCGACGTGCGGGCGACATCCGGCCAGACCACCTTCAGCTACACGGTGACCGACGGCGCGGCGGTGTCGCAGCCGGCGACGGTCACGCTCACCGTCGCCGCAGACGACGCGAACACGGCGCCCGTCTGGTGCGGCGTCGACGGCTGCCGGCAGGACTGGCCGTCTCCCGAGCTGCTGCCCGGGGGCAGCACGATCGTGCCGGTGCCCTCGGGATGGGTCGACCCCGAGGGCGACCCGTTCGTGCTCAGCGACGCGTACGAGGTCGACAGCGCCGATCCCGTCATGGTCGTGCCGACCGCAGACGGGCGCGTCGCGATCCGGCACACCGACCCCAATGAGGCGGATGCCGTGATCCCCGTCACGGTCATCGTCGCCGACTCCCGTGGTGCCGCCACCGAGAAGACACTCGAGGTGCGGGTGAGCAGCAGCCCCGCGATGCAGGCCTCGCCGGTGGCGATCACGGCGCGCATCGGCGAGCCGCAGGTCGTGCGCATCGGCGATCATCTCACCGGGGGATCCGGCTCGTACCGGCTCGTCGACGCGGTGCAGACCGCCGCGACCGCCGAGGGGATGACGGTGGTGCCGAACACGGCATCCGGCGACGTCGAGGTGACCGTCCCCGAAGCGGGCCAGTACGTCGTGACGTACACCGCGCAGGACACGACGACCCAGGCCGAGCAGTCGGCGGTCATCCGGATCACCGCCGTCGACGGTGCCGCGTCGCTGAGCATGGCGCCGGTGACCGCCTTCGTCCGCGAGGGTGAGGACACGACGGTCGACGTGCTGCGCGCCGTGCAGAACACGAGCGGACGCGTGCTGATTCTGGCCGGGGCGGTGAGCTCGACCCCGCAGCTGACGGCGAACGTGGTCGGCAACGAGCGTCTCCGCGTCAGCGGCACGACCCCCGATGGCGAGCCGGGTGTCATCGGCAAGGCCACGGTGACCGTGGCCGACGGGTCGGGGGCCGCGGTCGAGGGGACGGTGACGGTCTTCCTCGCGGCGCCGTCGACCGTCATCCGGCCGATCGTGTTCCCCGACGCCGTCACGGTGCGCGCCGGTACCCTGACGCGGATCGACGTCACCGCGAACGACGTCGCACCGCGCGGAGAGCCGCTGATCGTGCGACCTGACGTCGGCGGATCCGACCAGGAGGGCGAGCTCGTGTTCGCCGACGGCGGTGCGCTGCGCTACCTCGCACCGGCCACCCCCGGCACGTACCGCCTCACCTACGCGGTGTCGCTCGAGCGCCGCCCTGAG
Organism: Microbacterium sp. NPDC055521; assembly: GCF_053619695.1. Taxonomy (NCBI): domain Bacteria; kingdom Bacillati; phylum Actinomycetota; class Actinomycetes; order Micrococcales; family Microbacteriaceae; genus Microbacterium; species Microbacterium sp. NPDC055521. The sequence continues at coordinate 167,953 of NZ_JBSHJX010000006.1, read as the reverse complement.
CTCTTCGACAGCGGATCGGTGACGGTGACCGTCGTGCCCTCCGGCACCAACCGCGCACCGAATCCGCCGACGCTCACCGGACGCGTGCTGAGCGGGCAGACCGTGTCGCTCACCGTGCCGGCGAACGGCGTGGATCCGGACGGCGACCGCGTGACCCTCGCGAGCGTGGATCAGCCCGATCGCGGCCGGGGGACGGCCACCATCTCCGCCGCCGGTGACGCGATCGTCTATCGCGCCCCTGCCGGCGGGGTGGAGGGCGGGCAGGTGACGTTCCGGTACTCGGTCCGCGACTCGCAGGGCGAGACAGGCTCGGGCCGGATCCGCATCGGCGTGCTCGACGCAAGGGTGACGGATGCCGCGCCCGTCGCGTACAGCGACTACGTCCGCGTCGAGGCGGGCTCGGCGACGCCCGTGGTGCTGCACCCCGCGGCGAACGACTCCGACCCGGGGCAGGGTGAGCTCGAGATCGTCGATCTCGTGCCCAACGCCCCCGCGGTGCCCGGCAACCCGCTGCACGCGCGACTCGACGCGCTCATCGACCCCGCCACGTCGCTCGACGACGGACGGATCGTGCTGCGCGCGGGTGACATCGCGGGCACGAATTCGTACTTCTACACGGTGCGCTCGACCCGCACGGCGAGCACCGCGCAGGGACTCATCGTCGTGTCGGTCACCGACGGCGCCGTCGTCGATCAGCCGGTCGTCTCCGACACGGTGCTCACCGCCCGCGACCGGGCCGAGCTGGCGTCGGGCGGCATCGACGTGCTCGGCGACCGCGTGCAGTGGGCGTCGGGCGACGTGCGGTCGCTGAAGCTGAGCCTGTGGGGCGATGCCCGCGGATACACGGTGAAGGGCAGCCGGATCATCGGCACGGCCCCGCAGGACGGCGATCTCGTGCCGTTCCAGGTCACCGGCACGTCGCCTGCCGGGCGCGACGTCGTCGGGTACGGGTTCCTGCACATCCCCGCGTTCGACGACATGCGCGTGCAGCTGAAGCAGGGTGTGAAGCCGGTGGTGGTCGACGAGGACGCCTCGAAGACCTTCGACGTGCGCGAGCTGCTCGATCTGCCGGCATCCGACGATGTCGACCTCGGCGACGGTCCGTTCCTCACCCAGCGTGCGGCCGCCGGCTGCACCGCCGGTTCCGGCACGACGGCGGTGTACGCGGCGGGACGCGACGCCCCGTGGTCGGACAGCTGCCTCGTCTCGGTGCGCCTCGACGGGCAGCGCGCCTGGTCGTACGTCGACGTGCCGGTGGGCATCCGCCCGTCGGCGCCGCAGCTCGTGCTGTCGTCGATCTCGCACACGGTCGCTCCGGGTGCCACGACCGACATCGACCTGTACACCGGGATGGCCTCGTGGGAGGGCGGACGCGAGGGCGACCGCTCGTCGCTGCAGTACCGGATCGCGTACGCGGGACCGTCCTTCATCGTCACCCAGCAGGGTGCGACGCTGAGCGTCGAGGCGCGAGCGGATGCCCGCTCCGGCGCCGTCGAGCAGGTCGCCGTGACGGTTCCGTCGGACGGCGAGCCGACGGCCGTGCTGCGACTCGTCGTCGGCGCCGCACCCCCCGACGCCCCGCGTGGCGCCACCCTGACGCGTCAGTGCGTGGTCACCAGCGGCGGATGCTCGATCGACGTCGTCGATGTCGCCGGCGAGTACGACCCGTTCGCGGGCAAGCCGGGAGCCGGACTGCAGCTGGTCTCGCTGGGCGCGGGAGCCCGCTGCGATGTCGCCGCGCTCACGGCGGCGAACGGCCGAGCAGTCACCGTCAGCTGGCCGGCCGGCGGGCAGGCGCCCGGCGGGCAGTGCACGGTGCCGTTCACGGTGTCGGATGCTCAGGGTCGAACCGGCGGCGGTACTCTCACGCTCGATCTGCAGGGGTTCCCCCAGCCGCCGGCCAGCCTCACGACGATCGGCTTCGGCCGCTCCAGCGTCGAGCTGGAGGTCGCGCTGGGCGAGGCGGCGCGTGCGCATCCGTCACTGACCGGCGTGACGATCCTGCGCGACGGCGCACCGGCGGGCGCCGCCTGCCGGCCGGCGGGCAGCGCATACCGGTGCACGGTGAACGGCCTGGTGAACGGGGTGCCGCACGCGTTCACGGCAGCGGCGGTCAACGCCGTCGGAACGTCGGCGACCACCTCGGCGCACACCAGCTGGGCGTACCAGGCGCCCGAGATCTCGAACGCCACCGCGACCCCCGTGTACCGGCACGGCAGCAGCGACCGCGGCAAGGGAGTGGTCTCGCTCGCCGTCACCGCGGCGAACGACGCCCGCGCGTTCCGGGTCGCCGAGACCGGTGACGTGATCCAGCGCACCGGGGCCACCACGACCGCCGAGCTGAAGCTGGCTCCCGGAGCGCAGACCATCACGCTCGTGCCGGTCAGCCAGTTCCAGCCGCCCACCGGCGGTGGCAACGAAGGGGCCTCGTACCCCGTCTCGGTCACGGTCGCCGGCGCCCCGTACTTCGATCCCGCTCAGACCCAGGCCACCGCCGTGTCGAACACGGCCGTGAACCTGTCGGGCATCGCGCCGCAGGCCAACGGCAGCGCCGAGCCGCTCGAGGTCGTGTACCTGGCGTGGCGATCGGGCAGGGTGACATGCAGCGCCGACGATTCCGGTGCCCTGCAGGTCTCCGGAGCGGACGTCACCTCGTCGTCGCCGTCGCTGCAGGGCCTCGAGGCGTACCAGGCGTACAACGTGAAGGCCTGCGTGTCGAACGGCTACGGCGTCGCCGAGTCGACCACCGCGCGGGTGTTCACCTTCACCTTCGTCGACGGCCCCGGCGGCGACACCACGTACAAGGTCGGCGAGAACCCCACCCGTCACGGTGATCGGTACTCGTACCCGCTCGCCTCGGCGCCCGCGATCAACGTCGAGCCGGGCTTCGTGGCCCAGTACCAGATGTACGGGTCGTGGCGCAGCGACTTCACGCTGAGCGCGGACGCCTCCCCGGGGCAGGTCCGCGCCCGGGCCTGCCACGCGACCGAGACCGAGCGATGCTCCAACACCGTGAACATCACCGCGACCACGGCGCCCACCATCGTCGAGGTCGACTTCGCACAGTGCCTGCCGGTCGCCGACCCGTCCGCCGCCGTGCGGGTCTCGTCCGCCGCCCGCGGCTCGTACCGGGTGATGTCGGTCGAGCTCGCTGACGCGCCGGGCTCGTTCGACGTGACGCTCTCGTGGAACGCCGCGTACGCGACGCTGTCTCCGATCACCCAGAGGATGACCGGATGCCCGTGACCTTCGGCGGCGCACCCGCCGCCCGCCCCCGTCGAGAGGATGCTGCATGACCATCGCCCCCGAACAGGCCTCCTGGTTCGCCGAGACGTTCTCGCTCCTCTCCGAGAACGTCGAGCAGGCCATCCTCGGCAAGCGGCACGTGATCGAGCTCGTGCTCGCGACCGCGGTGACCGGCGGCCACGTGCTGCTCGAGGACTTCCCCGGCACGGGCAAGACCGCGCTCGCACGCTCCATCGCCCAGACGGTCACGGGCACGAGCACGCGGATCCAGTTCACCCCGGACCTGCTGCCCGGCGACGTGACCGGCATCACGGTGTACGACCAGAAGGCGGGCGAGTTCGAGTTCCACGCCGGTCCCGTGTTCGCCAACATCGTGCTCGCCGACGAGATCAACCGGGCGAGCCCGAAGACCCAGTCGGCTCTGCTCGAGGTGATGGAGGAGGGAACGGTCACGGTCGACGGTGTCAGCCGGGCCGTCGGCTCGCCGTTCGTCGTGCTGGCCACGCAGAACCCGATCGAGCAGGGCGGCACGTACCGACTGCCCGAGGCGCAGCTCGACCGCTTCATGATCAAGACCTCGATCGGCTACCCCGACGACGCGGCCACGATGCGGATCCTGCAGGCGGCCCCCGAGGCGCAGAAGAAGCTCGCGCCGCTGGTCGGCACCGACACTCTGCTGACGATGGGCGAGATCGCCAGGGGCGTGTACGTGAACCCGCTGATCTCCGACTACATCATGCGCATCGTCGATGCGACCCGCCGGGCATCCGAGGTGCGCCTCGGTGTCAGCGTGCGCGGCGCGCTCGCCCTGTCGCGGCTCGTGATGACCTGGGCGGCGAAGAGCGGACGCACGTTCGTCACCCCCGACGACGTCCGCGAGCTGGCTGTGGTGGCGCTCGCCCACCGCCTCGTGCTCGAACCCGAGGCGGAGTTCGACGGGGTCACGGCGGTCGCGGTGATCGGGCAGATCCTGCTCGACGTCGACCCCCCGCGCGAGAACGGCACTGCGTGAGCTTCAGCACCGAATCGCGGATCACGAGGACGGCGGCGCGCACCAGCACGTCGACCCGCACCTCCACGGTCACGCGGTACTCCACCACGACGCAGCGCGGTGCCGTCCGCGGTGCGGTGTCCGGCCTGCGCCGGACCGCGCGCGCCCTGGGGCGGGCAGGCCGCATGGCCACCGCGTGGGTGCAGGAGACGGTGACCGCCGCGGGCGCGCTCGTCGTGTGCGCACTCGTGCTCGGGGTCGCCGCCGGACTGGCCTTCGGATGGGTGGAGGCATGGGCGGTCGCCGCGATCTCGCTCACGCTGCTCGTGCTCTGCATCCCGTTCGTGCTGGGTGCGCACGACTACCGCATCGGACTCGCGCTCGACCGTGACCGCGTGGTGGCCGGCTCCGAGATCGCGGCGACTCTCGATGTGCACAACCACGGCACGCGCCTGTCGCTGCCCGGCGTCGTCGACGTGCCGGTCGGCGACGGGCTGATCGAAGCGCATGTGCCGCTGCTGCGGCCGGGCGCGCAGCACGGGGAAGAGCTGACGATAGCCGCACACCGCCGCGGGGTGATCGACGTCGGCCCGATGACCATCACTCGCGGCGATCCGATCGGACTGCTGCGCCGTGAGCTCAGCTGGCCCGACGTGCAGCGCATCCACGTGCATCCGGTGACCGTCGCCATCCCGAGCACCGCAGCCGGTCTCATCCGCGATCTCGAGGGCACGCCCAGCACCACGCTCGTCGATGCGGACCTCTCGTTCCACGCGGTGCGCGAGTACGTGCTCGGCGACTCCCAGCGCCACGTGCACTGGAAGTCGACGGCCAAGACCGGCCGGCTGATGGTGCGTCAGTATGAGGAGTCGCGCCACGCGCGCATAGCCGTCCTGCTCGACCTCGCCGCCGACTCGTACGACGGCGACGACGAGTTCGAGAACACGGTCAGCGCCGCGGCGTCCCTCGCCCTGCAGGGCGTGTTCGAGGGCCGCGACGTGCTGTTCGCCGTCAGCGGGATCGTGTCCGAGCACGACGCCACGACGACGCAGTCGATCCGGACGCTGTCGACCCTCACCCCGCGCACGCTGCTCGACGGCACGTCGACGCTCGATCTCGCCGACGACGTGATGCGCCTCGAGGCGGTCACCGCGCTGACCGCCCAGGCCTACCCCGACCTGTCGATCGCCTTCCTGCTGACCGGATCGCGGATGCCGACAGACCGGCTTCGTCGCGCCGCCGTGCGGCTGCCCGCGGCGGTCGAGGCGGTGGCGGTGCGCAGCGAGCCCGGCGCGGAGCCGACGCTGCGCAACGCCCGCGAGCTCTCGGTGCTCACTCTCGGCGCGCTGGGCGACCTGCCGAAGATGCTGGCCAGGGGAGCGCTGCGATGAGCGGGACGGATGCCGCCGCGCGGGCACGCCGTCGGCCGCCGGCCTCGCGTGCCCTGACCCTGTGGGCTCTCGCCTACCTGCTCGTCGGCGTGGCGCTGACGACCGCCGCCGCATGGCCGGTCTACGAGTCGCCGCGGGCGATCGTCGTGGCCGCGACGGGTGGGCTGACCGGCATCGCCGTGGGGCTGCTCGTGCACACGCGTCGGCTCGGGCCGGTGCTCGGCACCATCGCGGTGGTCGGCGCCTACCTGGTGCTCGCCGTACCTCTTGCGGTGCCCTCGGGCCTGACCTCCGCTGCGGCGTTCGGTGCGGCGCTGCGTGACGCGGTGCTGGGGGTCGTCGTCGGCTGGAAGCAGATCCTCACCCTCGCGCCGCCGCTCGGTGAGTATCAGGCCGTGCTCGTCCCGCTGCTGGTCGTCAGTCTGTTCGGCGCGTTCCTCGCGAGCCTCCTCGCCCTGCATCCCGGCCGGCGGGCGGCGGCTGCGGTCGTCGTGGTCGCGGCGATGGGCGTGTTCGGCATCGCCTTCGGCCTCTCGGCGCCTAGCCCCACGATGACGCTGGGACCCGTCTCGCTCCCCGCGCCGCGGGAGCTGGCCGTCGGTGTCGCACTCTTCATGGCGTCCCTCGCCTGGCTGGTCGGACGATCCCGGCTGCAGCGTGCTGCCGCTCTGCGCGCCGTCGCCGCTCGCGGCGTCGCTCGCCGCGGCACGCCGCTCTGGCCGACCGTGCGCCGTCGTCTGCTCGCCGGCTCTCTCGTGGTCGTCGCGCTCGCCGCCGGCGCCCTCGTCGCCCCTGCGGCGGCGGTCTGGTCGGACCGCTCGGTGCTGCGCGATGCGGTAGAGCCGATGATCGTCGTGCGCGAGCAGCCGAGCCCGCTCGCCTCGTACCGGTCATGGTTCGCCGGCGATCACCTCGACGCGACCGTGCTGAGCATCGACGGCGACGCGGGCGCGATCGATCGCATCCGGCTGGTGACGCTCGACCGGTACGACGGTCAGGACTTCCACGTCTCACCCGAGGCCCGCTTCAGCCGGCTGCCGCGCACCGACGCGCCGGGGCCGGGCAGGTCCGAGCTGGAGATCACGATCGGCGATGCCTACCGCGGCATCTGGATGCCGGTGCCGGGCGCCCTCGTCGCAGCGCCGAAGTTCGCGGGCGCGCGTGCGGACGCGCTGGCCGACGGCTTCCACATGGACGACGGTGGCGACACGGCCATCACGATCGCCGACGCGCCCGGCGGCGGCAGGGGACTGGCGCCCGGAGATCGCTACACCGTGCTCGCCGAGGCCGCCGCCGGAGATCGTGACGGCTTCTCGGCGGCGCAGGGCGGCGAGTCGCTGCTGGATGCGCAGGCGCACCCCGAGCTCGTCGACTGGGCGCAGCGTCAGGAGCAGCCGCGCACCGGCGCCGGGTATCTCGAGCTGATCGACCGGCTGCGCTCGCGCGGCTACCTCAGCCACGCGCTGCTCGACGACGCGGCTGCCGCCGGGTGGATCACCGACCTGAAGTCGGAGGGGTACTCCTTCGCGGCCAGCTATGCGGGGCACTCCTCGGCTCGCGTCGAGGAGGTGTTCGCCTCGCTGCGCCGGCAGGAGGTGAAGGTCGGCTCGGACGCCTCGCCCGAGATGCTCGTCTCGGCGGTCGGCGACGACGAGCAGTTCGCCGCCGCCGCGGCCCTGCTGGCCAGGTACTGGGGCCTCGAGTCGCGAGTCGTCATCGGTGCGCGCCTGGCCGCCGCCGAGGAGGTGCCCGGCATCGCCCCGTGCACCGATGTCTGCACCGGCGCCAGCATGAGCGCCTGGGTCGAGGTGCGCGCACCGGGAGCCGAGTGGGTCGCCGTCGACGTCACACCGCAGTTCGCGCTGCTGCCCAGCACCATCACCGAAGGCGAGCAGCTTCCCGAGCATCCGACGATCCCCGAGCAGCCCCGCAGCGAGGCTCTCGACCCGCCCCCGGCGCAGAACGACTCGCAAGCCGATGCGGCGCCGCTCGAGCAGAGCGACTCGCCGCTGCTCGGGGGGTTCCTGCCCGTGGTCCGCACGATCGCGATCAGCCTCCTCGCGGTGCTGCTGCTCGCGCTGCCCCTGCTGACCCTGCTCATCGCGAAGGCGATGCGTCGGCGCGCGCGCCGCACCGCCGACGATGCCGAGCTCGGTCTCGTCGGCGCCTGGGAGGAGCTGGTCGACCTCTACGTCGACAACGGCGTGGCGATGCCGGCTGAGGGCACGCGGGTGCAGCGTGCCCGGTCCGCGGGACGGCCGGCGGCCGAAGAGCTCGCCCGACTCGTCGACACCGCCGTCTTCGCACCGCATCCGCCCGCCGACACCGACGCCGCGAGCGCGTGGGCGATCGTCGATCGCGAGCGGTCAGAGATCGAACGGGCCACCGGACGGTGGCAGCGGCTTCGCAGCCGTCTGCGCATGCGGTCGCTGCTCGACCGGATCCGGCCGCGCCGGGGGTCGGCGCTTTCGGTTCGCAGGCCGGTGCTCGATACGCTCACAGTGGCCGGCGCGCGCCGGCAGGAGGAGGACGCATGATTGCGCTCGCAGACCCGCGCTCGTTCGAGACGGCGGCCGGGCCGGGGATGCCGTTGCCGACGATCGTCGTGATCGGCATCGCTCTCGTCGTGGGCCTGGGCTGCTACCTCTGGTACGCGATCGCCCTGTCGAAGCTGTTCGCGCGGCTGGGCGAGGAGGGCTGGAAGGGCTGGATCCCCGTCCTCAACGAGGCGACGATCCTCACGCTCGGCGGCAAGCCCGCCTGGAACGCCGTGCTGCTGTTCATGCCGATCGTGCAGCTGTACGGGCTGTACGTGAAGATCGTCGCGGTGCACCGCATCAACAGGCGATTCGACCGCGGCGCCGGCCTGACCGTGCTGGCCGTGCTGCTCCCCCCGGCCTGGGCCACAGTGCTGGTCGTCGGGCCGCTGCCCTACCCCGAAGGCGATCGGCTGGCCGGAATCCGTCCCGGTCCTCTGCGCAAGCCCGCGGATGCCGGATCCGCTGATTCGCACGGATTCCTGGCGCCGCCGATCCTGCCGCCCGGGTCGGTCGCCCCGCCCGCACCCACCTACAGCGGGGGTGGGGGGACTGCGCCGGGCGTCTCCGGGGCACCCGCTCATGCGGCGTCGTCGGTCGTCCCGCCCCTTGCGCCTCCCCTGGAACCCGCTCCGGCGGCCGGCCCGGCCGGCACAGCTGCCCCGGCCGATCGGCCGTCGGTGCCTGAGCACGTCGGCGGCTCGGCGGCTCTGATCGAGTCGGTTCCGTGGGCGTCCGGACAGCCGACGGTCACGGCACCCGCACCGCCGCCTCCGGCGGCTGCGCCGGGGGCATCCGCGGCGCCTGCCGCTTCGGTCCCGCCTGCTGCTCCAGCACCGGCGCCTGCGGCACCCCTTCCGCCTGCTGCTGCTGCTCCGGCACCGACGTCCGCTCCTGCCGCTCCGGCGGCAGGTTCCGCGCCGTCGTCGGACTTCGCGACGGCCGACACGGTCGACGCGCCGCCGGCGGTGCTGCGCGCCAGAGGCGCCGACTCGCCCTTCGCGCCGCCATCGGATGCATCGGGTCGTTCCCCGGTCACCCGAGCCGACCTGGCCGCGCAGGTCCGCCCGGCACCGACGCCACTGACGGCACCCGCCCCGGCGGCACCAGCCGGCGCCTCCGCTGTCGCAGCAGCAGCAGCAGCAGCAGCAGAAGACGACGACGAGGAGTTCGACGCCACGGTGGTCGTGTCCCGCCGACGCGGGGCTCGGCGCGTGCTCGTGCTCGACGACGGTCGGCGCTTCGCGCTGTCGGCGACGAGCATCGTCATCGGCCGCAACCCGGAAGGACAGCCGGGCGAGCAGCGACTGCCGATCCCCGACCGCACGCGCACGCTGTCGAAGACGCACGCCCGGCTCATCGTGCAGGGCGACGAGTGGCGCCTCACCGACCTGCAGTCGACGAACGGCGTCGTCGTCGTGGCGGACGACGGCGCCGAGACGCTGCTCGACCCCGGTGAGAGCGTGATCGGCGCCGGGCGATTCATCCTCGGCGAGGTCGGCATGCACGTGGCCGTGGAGTCCGCTTCGTGACGACGGGGGTGGTGCTGAACGTCGCCGCGCTCACCGACGTCGGCCTGAAACGGGCCATCAACGAGGACGCGGTGCTGGCGCAGTCGCCGGTGTTCCTCGTGGCCGACGGCATGGGCGGGCACGAGGCCGGCGACCAGGCCAGCGCCGCCGTGGTCGAGGCGTTCGCACCGCTGGCGGGGTCCCCCGTCTCGATGGAGGGGATCGGCGCGGCGCTGGCGCGTGCTAACGAGACGGTGTCGGCGATCTCGGCGCAGCATGCCCGCGGTGCGGGAAGCACCGTGGCGGCGGTCGCGCTGGTCGAGCACGACGGCGCGCCGCACTGGCTGGTGTTCAACGTCGGCGACTCCCGCGTGTACCGGCATCACGGCTCGACCCTCGACCAGCTGACCGTCGACCATTCCCTCGGGCAGGAGCTGGTGGATGCCGGCGAGCTGCGCCCCGAGCATCTCGCGAACTTCTCGAAGCGCAACGTGATCACCCGCGCGGTGGGCGCGGACGACAGCGTCGCCGACAGCTGGCTGGTGCCGGTGGTCGACGGCGAGCGGCTGCTGATCTGCTCCGACGGGCTCACCGGCGAGATCAGCGACGAGAGCATCCGCGCCACCCTGACGATGTGCGGCCGGCCCGAGACGGCCACCGAGGCTCTGGTGCGCCGCGCGAAGGAGGCCGGTGGCCGCGACAACATCTCGGTGATCGTGATCGACGTGGTGGCCGGCGGCGCGGTTGGCGCGTCGGACGGCACGACCGACAGCCACCTGCCGTCTGGTCCGCACACCGAGTCGATGCTCGAGAGCACCACGGTTCCCGTGCGGAGGCGCGGCTGACATGGGCGAACACGATCCCGGCTCCGCGACGGCCGGAGGGCTGACCCGCCGCGCGCGTCGCGGACGCGACGCCGACCCGCGCGAGGCCGGGGCCGCCGCCGCGCTGTCGGAAGAAGACCCGCTCGACGAGCACACGGTGGTGATCGACCGCGGTGACGTGCACGAGCGCACCGTGGTGATCGACCGCGGTGACGCCGACGAGCGCACCGTGGTGATCGACCGCCGAGCGCCGGCGCACGCCGCGCCCGAGGGATCCGGGACCGACCCGTCGACCGCCGACACGGTCATCGTCCGGTCTCGGCATCCGCACTCCGAAGCCGACCTGTCGACCGTGGACACGGTCGCCGCACCGCCCCGGCGAAGCCCGACGGAGACCACCCCCGCGATCTACAAGCCGCGTCCCGCGCCGATCGTGCCGCGCCGGCCGCCGGCGATCGTCGGCGGAGCGGCGCCGACGCGCGACAGCGGCGCCGTTCGGGCCTCGGTCGTGCGCCGCGACCGGCGGACGGGCCTCATCGCGGTGACCGCGGTCGTCGTCTCCTGCGTCGTCTCCGTGGCGGGGCTCGGCGGCCTGGCACTCGCGCTGCTGGGCTGACTCCGGCTCCCCATGGGGATCTCTCCCCATGGGGAGCCGGGACACGCCCGAGTTAGGATGAACACGTATGCCCGCCCCACGGTGACGCGGGGCGGACCAGCTGTGATTCCGGGGGAAATGCATGAGGGCACTGTCGTGGGTGCGGTCTCGACCGAAGACCGCGGCATCGATCGCCGGTGTGGCGATCGGTGCGGTGGCACTGACGACCATGGCGATGGCGTACGACGGACTGCCCACCACGAAGGTCGACCTCAACGATGCCGGCGTCTGGCTCACGAAGTCGTCGAGCTTCCTCGTGGGGCACTTCAACCACGAATCCACGGTGCTCGACGGCGGCATGCGCGCGGCGAGCGACGAGTACGACATCCTGCAGGACGGCGGGACCGTGCTGGTGGCCGACAGAGGTGCGAGCACGCTCACCGCCGTCGACCCCGCGCGGATGGCGCTGAGCGACAGCGCATCGGTGCCGGGCAGCGCCAAGGTCGCGCTCGGGGCGAAGACCGTGGCGATCCTCGACCAGAAGTCGGGAGATCTGTGGGTGACCGCGGCGAAGGCGCTGTCGGGGTTCGATATCAAGGGAGCGGATCCGACGGCCGAGCTCGGCAAGGGTGCCGATGTGACGGTCGGCCGCGACGGCACCGTGTTCGCCCTGTCGGGTGAACGCGGCGAGGTCGTCGAAGTCCCCGTCGACCCGGACGGACTCCCGCAGGAGCCGACCTCCCGGTCGGTCGGCGAGATCGACATCAGCAAGACGCCGAGCATCACCGCCGTGGGCTCGACGCCGATCGTGCTCGATGCCGCGGCCGGCATCCTGACCACACCGGGCGGGTTCCGCACCGAGATCGATCAGGCCGCCGACGCCGTGCTGCAGCAGGCGTCTGCGCAGTCCGAGGCCGTCGCCCTCGCCACGCCCACCGCGCTCGTGCAGGTGCCGCTCGACGGCGGCGAGCCGGTCGAGACGCAGGCCGACGGCACCGGCAACCCCGCCGTCCCGGTGCAGCTGCGCGGCTGCACCTACGGTGCGTGGGCGGTTTCGGCGACTTTCATCCGGGACTGCTCCGGCGACTCCCTCGACGTGAAGGAGACCATCCCCGGCGCGGAGGATGCCGCAGCGCTGACCTTCCGCGTGAACCGTGATGTGATCGTGCTCAACGACATCATCGGCGGCGCGGCGTGGCTTGCGAACAAGAGCCTGCAGCGCGTCGACGACTGGAGCGTGCTGGTTCCGCCGGAGGGCGACAGCGAAGACGACGAGAACACCACGCAGGAGACGGTCGAGACCTCGCTGCCCGACCGCAAGGAGGAGAACACGCCTCCGACGGCGGAGGACGATCCTGACCTCGGTGTGCGTCCGGGCGGCACGACCCTGCTGCCCGTGCTCGACAACGACAACGATCCCGACGGCGACGTGCTGGTCGCGTCGCTGGTGGGCAAGCAGCCGTCGGTGGGCGAGGTGCGTCCGATCCTCAACGGCGCTGCCCTGCAGATCTCCGTCCCCGACGACGCGACGGGCACGGCGTCGTTCGAGTACGAGATCGACGACGGTCGCGGCGGCAAGGACACGGCGATCGTCACCGTCTCGGTGCACGACGAGGAGACCAACGGCGCACCGCGAGCGAAGCGGGCCAGCAAGCTCGCCGTCGAGACCGGCGGTACCGTCTCGTACAACGTGCTGCCCGACTGGAGCGACCCCGACGGCGACGACCTGTATCTGAGCGGCGTGGTCGCGGCGGACGGCGACGAGGTCGAGTTCACCAGCGACGGCAGGATCACCTACCGCGCAGTGGCCAGCCTGCAGGGTCGCAAGGAGATCCTCGTCATCGTGTCGGATGCCATGGGCAAGGGCACCGAAGGCAAGATCCTGCTCGATGTCAAGCCTGAGGGCTCGACCAACCCGGTCACCAACGCCGACCACGTGGTCACCCGCGTGGGCGAGTCGGTGACCGTCTCACCGCTGGCCAACGACACGAGCTCGGGTCGCGAGCAGCTGCGCCTCGCCCGCGTCGAGGACACCCCCGGCGCGGAGCTCGATCGCGACTACGCCAACCGCAAGTTCACGTTCAAGGCGCAGGCGGCCGGCACCTACTACGTGCAGTACCTGGCGACCGCCGGCCCGAAGCCGGCGAAGGGCATCGTGCGGGTCGACGTGCTCGACAAGCAGCAGAGCGAGCTGCCACCCGTCGCGGTGCGCGACGTCGCCATGCTGACCAGCGGCAGCGAGGCGCTCGTCGGCGTGCTGGGCAACGACAGCGATCCGGCCGGCGGTGTGCTGGTCGTCCAGTCCGTCACGGTCCCGCCCAGCAGCGGGCTCAACGTCTCAGTCCTCAACCACGAGACGCTGCGCATCAGCGATCAGGGAGGTCTCGACGAGCCGGTGCGCATCACCTACCGGATCTCGAACGGCAGCGCGTCGGCGGAGGCCGACGTGGTCGTCATCCCGATCCCCGCGCCGACCAAGCTGCTCGCCCCGGTCGCCAAGGACGACGAGGCCGTCGTGCGTGCCGGTGACGTCGTGACGATCCCGGTTCTCGACAACGACGTCCACCCGAGCGGCGACAAGATGCACGTCGCTCCCGACCTGGTCGAGCCGCTGGTCGAACCCGAAGACGGGGAGGCGTTCGTCTCGCAGGATGCCGTGCGCTTCCGTGCGAGCGAGAAGCCGGGCACCGTCTACCTCACCTACGAGGCCGTGGACTCCCGCGGCCAGAAGGCCGGAGCGCACATCGCCGTGCAGGTGCTGCCGGTCGACGAGGACGGCACCAACGCCGCGCCGCGTCCGCGCGACCTGACGGCCCGCACGCTCGCGGGGTCGAAGATCAACATCCCCGTACCGCTCGACGGCCTCGACGCCGATGGCGACTCGGTCGAACTGATCGGGGTCGACAGCGCACCCGCCAAGGGCCGCATCGTCGAGCAGGGTGCGAACTACCTGACATACGAGGCGTACGACGACGCGAAGGGCGTCGACACCCTCAGCTACCGCGTGCGCGACCGCCTCGGGGCAGAGGGGCGCGCGACCATCCGCGTGGGCATCGCTCCGCCCGAGGCCACCAACCAGGCCCCGTACGCGGTGAACGACTCGGTCGTGGTGCGGCCCGGTCGCTCCGTGGCCGTGCCCGTGCTCGCGAACGACTCCGATCCCGAGGGCGATCAGATCGGTCTGATCAAGTCGGGCCTGACGCTGCCGCCCGACGTGGAGGGGATGTCGGCCAAGATCTCCGGTGACCGGATCATCGTCACCGTGCCGGACAAGGCCATGGAGACCTCGCTGCAGTACACGATCAGCGATGCGAAGGGCGCACGGGCGACCGCCGCGATCTTCGTGAAGGTCGACGAAGACGTCCCGCTGATGAACCCGATCGCGCGCGACGACCGCGTGCAGGTCGAGGACGTCGAAGAGGATCTCACCGTCGATCTCGACATCCTCCGCAACGACGAGGATCCCGACGGCACCATCGAAGGCGTCGACGTGACGCTCGAGGACGGCGCCCGGATGCTCGGCGACGGCAAGGTCCGCGTGACGGTGGGGGAGCAGCGTCAGCTGCTGCGCTACGTGATCACCGACCAGGACGAGCTCAGCTCGTCGGCCTTCATCTTCGTTCCCGCGCTGAATGAGCTGCGCCCGCGGCTGAAGTCCACCAAGCCGCTCGAGGTGAAGAGCGGCGAGACCAAGGAGATCCCGCTCGACAAGTACGTCGTCGTCGCCGGCGGCGGCAGTGTGCGCCTGACGGAGGCGTCGAAGGTGAGCGCCTCGTTCGCGAACGGCGATTCGCTCATCAAGGACACCACGACCCTGGTGTACACCTCGAAGGACCGCTTCTTCGGCGAGGACGCGCTGACGTTCGAAGTGACCGACGGCGACGGGCCGGAAGACCCGAACGGGCGCAAGTCCACGCTGACCATCCCCATCACCGTGCTGCCGCCCGACAACCAGCCGCCGACGCTGAGCAGCGCCGAGATGCAGATCGCACCGGGTGAGAAGGCGACCGCGCTCGACCTGGCCGGCCTGGCGACGGATCCCGATCCCAAGGACAACGGCAAGCTGCGCTTCTCGGTGACGTCTAAGCCGGGCAAGGGCATCGATGCGCGCATCGACGGCAGCACCCTCTACGCCGAGACCGGCTCCGAGACGCCCAAGGGCACGACGGCCACGATCGGCATCAGCGTGACCGACGGCACCACCGAACCCGTGCAGGGCACGGTGCAGGTGGCCGTGACCGCGTCGACACGCTCGCTCGCCGTCGCGAGCCCCGACTCGGTCGACGAGGCCGACCAGGGCGAGACGATCACCGTGCCGGCCCTGGCCAACGACATCAACCCGTTCCAGGCCGAGGGCAAGGCCCTCAAGATCCTCTCGGCGACCGTCGAGAGCGGCGAGGGGCAGGCCAAGGTCGCCGGCGAGGGGGTCGCGGTCACGTCGAGCAAGTCGTTCGTCGGCGTGATGGTCGTGCGGTACCGCGTCCAGGACGCCACCAAGGATCCCGACCGAGAGGTCGACGGCCGCATCACGGTGACCGTGCAGGGCGTCCCCGATGCGCCCGGCCGGCCCACGGTGACAGCCGTCGAGGACCGCACGGTCGTGCTCAACTGGTCGGCGCCCTCGAACAACGGCGCCGACATCTCGGGGTACACCGTGAAGTCGGTCTCGGGCAACCCGTACACGAAGACCTGCACGTCGACGACGTGCACCCTCGACGGACTCACCAACAACGTCGAGTACACCTTCGCGGTGACGGCGACGAACCGCGTCGGTGACGGGCCGGCATCACCGGCATCCGGGGTCGCGCGTCCCGACACCCGCCCCGACACGCCACTGCCGCCCAAGCTGAAGTTCGGAGACCGCGCACTCGACGTGACGTGGACGACGCCGACATCGAGCGGCTCGCCGGTCGAGTCGTACACGCTCGAGATCTCCCCCACCCCGCCGTCGGGGATGGGACAGAAGACCGGCGTGTCCGGCAACTCCCTGCGCTGGGAGGGACTCGAGAACGGCACGAACTACACCGTGCGCATCCAGGCGCACAACCGGGCTCCCGACCCCTCTGGCTGGAGTATGTACTCAGCGCCCGAGATTCCTGCGGGCCCCCCGGCCGCCGTCGCAGCGCCCCGCGTCAGCAGCGCTCCGTCGGTCGGCTCCGAAGCGCAGATGACCGTCAGCTGGGATCAGCCCGACACGAACGGCGCGCCCATCGAGCAGTACGAGCTCGTGACGTACCGGGGCGGCGCCGAGGTGTCGCGGACGGCGACGGGCACGGCGACCTCGCAGACGGTGCGGGTGCCCACCAGCACCGCCGACTACACGTACGCGGTGCGCGCGAAGAACAAGGCTCCGCAGTGGGGCCAGCTGGGTCCGCGATCCGCGCCGCAGCGCGCTTTCGGCCAGCCCGGCGCACCGTCGAGCGTGACGGCGACGCCGAAGGATCGCGCCATCGCCGTCGGATTCACCATGACGGACGCCGCCCGCAACGGCGCCTCCGAGGGCGAGATGCGCTACCAGTACCAGCTGAACGCGCAGGCGTGGCAGGCCTGGGACGGGCGCTCGAACATCCCGGCCAACAACGGCACACCCTCCACGGTGCGCGTGCGTGCCTACTCCGTGGTCGGCGGGCAGCAGTCCAACACCGGGCCGTCGACCGCGTCGAACTCCGTGACCCCGTTCGGTGCGCCGTTCGCGCCGACCGGGAACGCGACCAGATCGGGCGACCGTTCGGTGGAGGTCAGCTGGAACGCCGGAGGGTCTGACAACGGCCGACCCATCACCACGTACATCAGCGTGGACGGCGGCGGCTGGCAGCAGGTCGCCAAGAGCGGCAGCAAGATCGTCGGCGACACGTACAGCACGCAGCACACCATCCGGGTGCGGGCGACCGCCTCGGAGGGCGGTTCCGCGGAATCGCCCACGTACAGTGCGACCTCGGGCCCCAAGCCCGACACCACTCCGAAGGCGTGGCTCTCGCCCGGTCCGGCGGTGTCCGGATGCACGGTGGTCGGTGGCGGCGGGACCTGCCATCGCTTCAAGCTGACGACCAACCAGTACTTCAAGGCCGGCGACTACAACATCGAATGCTGGGCCGGCAACGACTACACGGGCAACAACGCCGGGTACCCGGTGAGGATCCCCTCCGGCGACAGCGTTCAGATCAATTGCTACAACGGATACAGCACCGACAAGCGAGTCAGGATCATCGGCGGCGATCCGGGCAACGCGTACGGGACGTTCGGCTAGCCGATGCGGCTTCGCTTCGTGCGCCCGCACTTCAGGACACAGACAGGAAGACACTTCAGATGAGCATGACCCCCGAACAGGCAGCCTGGTTCCAGGGCACCTTCCACCGCCTCGTCGAGAACGTCGACAAGGCACTGCAGGGCAAGAGCGAGATCGTCGGCCTCGTCGTCGCCGCGATGCTCGCCGAGGGGCACGTGCTGCTCGAGGACGCACCGGGCACGGGCAAGACCAGCCTGGCGAAGGCGCTGGCCGCGACCGTGCAGGGCACCAGCTCGCGCATCCAGTTCACGCCCGACCTGCTGCCCTCCGACGTCACCGGCGTGACGATCTACGACCAGCGCGAGCACCGCTTCGAGTTCCACAAGGGACCGATCTTCGCGTCGATCGTGCTCGCCGACGAGATCAACCGCGCGTCTCCGAAGACCCAGTCGGCGCTGCTCGAGGTCATGGAGGAGTCGCGGGTCACCGTCGACGGCGTGACCCACGAGGCCGGACGCCCGTTCCTCGTCATCGCCACGCAGAACCCCGTCGAGCAGGCCGGAACGTACAAGCTCCCCGAGGCCCAGCTCGACCGCTTCCTGATCAAGACGTCGATCGGGTACCCCGACCTGGAGGTCACCGAGCGGATCCTGGCCGGCGCCTCGCAGCGCAACTCCTCGGCCGGGCTGGCCGCGGTGATCACCACCAGCGCGGTCGCCGATATGGCCGATCTGGGCGCCAGCGTGCATGTCGAGCCCGCGGTGCTGCGCTACACGGCCGAGCTCGCCGAGGCGACGCGCGCCGACTCCGCCATCCGCCTGGGCGTGTCGGTGCGCGGGGCGATCGCGATGATCCGCATCGCGAAGGTGTGGGCCGCAGCTCATGGCCGGCACTACGTCCTGCCGGACGACATCAAGGCACTCGCCCGTCCCGTCTGGCAGCACCGTCTGCTGCTGGATGCCGAGGCGGAGTTCGCCGGTACGACGGCCGACAGCGTGATCGGCCGCGTTCTCGAGAACGTGGCAGCTCCCCAGGCGCGCGCCGCGGTCTGATGTCGCAGTCGACGGTGGCGGAGGGGAGGGCCTCCGCAGGGCAGCAGGCGGGCTGGCGGGATGTCGCCGCTGTGCTCGGCGGGCGTGCGCTGCAGCGACTTCGGGTCGTCGCGCGCCTCGTGCGTCCGCTCGGATGGATGCTGATGGCACTCACGCTGCTGTTCTGGATCGTCGGCGCCGCGCAGGGCTGGCGTGAGCTGGTCGTCGCCGCCTGGGTGATCGCGTTCGTACTGGTGATCTGCGGGCTGTTCCTCATCGGCCGCACGCAGTACGACGTGTCGCTCGACCTCGCACGCACCCGGGTCGTCGTCGGCGAACGCGCGATCGGCGCGTTGAAGCTCGAGAACCGCGGCACCAGGGCGATCCTCCCGTCGCGCGTGGTGCTGCCCGTCGGCGCCGGCCGCGGCGAGTTCTCGATCCAGCGGCTCGCCGCCGGTCAGAGCGCCGAAGAGCTGTTCGCCATCCCCACGCAGCGCCGCGGCGTGGTCGAGGTGGGGCCGGTGAGCGTGGTGCGCGGCGACCCCCTGGGCGTGTTCGAACGGGCCCACCGCCGTGACGACCCCGTCGACCTGTTCGTGCATCCCCGGACGGTGCTGTTCGGCGGGCAGTCGCTCGGCTTCCTGCGCGACCTCGAGGGTCTCCCGGCCGCCGACCTCTCGCGCGACGACGTGTCGTTCCACGCTCTGCTCGAGTACCAGCCGGGCGACGACCTGCGGCACGTGCACTGGCGCTCGACGGCGCGCACCGGCACCATGATGGTGCGTCAGTTCGAGGAGACGCGCCGGTCGCACTTCGTGATCGGGCTCTCGCGTTCGCGTGGCGACTACCGCGACGACGACGAGTTCGAGCTCGGCGTCTCGATCGCCGGCTCGATCGGCCTGCGCGCGCTGCAGGACTCGCAGCGCGTCGACGTGCGCGTGCAGGGCCGCGAGCTGGCATCCGGCACCGGAAAGCAGCTGCTCGACTCGCTCTCGACCGTCGAGCAGTCCAAGGCGCGCGAGGGCGGCATCGCCGAGCTCGCCGGCGTGGTCTCGGCCGCGATGCCGCTGGCCAGCGTCGTCGTGCTCGTATGCGGCGACACCGTCGACGTCGAGGATCTGCGCCGCGCCTGCGCCCGGCTTCCCTTCGGTGCGCGGGCACTCGCCGTCGTCGCCCGATCGGGTCTCGACAGTCCCGAGCTGCGCCGCATCGGCGACGCGGATGTCGTGACCGTCGGAGCCCTCGACCAGCTCCCCGCCGCGCTGCAGAGGGTTCTCGCATGACCGCTCCGAAGACCGTCTCGTCCCGCCTGCGTCGCGGCTGGATCCTCGACATCGCCGCGGTCGGGATGCTGCTGATCGCCGCGCTCGTCGGCTTCTGGACCACCTTCGCCGGTCCCAGCTTCCTGCTCGCCGCCATCGGCGGGGTCGTGCTCGGGCTCGCCGTCGCCGCCGTGTGCGCGTGGCGCGGCTGGGGCATCCTGATCGTCACCGGCGCGACCGTCGCCGTCTACTTCCTCTTCGGCGGCGCCCTCGCCCTGCCGCACACCGCACTGCTCGGCGTCATCCCCACGGGCGACACCCTGGTGGGTCTCGCGACGGGAGCGGTGACGTCGTGGAAGCAGCTGCTGACCACGGTGGCCCCCGTATCGGCCGCCGACGGCCACCTGCTCGTGCCCTTCCTGATCGGCCTGGTGGCGAGCGTGCTCTCGGCGTCGCTCGCGTTGCGGCTGCGTCACCTGGCGTGGTCGCTGCTGCCGATCGTCGGCGCGCTGTTCCTGGTGATCGCGCTCGGCGTGCCGACCGCCGCCTTCCCGCTCGTGCAGGGCATCGTGATCGCCGGCGTCGCCGCCGGCTGGCTGTCGCTGCGCTCGTGGTGGGCGCCGCAGTCGTCGGCGGTGAACGTCAGCGAGGCGGATCCCGCTCGTGCCAGGTACATGCGCACCCGCCGGCTCGTGGGCGGCCTGGCGGTCGTCGCCGTCGCCGCGGGCGCCGGTGCGGGTGTGAACGCGGTCGTCAGCGATTCGGCGCCGCGCCACGTCTTCCGCGATGCGATCATCCCGCCGTTCAACATCCGCGACTACGCGAGCCCGATGCAGGGCTTCCGCAAGACGGTGCGCGACCAGAAGACCAAGACGCTGTTCACCGTGACCGGCCTGCCCGAAGACGGCCGGGTGCGCCTGGCGGCGATGGACGGCTGGGACGGCGTGGTCTACAACGTGACCGACGGCGGCCCGGGGTCGTCCAGCGCGTTCCTGCCGCTGCGCAGCGATATGGCCGTCGGAGCCGAGGGGGTTCCCGCCCAGCTGCGCTTCGAGATCGCCGACTACTCGGGGGTGTGGCTGCCCGGCACCACGATCGTCGACGATGTCACGTTCGAGAGCGCGCGCGCTGACGAGCTGCGCCGCAGCGCATACAGCAATCCGGCGACCGACACCACGGTCGTCACCGCGAAGCTCAAGAAGGGCGACGCGTACACCGTCGACGCCATCATCGCGCCGAAGGTCGGCGACGAGCAGCTCAAGGACGCGAAGTTCGCGAACATCAAGCAGAAGGTCTCGTCATACTCGCCGGAGGATCTCTCGGCGACGGCGGCCGACATCGTGACCGACGCCGAGACCCCGATCGAGCAGGCCAGGGCGCTCGAGACGTACTTCGCCGACGGCGGGTTCTTCAGCCACGGGCTCGAGGGTGAGGTGCTCTCGCGCGCCGGCCACACCGCCGAGCGGATCAGCACCCTGCTCGGCGGCGACCAGATGATCGGCGACGACGAGCAGTACGCGGTCGCGATGGCGCTGGCCGCGCAGGAGGTCGGCATCCCCGTGCGCGTGGTGATGGGCTACTACCCGGATGCCGATCGCAAGAAGGAGCCGGTGTTCGCCGCGACCGGCGATGACGTGCACGCCTGGGTCGAGATCGCCTTCGAGGGCTTCGGATGGATCCCGTTCGACCCGACCCCTCCCGAGGACAAGGTTCCTCAGGACCAGAACACGAAGCCGCGCGTCGACCCGAAGCCGCAGGTGCTGCAGCCGCCGCCCCCGCCGCAGGAGCCGGTCGACCTGCCTCCCACGGTGCCCGACGACCGCAAGCCGGAGGATGACAGCCTGAACGTGCTCGGCATCATCGGCATGATCCTCGCGATCGCGGGCGTCTCACTCGGCGTGCTGCTGCTGCTCGCATCGCCGTTCATCGTGATCGGGGCGTGGAAGGCCGCCAGGCGCCGAGCGCGCCGCAACGCCGAGCGTCATTCCGATCGGATCGGCGGCGGCTGGGACGAGCTGACCGATCGCGCGATCGATCACGGAGCGCGCATCCCGCCGGGCGGCACTCGGGTCGAAGAGGCCGGCGTCGTGGCATCCGCCCTCACCGTTCCGGCGGCCACCGCGCTGGCCGAGCGGGCCGACGGCCAGGTCTTCGGACCGGGCGAGCCGACCGCCGAAGAGGTCGAGGCGTTCTGGCGCGAGGTCGACGAGGCGGTGATCGGAATGCGTGGCGCGACCACATTCTGGGGTCGGATGAAGGCGCGACTCAGCGTGCGCTCGCTGACCGGGAACGGCCGGATGAGCGAACGCCTCCAAGAGCTGAGGGACGCGGCCGCCGCGCGCGTGCGCCGTGAACCTGGCAACATCGACAAGAACAGCCCGACGTCCGAGAGCGAGACCCCATGACGACGATTCCCCTCGGCGATGTGGCGCCGATCTCGCGACGGGTCATCGCCTACATCATCGATGCGCTGATCGCCGGCGTGCTGCCCGTGCTGGCCGTGGTCGTGACCGTGACCCTGACGGTCGGCGCGCTGCAGAACCCCGAGTCGGCCGCCGGTGCGATGCTCTCGGCGGCGGTGGCCTCTGGCGTGTTCGGGCTTCTGATGCTCGCGTGGTTCGTGGTCTACACGCTCATGCAGACCGGACGCGGGTCGATCGGCATGCGGGCGCAGCGCATCCGTCTCGTCGGGGCCGACGGCCGCGCCCCGGTCTCCTTCTGGCGTGCGCTGCTGCGCAACGTCGTGTTCGCGGTGACCGGAGCGTTCGTGGTGGGGATGTTCTCACCGCTGTTCGACGGGACGGGCCGCTATCAGGGCTGGCATGACAAGGTCGGCGGGGCGGTGATGCTGGATGCCGCGGCCGTGCCCGCGCGCGACGCCGCAGCGCCGACGACTGCCGCCGATCTGCCGTTGCCGAGTCCACCGGCGGTCGGCACACGCTCCGGTTTCGCGACGCCTCCTGCCGCGCCGGCGCCGAGCGGGCATCCGGATGCCGTGGACGAGACGGTCGTCGCGCCCCGGCCGTTCCCTGCGGCTTCCGCGCAGCCGGCGGACGCCGTGGCGGCGGAGCAGACGGTCGCCGCGCCTCGCCCAGGGAGCGACGCGTCCGGCGGCGATCCGCTGATCTCGTTCGTCCCCGGAGTGACGCAGCCCGGCCCGCCTGCAGCCGCGGCTCCGACGGCGCCGCCGGCTCCTGCTCCGGTCGCGCAGTCCGCCCCGGTCGCGCAGTCCGGCCCGGTCGCGCAGCCCGCCCCGGTCGAGCAGCCCGCCCCGGTCGGCCAGTCTGCTCCACTCGAGCAGTCTGCTCCGGTGGCTCCGGTGGCCCCGGCATCCGCACGCGCGGACGACGACGTGGAGTCGACGCGGATCAGCATCCCCGGCCACCGTCTCGTGTTCACCTGGGACGACGGGCAGCGTGTGACGGTGTCGGGTCGCACCGTGTTCGGGCGCAACCCCGAGCACGAGCCAGGGGCGGTGGTCGTCGCCGTGCGCGACGAGACCCTGTCGCTGTCGAAGACTCACTTCGAAGCGGCATCCGCGCCGTCCGGCGGCTGGATCATGGACCGGCAGTCGACCAACGGCACCGTGGTCGTGCGCGAGGGCGTGCGCATCGCATGCCCGCCCGGACAGCGCGTGCCGGTGCGGCTGGGAGATGCCGTCGAGATCGGCGACCGGATCCTCACGATCGGCGGCTTCGCATGACCGCCCCCGTGCTCGTCAACTCCGGCGCGGCGACCCACACCGGCCGGCGCCGCGTGCTCAACGAGGACGCTCAGCTGGCATCCGCCCCCGTCTTCATCGTCGCCGACGGGATGGGCGGTCACGAGGCGGGGGAGCGCGCGAGCGCGGCCGTCGTCGACGAGTTCGCGAATCTCGTCGGACGGGAGTCGCTCAGCCTCGATGACGTCCGCCAGACGCTGGCCAGGGCCCGCCAGGTGGTCGAGCATCTCGCGACGACCGGCGAATCGCGTGCGGGCACGACTCTCAGCGGTGTCGTCATCTCGTCGGTGGACGGCCTGGGGTACTGGCTCGCCGTCAACATCGGCGACTCGCGCACGTACCGGTTCTCGGACGGCGAGATGGAGCGCATCACCGTCGACCACTCGGTCATCCAGGAGCTTCTCGATTCGGGTGAGCTGAGTCCGGACGACGCATCGCACGACGCGAGGCGCAACATCATCACGCGGGCGATCGGCGCCGGCAGCACCGGCGACGCCGACTTCTGGCTGTTCCCCGCCGAGCGCGGCGACCGGATGCTCGTCTGCTCCGACGGCCTGACATCCGAGATCGGCGAAGCGCGCATCTGCGAGGTGCTGCGAGGTGAGCCCGACCCGCAGCGCGCGGCCGCGCAGCTCACCGCCGAGGCGGTGCAGGCCGGCGGCCGCGACAACGTCACCGTCGTCGTCGTCGACGCCATCTCGGTCGCTTCACGGCCGGGCACGACCGTGCTCTCGGACGTCGATGACGACACCCGGCCGCGGGAATCATTGAATGGAGGGGTTCGATGAACCAGTTCGCGTACCGACCCGGCAGCTGGCAGGTGATCGCGGAGCAGCACGGGATGATCGCCGTTCCGGGCGACACCCCGGCCGAGAGGATCGCAGTCCTGACCGCGATGATGCGCGACGGCGCACCGCAGCTGACCGAGGTCATCGACGTGCTGACGGGCGGAACCATATCGACGCTCGGCTCGTTCGCCGTCGCTCTGCTCGGCGAGGGCTTCGCGCGTTTCGCCGTGCGCGGCGACATCACCGTGGCCGTGAGTGGCACGGACGGCGACGAGGTCGTCTCGGGGGCCGAGATCAGCACCTGGACCGAGCGGTACATCACTCACCCACGCTCGTTCGCCGTGTCGCTCGAGCCGGCGCGGTCGACCCCGTCGCTCAACGTGCGATCGGGCACGGTGCTGGCGTCGTCGGTCGCGTTCCCCGCCGAGGGCCTGCCCACGGCGGACGAGGATGCCGCCGTGGCCACCGAACAGTCGGTGCAGGCCGAGCTCACAGGTGAGGATGGCGGCGTGCTCGCCGCGGAAGCGCCGGCTCCTGAGGCATCCGCCGGCGAGACGCAGGCTGACGAAGTGCAGGCCGACGAGCCGCCCGCCGACGAGACGCCCGCCGATGAGCCGGCAGCTGAGACAGAACAAAGGAGCGCGGAGGATGCTGGGCTCCCCGAGACCGAGGCGATGCCGGTCGCGGTCGCGCACGATGCGTCGGGCGCGGATGCCGGGTTCCCCACGCTGATCCCCACCGAGTACACCTTCGCGCCCGTCCCGCCCCCGCTGCCGGACGACGACGCGCTCGACGCCACCGTCCACTCCGCGCCGAGGGGCCCCGCCGCACCCCCTGCCGCGCTCGAGGGCGACCACGACGGTTCGACGATCTCTCTCGCCGAGCTGCGACGCATGCGCGAAGAGGCCGGCGAGGCGCCCCCGCAGGCGACCGCGACCGCCGGGCCGGACACTCCGACGGAGATCCTGCCCGCCGTCGAGAACCCCGTCGCCGCGCACGGATCCGCCCGCCTGTCGACCGGTCAGGTCGTCACGCTCGATCGCATCGTGATCATCGGCCGTCGCCCGCGCGCCACCCGCGCGAGCGGAGACGACCTGCCGCACCTGGTCGCCGTCGACAGTCCGCAGCAGGACATCTCGCGCAGTCACCTCGAGATCCGTCCCGAGGGCGATTCCGTGGTCGTCATCGATCTGCACACCACGAACGGCTCGACGCTGCTGCGGCCGGGCGCCGACCCGATGCGGCTGCACCCCGGCGAGCCGACACTCGTGCTCAGCGGCGACGTCGTCGACCTCGGCGACGGCGTCACCGCCACGTTCGAGGGACTCACATGAATCGCACGCCGTCGCCTCCGCCGCAGCTGCCCGGCTTCACATTCCTGCAGCCGCTGGGAGCAGGCGGGTTCGCCGATGTGTTCCTGTACGAGCAGGAGATGCCGCGCCGTAAGGTGGCGGTCAAGGTGCTTCTCGCCGACCGCATCACGACGGGGGCAGCGCAGGAGTTCACCGACGAGGCGAACGTGATGGCCATGCTGTCGACCCACCCCGCGATCGTCACGATCTACCAGGCGGGGGTCGCCGGCGACGGCCGGCCGTACCTCGTGATGGAGTACTGCCCGCGGCCGAACCTGCAGGCGCGCGCGCGACGCGAGCCGTTCTCGGTCGCCGAGGCGCTGCGCGTGGGCATCCAGGTCGCCGGAGCCGTCGAGACCGCGCACCGCGCCGGGGTGCTGCACCGCGACATCAAGCCGGCGAACATCCTCGTCACCGAGTACAACCGACCCGCGCTCACCGACTTCGGGATCGCGTCGACGGCCGGCGCCGTCACCGAGGCGGCCGGCATGTCGATCCCGTGGTCGCCGCCGGAGTCGTTCGCGGAGCCGCCGCGCAGCGGACCGCGCACCGACGTGTACGCCCTCGGCGCCACGGTGTACACGCTGCTCGCCGGCCGCTCGCCCTTCGAGCGTCCGGGGGAGCGCAACACGAGCGCCGACCTCATCGAGCGCATCGAGCGCATGGCCGTTCCCGTGCTGGCACGTGCCGACTCGCCGGGCAGCCTGCAGGCGACACTCGCGCGATCGATGGCGAAGAATCCCGACGATCGCTATCCGAGTGCGGTGGCCTTCGCCCGGGCGCTGCAGAAGGTGCAGATCGAACTCGCGCACTCCGTCACCCCGATCGACATCGTCGACGAGCATCCGTCGGCCGACGAGCTGCGCGATGACGACGACGGCCTCACCCGCGTGCGGGAAGTGCAGTCCATCAGCCCCGACACGCCGGCGGCGACCCGCCCGTCGGCGGCCACCGAGCCTCGGCTCGCCGGCGGCGGGATGATCGGCGTCCCACGATTCGACACCCCCGCTCCGCAGACCGCTGACGAGCACACCGTGCGGCGCGGGACCGCGCCGGGGACACCCGCCGACGACGCCGACGAGCGCACCCTGCTGCGCCCGCCCACGATCCTCACCCCGAGCCCGCCGAGCGCGGCGGGCGTTCCCCCGCAGGCCCCCGCGGAGACCGCCGCCGCGGCGCCCGCCGACGAGGCTGCGGCACCGCGCCGTCGGCGAGTCGGCCCATGGCTGTGGGCCGCGGCGGCCGCCCTCGTCGTCGTGATCGGCGGCGGCATCTGGGTGGGCGGCAGCCTCAGCACGGCCGCACGGCCCAGCGCCGCACCGGCCGACGACGAAGAGCCCGCACCGCAGGACGTCATCTCGGGCATCGTCCCCCCGGTCGACGACCTCACCGGCACGCGCAGCGGCGACGCGGTGACGTTCACGTGGAGCAACCCCAGCCCGGAAGAGGGCGACTCGTACATCTGGGCCGAGGTGACGCTCGACGGCACGATGCAGGCGCAGACCACCGAGAAGACGACGGTGACGCTCGAGGGGGCACATCCCGGCCGCACGTGCATCGACGTCAGCCTGGTGCGCGCCGATCGCCGATCCGCGCAGGAAGTGAGGGGGTGCGTCGAATGAGCACCGTGACCGTGGAATTCGCAGGAGAGTACTTCCCCGTCGAAACATCGACGGCGTTCACCGTGGGCAGGGAGGGCGACCTCGAACTCGACGACAACCTGTTCCTGCACCGGCACTTCCTCGAGATCGCGCACGACGACGGCCTGTGGTGGCTCACGAACATCGGCAGCCGCCTCTCGGCGACCGTCACCGACTCGGCCGGCGGCGTGCAGGCCTGGCTGGCTCCGGGTGCGCGTCTGCCGCTGGTGTTCGAGCGCACCACGATCGTCTTCACCGCAGGTCCCACCACGTACGAGATGACCGTGCACTCCGCCGAGCCGGCGTTCCGCGCGATCCGCCGCGAGACCGAGGGTGACGGCGCGTCGACCATCGGCGCTGTGCCGCTGACCGAGAGCCAGAAGCTGCTCATCCTCGCCCTCGCCGAGCCGCAGCTGCGTCGCGACGGAACGGGGATGAGCGAGATCCCCAGCTCATCGAAGGCGGCGGAGCGCCTGGGCTGGACCGTGACGCGCTTCAACCGCAAGCTCGACAACGTGTGCGACAAGCTCGACCGCATCGGCGTGCCCGGCATGCGCGGCGGACAGCGCAGCTTCGCCACAAACCGGCGCGCCCGGCTCGTCGAGCACGCGGTCGCGTCGCGACTGGTGACGCGAGAAGACCTCGTCATGCTCGACGCGCCCCAGAGCGAACCCGAAGGAGAGCTGGATTGATCTGGGAGATCGACGACGGCGAGAAGCAGATCGAGGGACTCGACGCCGCCGGGCATCCCGACCCCGCCTACGCTGCCTCACTCGGCCTGCTTCCTGCGCCTTTCGGGCGGCGGACGATGGCCACGCTGATCGAGCTGCTCATCCTCGTGCTGTTCGCCCTGCCGGCCATGCTGGTGGCGACGCCGGCGCTCGTCGAGATCGTCAGCGGCGCCGGTGATGTCGGGACGATGCTGTCCGCCGGCGCGCTGGTCTGGCCGATCGTCACACTCGCCGTCGGCAACGTGCTCGCGACCGTGTTCATCGTGCTGCAGCTCGTGCTGCTGGGGCGGAAGGGCGTGACCGCGGGCAAGGCCATCTTCGGTCTGCGTTCGGTCAACGCGCGCACCCTCGAGCGCCCCGGCTTCTGGCGCGGTGCGGTCGTGCGCTATCTGGTGCTGTCGCTGTCGTTCCTGTTGCCGCTGCTCGGACCGCTGCTCGTGGTGGCGCTCTCGCCGTTCTTCGACTCCGAGCGCCGCGGCCGCAGCTGGCTCGACCAGGCGGGGGCGACATGGCTGGTCGACGCGCGCCGCGGACTGAACCCGTACGACGTGAAGCGCATGCGCATCGCCCGCAAGTCGGTGCGGATCACCGAGCACGAGCGCGGGCCCGCGCTTCCCTCGCTCGCCACGCCCGTCGAGCGCGACGCTCCTGCCGAGTACACGCCCTCGGGACGGCTGTCGGGCGGGGTGATCGGCGCGCACCGCAGGATGACGTCGTCCCAGCCCACCGCGCCAGGTGCGGCACCTGCCGCAGCCGCGGCCCCCGCCCCCGCGGCGCCGTTCGCCCCCGCTGTCGCGCCGAGCGGAATGGTGGATGCCGTGCCGCCACCTCTCGTGGCCGGCCAGCTGCTCGATTCCTTCGCCTCGAGAGGCGCGGCCCCCGCGGCAACCGAGGCGCCCGCCCCCGCAGCATCCGCCCCTGCCGCGCCCGCCCCTGCCGCGCCCGCGCCGGCCGCTGCGGCGGCACCCGCTGCGCCGGTCGCGCAGCCCGTGGCGCCCGCCCCCGCAGCATCCGCAGCCGCGGCCCCGGCCGTGCGCGCGGTGCTGCGACTCGACGACGGAAACCGCATCGAGGTGCGCGGTGCCACCCTGATCGGCCGTGCGCCGGCGCCGGTCGCCGGCGAGGGCGCCGTGCAGCTCGTCGCCGTCGCTGACGACACCCGATCCGTCTCGAAGACCCACCTCGCGATCCTCCCCGCACGACGCGGGGTGCTCGTCATCGATCGCGGATCCACGAACGGCAGCGCCATCGCCCGCGACGGCGCCGAGCTGCCCTTGACGCCCGGCGACCCGGCACCCGTGCAGACCGGCGATGTGGTGCGCTTCGGCGACCGCACGCTGACGGTCGAGCGGGCATGAGAGTCGACAACCAGGAGAACCGATGAGAATCAAGCTGACGCTGCGGCGCCCAGGCGTCCCCCTGGCCGACATCGTCGTCATGGCCGACTCGACGGCCACGGTCGCCGACGTCGCAGGGCAGATCGCCGGCACCGACCCGCTGCGCTCCGTGGACGCGGCCGGCGGCGATGTGCTCAGCCTGTCGGTCGCGCCCCCGACCAGCGACGAGCTCGTCACGCTCAACCCCGATCTGCTGATCGGCGATGCGCCGGTCGGCTCGGGATTCCTCACCGAGGTCGTCAACCTCGGACCGAACCGCGCGGCCACGACGATGCTGTCCAGTCGCGCGGCGGCACTGCTCACGGTCGTCTCGGGGCCGGCCGCCGGTCAGGAGTTCCCGCTGCCCGTGGGGCACTTCTTCATCGGCCGTGACACCGCGAACGACGTGGTGCTCGCCGATCCGCTCGTCTCGAAGCGGCACGCGCGCATCGAGGTGGCATCCACCTTCGTCGAGATCGTCGATCTCAACTCCGCGAACGGCATCCTGGTCGACGGCGGTCTCGTGCAGCGACTGAGGGTCATCCCCGGTCAGAAGTTCACCCTCGGCGACTGCGAACTGGTCGTGCACCTGGTCAGCGACTACGACGGCTCGGCCGCCGCCGATCCGGTTCTCGAGCGGGGCGGGGCGCTGCTGTTCAACCGCAGCCCGCGCGTCGAGGAGCGCTATACCGGCGCCGACCTCGACGAGCCGCGCTACCCGAAGGACCAGGTGCAGCGGCTGTTCCCGTGGCCGATGCTGATCGCGCCGATCCTGCTCGGCGCGGCGATGTTCTTCATCTTCGACAACCCGCGGTCGCTGCTGATCATGGTCATGTCGCCGATGATGATGTTCGGCAACTTCATCTCGCAGAAGACGAACATCGGCCAGCGACTGCGCAAAGAGGTGGAGTCGTTCGAAGAGCAGTTCGAGCGCCTTGAAGAGAAGCTCTACCACGCGCAGCCGCGCGAGCGCGCGGTGCGCCAGGCGGAGGTGCCGGCGGTGGCGATCGTCTTCGATGAGTCGATGCGCCTGGGGCCGATGCTGTGGACCCGGCGCCCTGAGCACTGGAACTTCCTCGCCGTGCGCCTGGGCACCTGCGAGGACGAATCTCGCACCAAGGTCAAGCGGGCCGAGGTTCCGGAGGCGCTGGTCGAGTACGTCGAGCGCGTCGACCGTCTCGAAGACCGCTACCGGATGATCAGCGACGTGCCGATCCTCGAGTCGCTGCAGAGCGTCGGCTCGATCGGCGTCGCAGGCCCCACCTCGTCAGCGAGCGACGCCCTGCGGGGACTGGCCGTGCAGCTGTTCGGCATGCACTCGCCCAACGAGCTCGTCACCGTCGCGATCACCGAACCCGGCTGGGCGAACGAGCTCGACTGGCTGAAATGGCTGCCGCACACCTCGAGCGAGCGCAATCCGTTCAAGGACGTGCCGCTGGCCGACTCGGCCTCGACCGGCGCCGCGCTGCTGAACGGGCTGGAGGAGCTCGTCATGCGTCGGGCGAAGGCGGCATCCGCTCCGCGCCCTCCCTACGGCGACGACTGGGACCCGACCTTCTTCGGCACGGACGTGAAGCGGGCAGCCGAGGAGGCGAGCTTCCCGGGTCAGACCGCGGTCCTCGTCATCATCACCGATGACGCGCCCGTCGACCGCGCCCGGCTCACCCAGATCCTCGAACGAGGCGCCGACGTGGGCGTCTACGGGCTCTTCGTCGCGCCCGTGGTCGAGGCACTGCCGGCCGCGTGCCGCAGCTTCATCGACGTGACAGGCGGGCTCGAGAACGCGCGCGTCGGCACCGTCCGCAACGGCGTCTCGTACACCGGCGTGCAGGTCGAGGGCGTCTCGCACGCGTACATGACCATGTTCGCGAAGCGCCTCGCACCCGTCGTCGACTCGAGCACGGTCGTCGAGGACTCCTCCGACATTCCGAACTCGGTGATGTTCCTCTCGCTGGTCGGTGGCGAGGTGGCATCCGACCCGACCGCGGTCATCGACCGCTGGCGGCAGAACAACACCATCATCGACCGCTCGGGCGCGCCGCAGTCGCGGCTGAAGAAGGCCGGCAACCTGCGCGCCATCATCGGCCAGTCGCAGACGGATGCCATGACCCTCGACCTGCGCACGCAGGGCCCGCATGCCCTCGTCGGCGGCACCACGGGAGCCGGAAAGAGCGAGTTCCTGCAGGCGTGGGTGCTCGGCATGGCCGCGGCGCACAGTCCCGACCGCGTCACGTTCCTGTTCGTCGACTACAAGGGCGGATCGGCGTTCGCCGACTGCGTCGACCTGCCGCACACGGTCGGGCTGGTCACCGACCTCAGCCCGCACCTCGTGCGCCGGGCGCTCACCAGCCTGCGCGCCGAGCTGCACCACCGCGAGCACCTGTTCAACCGCAAGAAGGCGAAGGATCTGCTCGAGCTCGAGAAGCGTCGCGACCCCGACACCCCGCCCGCGCTCGTGCTCGTGATCGACGAGTTCGCCGCGCTCGCCGGAGAGGTGCCCGAGTTCGTGGACGGCGTGGTCGACATCGCCCAGCGCGGGCGCTCTCTCGGCATCCACCTGATCATGGCCACCCAGCGGCCCGCCGGCGTCATCAAAGACAACCTGCGCGCCAACACGAACCTCCGGGTCGCCCTGCGCATGGCCGACGAGTCCGACTCGAAGGACGTCGTCGACGACCCGGTCGCGGCATCCTTCCCGCCGTCGATCCCCGGTCGCGGCATCGCCAAGACCGGGCCGGGACGTCTCGTGCCGTTCCAGTCGGCGTATGCCGGCGGCTGGACGACCGACGAAGAGCAGGTCGCCGAGGTGAAGATCGCCGAGCTGCGCTTCGGGTCGACCCAGCTGTGGGAGGCCGAGCAGGCGCCAGAGTCCGACTCGCACGACGAGGACCTCGGTCCCACCGACCAGAAGCGCATCGTCGCGACGCTGGTGAAGGCGTCCGCCCAGGCGGGTATCCCGGCGCCCCGCCGGCCCTGGCTCGACGACCTCGAGCAGGCCGTCGACATGCGCGATCTGCCGCTGCGCGGCGACGGCGAGATCCTGCTCGGCAAGATGGACGTGCCCGCGCGCCAGCTGCAGGAGCCGACGTACTTCGTACCCGACAGGGACGGCTCGCTGCTGGTCTACGGCACGAGCGGCTCGGGCAAGTCGACCGTGCTGCGCACTCTGGCCATCGCGGCCGGGCACGATCCGAAGAGCAGCGTCGAGGTGTACGGGCTCGACTTCGGCTCGGGGTCG
This sequence comes from Microbacterium sp. NPDC055521, assembly GCF_053619695.1. Lineage (NCBI taxonomy): Bacteria > Bacillati > Actinomycetota > Actinomycetes > Micrococcales > Microbacteriaceae > Microbacterium > Microbacterium sp. NPDC055521. The sequence goes on along the minus strand of NZ_JBSHJX010000006.1, from coordinate 135,493 downwards.
CTGCGCAGCCTCGAGGTGCTGCCGCACGTCGGATCGATCATCGCGGGCGACGACGCCGAGCGCGTGCAGCGCATCCTGCGCTCGCTCGCGCGCGTGCTCGACGACCGCGGCAAGCGCTTCAGCGCGGCGAACGCCGCGAGCCTCACCGAATACCGCGAGATCACCGGGCGCGACGAGTCACGCATCCTCTTCCTGATCGACGGCTTCCCGCAGTTCCGCTCGGAGTGGGAGTCGACCACCGCCCGGATGCCGTTCTACCAGACCTTCATGCGGATCCTCGGCGAGGGTCGCCCGCTGGGCGTGCACGTGGTCGCGACCGCCGACCGCTCGGGTTCGGTGCCCACGGCGGTCAGCGCGAACGTCTCCCGACGCGTGGTGCTGCGTCTGGCCGACGAGTCGGCGTACGCGATGCTCAACGCGCCGAAGGACGTGCTCGACGAGCGCTCCGCCCCGGGCCGCGCCATCATGGACGGGCTGGAGACGCAGATCGCCACGCTCGGCGGCACACCCAACGTCGCCGAGCAGACCAAGCTGCTCGAGAAGTTCGCGGCTGAGCTGCGCGCGGCCGGAGCGCGCGAGGTCGCCGAGATCGGCGCGCTGCCCACCCGGCTCTCGGCGCGCGATCTGCCCGAGCGGGTGGCGGAGTTCCCCGTGCTCGGCGTCGCCGAAGACACCCTGTCGGCGCGCGACTTCGATCCGGTCGGCACCTTCGTGGTGGCGGGGCCGCCGCTGGCGGGCAAGACGAACGCGCTCAAGGCGATGATCACCTCGATGCGGCGTTTCGACCCGGCCGTGAAGCTGTTCCACTTCGGTGGACGCCGCTCGCAGCTCAAGGAGTACGCCGACTGGACGCGCAGTGCCGTGACACCCGACGACGCGAAGGAGCTCGCGAAGGAGATCGCCGAGCTGGTCGCCGACGACACCCTTCCCGTGCGGGTGATGATCGTGGTCGAAGACGTGCCGCAGTTCGCCGACAGCCCGGCCGAGCGGGAGATGAAGGCGCTGTTCCAGGCGATCAACCGCAGCGACCACTTCCTCGTCGGCGATGCCGACGTGACGCAGGTGACCAGCGGCTTCGGGTTCATCGGCGACTTCAAGGCGGGCCGCAAGGGCATCATCCTCAAGCCCGACTCCTTCGACGGCGACGCCGTGTTCAAGGTGCCCTTCCCCAAGGTCAAGCGCACCGACTTCCCCGAGGGTCGGGGCATCTTCGTGCAGGCGGGGCGCCAGGTGACCGTGCAGCTGCCGCTGATCGAGGGAGAGCTGCTGGCGTGAGAGAAGCCGAGCTTCGCATATCTCGAGAGCGGGGTCGTGCCGGCGAGGCTCTGCGGCGCCGCGATGACGACCCTCGGTTCCATGCCCTGAGGCGCTGATCGCGTTGTCCAGGAGCACCGCTCTGCCGGCGATGGGGAGTTGTGCCCATCGACGGTTTGTGGCGGGTGTTGTTAGTTTGGGGGTGTCGGGCCGGGGTGGTCCGGACTGAACGATTTACCGGAGGTGTTGACGATGGCCGATTTCGGTGCGTCTTATGCGGAGATGGAGCAGGTGGCGTCGTCGCTGTCGCAGGCTCGTGATGACATTCAGGGGCAGTTGGACACGCTGAAGGGTCAGGTGGACACGCTGCTGGGTGAGGACTTCAAGACGCAGCATGCGTCGGGGAAGTTCGGTGAGGGTTATGGGGAGCTGACCACGGGTCTGAAGACCGCGGTGGATGGCATCAATGACATGTCGGAGTCGCTGCTGGGCATGATGCGTGCGATCCAGGATCTGGATCAGCAGCTCGCCGGCAGCTGAACCCGGGCGCGAGCTTTCCGAGGGGGTCGACCATGACGGTCGGCCCCCTCGTCGCATCCAGACGACCTGCCGACTGCGTGCAGGGCTGCGACGCCGATGACGTGACGCGTGCATGGGGAGTTGTCCCCATGGTTCCGGGGTGCGGGCGTCTTGTAGCGTGAGGGGTGTCGGGCCGGGGTGGTCCGGACTGAACGATTTACCGGAGGTGTTGACGATGGCCGATTTCGGTGCGTCTTATGCGGAGATGGAGCAGGTGGCGTCGTCGCTGTCGCAGGCTCGTGATGACATTCAGGGGCAGTTGGACACGCTGAAGGGTCAGGTGGACACGCTGCTGGGTGAGGACTTCAAGACGCAGCATGCGTCGGGCAAGTTCGGTGAGGGTTATGGGGAGCTGACCACGGGTCTGAAGACCGCGGTGGATGGCATCAATGACATGTCGGAGTCGCTGCTGGGCATGATGCGTGCGATCCAGGATCTGGATCAGCAGCTCGCCGGCAGCTGAACCCGCACGAACCACGCGGAGGGGCCGGGCGACGTCCGGTCCCTCGTTCGAATGACACGGAGGGACTGCAGAAGTGGTCGACATCATGCTGGACCTGGAGAGGCTCCGGAAGACCAAGAGCGGTTTGAAGGAGTCCGTCGACGCGTTCGAGGCCGCAGCCGCCACCAACGACCAGCTCGAACAGGCCATCGGCAAGCCCGACGGCCGCTCCGAGCTGAGAAGCCGCGTCTCGGATTTCGAGTCCGACTGGAAGTCGAACCGCGGCAAGCTGCAGAAGAACCTCGATGAGATCCTCAAGCAGCTCACCGGCATCATCGACGGCTGGGACGAGTGGGACACGAACACAGCTGATGACTTGGAGACGCCGACAAGCACGACCGGGGTCTCTGTCGGAAGGGCGACGGCGCGATGAGGTCACCTTTCACTTCGAATGAACTGCGTCCGCTGGAGGGCGAACCCGGCACGATCTGGGCCGACGGTCAGGCATTCGTCGAGCTCGCCACCACGATGGACGAGACCGCGGAGATGCTCGTCGAGGTGGGCGATTCCAGCATCCACAAGAGCAAGGGCACCGACAAGCTCGCGGATATGGCCAAGGACTCCTCCGCAGACCTCTCCGACGCCGCTGTCCGCTACGAAGGAACCGGAAAGGCGCTGCGCACCTACGCCGACGCCCTGAGGAAGGCCCAGAACTGGCTCTCGCTGCACCAGGATGAGGTCGAGAGGGCCGAGAACGAATACCAGACCGCTCTGGAGGCCAAGGAATCTGCCGACCGCCAGCTGGCGTCGGTGGAGCACCAGTGGCCCTGGGAGGACGAGCCGAGCCAGGAGGACAAGGATGCCGCTTCCGGTGCCGCGTCGTCCGCGCAGACCTCGCTGAACAGCGCCGAAAACGAGCGGAACAGTCAGTGGCGCAGCTTCGACCACGTGTTCGAGGAGTGGTCGGACGCCTACGACGACGCCGTCGCGGGCGTGCAGAAGGCGATGGATGCGGCCGACAACGGCGACGGATTCTGGGGCCTCGTCGACGACCTGCTCACGGTCATCTCCGTGGTTCTCGTCGTGCTCACCGTCGTGGCACTGATCATCGGCGCGCCGTTCACCGGTCTGCTGGCGGCGGTCATCCTCGGGCTCACGCTTCTCAGCCTCGGGCTCACCGCCCTCAAGTGGGCCGACGGCCGTGCCACCCTCGGCGATGTGGGGCTCGCGGCTCTCGGGCTGCTGCCGTTCGGCATCGGCAGAGCGCTCTCGAAGGGCGTTCCCGCGCTGAGCGCAGTCGTCAAGGGCGGGCGGGGCGTAGTGACCTCGGTGATCCGCTCGGGACTGCCGCGGGTTCGACTGCTGCATCCGTCCACCTGGGGAACACCGTTCCAGTGGCTCGCCGCGCCCATCCGCTCGATGAGCGGACTGCCCAAGCCGGGCATGTTCGTCAACCCGCTGCGCACCATCGCCAACGGCGGCCCCGAAGTCCAGCAGATCCAGCGGTTCCTGACGACCATGAAGGGCTCCGGGTGGGGCTCCAATCCTGCCGTGCAGCAGTTCGTGACGCAGACCGCCACGCAGCTGCCGGGAAAGTTCACCCAGTTCCTCAACGCGGTGTCCTGGACCGGGGCTGCCGGATTGACCGGATACGGCGCTGCCACGGCACCGTGGTGAGAGGCCGTAGGTTAGGGGATATGTCTTCAGCCCGCGCCCGTCTGCAGAAGAGAACCACGACGCTCTACCTGCTGCTGAGGATGCTGCAGGCCGCTGTGCTCATCGTGTACCTGCTCGGCTCCCTTCTGCTCGCCGGGGGTCAGGTCAGCGTTCACGGTTCGCCCATCTGGGACGCCGCCGTGGACTTCCCGCTGTTCTCCCTTCCGGGGTGGCTGATGCTGACGCTCTCGGTCACCGGCGTCCTGCTCGTGGTGGTCGTCCTCGTGCTGTCGCGAGTGGACGACGCCGGTCGCGTCGTCGGCGCCTTCTCGGCGACCGCCGCAGCCACCGTCGCCTCGTTCTTCTTCGCGTGGGCGCTGCCCGAGGGGTCGGGAGCGGATCTTTCGCTGCGGTGGGCGGCGGCGTTCACCGACGCTGCGGTTCTGCTCGCCCTGCTCGTCACAGCCGGCACCCTCGCCCTGATGTCGGACCGCCGACGTGCACGGCAGGGTCTGCCGCTGTGGTCGGGGATGGACGACGAAGCATGACCGACGAGCAGCCCGGGGGCTTCAGCATCCTCTTCCCGCCGGGCTGGACCCGGTACTTCGTCGATGACGAAGGTCGCAAGGCGCTCACGTCGCGCCTGTCCGCACAGATCCGCGCCCTCGGACGTCCCGACCTCGACGTCGAGGCGCGGATGCTCATCAACCAGCAGTGGAAGCAGCTGCAGGGCCGCCGGGTCGGAGCCGTCTACCTTCCCGACACGACTCACGACGATTCCGCCCCGCTGCCGATGTCGTTCGCGCTGATCCAGCATGTGGCGCAGGCGGGAAGCGATTTCGAGTCGTCGTTCCGCGGGATGGCCCACGGCCGCGTCGAGGCCTTCGACACGGTCATCGGGCGAATCCTGCGCACAGACAGCGAGCGGCGCGGCAAGGAGGAGCTCGCCGAGGTCATCGGGCGCCAGATCGACTACGGCATCCCGCTGCCCGGGCAGGGCGAGGGGCGCGGGATGATCATCTCGGTCTCGATCACCACGCTCGACGAGACCGATCCCGCTCTCGTCGCGGGTCTGGCGGAACTCAGCGACACGATCGTGGAGACGTTCCGATGGCGGCAGTGAGCGGCTTCAGAGTGCAGCCGGACCAGGAAGCCTGGCTGACTCTGCCCATGACCTTCCCCTTCAACGATCTCGCTGACGATCTGGCCTGGGCGGCCGAGGTCGCGCAGGACCGGGCCGCTGAGGGCGCGCCCGCCGCAGTGCGCACCGCCATCGCCGAGAGCGCGCTCGCCCTGGTGCGCGCGGATCCTCCGCTTCCAGGCGTGCAGGAGCGGTTCTGGTGGATGCCGTCGATCGGCCGTACTGCCGTGGTCGCGCACCTCACTGCCGTCGAGCTCGACGACTCCCTCAGTGCAGAGCCGCTCGACTCCTTCGCGCAGCTGGGCGTGGGCGGGATGGTGCAGGTGATCGCGCCGATCGAGGGCTCCCCGTTCGAGGAAGCGCTCGACTGCGTGCTCATCATCCCCTTGGGGGAGGAGAGCATCGCACTCCGACGGCAGATCGGCCGGCGGGCCGGGACGCTCGTGCTCATGGACGTGTTCGTCGAGGACGGCATCGCGCTGTACCAGGCGGAGCAGGATATCTCCGCGCTCTTCGCCTCCGTTCAGCTGCGTTGAGACCGCAGCTCGCCGGGCGGACCGGTGATGGGGAGTTGTGCCCATCGACGGTTTGTGGCGGGTGTTGTTAGTTTGGGGGTGTCGGGCCGGGGTGGTCCGGACTGAACGATTTACCGGAGGTGTTGACGATGGCCGATTTCGGTGCGTCTTATGCGGAGATGGAGCAGGTGGCGTCGTCGCTGTCGCAGGCTCGTGATGACATTCAGGGGCAGTTGGACACGCTGAAGGGTCAGGTGGACACGCTGCTGGGTGAGGACTTCAAGACGCAGCATGCGTCGGGCAAGTTCGGTGAGGGTTATGGGGAGCTGACCACGGGTCTGAAGACCGCGGTGGACGGTATCAATGACATGTCGGAGTCGCTGCTGGGCATGATGCGTGCGATCCAGGATCTGGATCAGCAGCTCGCCGGCAGCTGAACCCGGGCGCGAGCTTTCCGAGGGGGTCGACCATGACGGTCGGCCCCCTCGTCGTATCCAGACGACCTGCCCGCGGATGGGGAGTTGTGCCCATGGCCGGGCTGATGCTCGCGCGGATAGCGTGGACTCACCGGCTGAGGGGCCGGTGCCGAAGGGGGAGACATGTCTGACGACGACCTGCGGACAGCGCTGGCCGCATTGCGCGTGCGCATTCCTCAGTCGGCTCAGGATGCCGACGCTCTGCGCGCCGAGGTGCGGGCGGCGGATGCGGCACTCGGGCGTCACCTGCGCGCTGCGGCGACGCAACGGCAGGCCAGCAGCGAGCACCGCCGCCGTGGGGACTCATGATGACCGACGTGCGGATGGACCTCGCGCGGCTGGAATCGACCGCGCAGACGGCGAAAGGGCTCGCGACGACGTTCGACGAGGCCGAGGACTTCGCCGACGACATCGGCGGCCTCACCGGACACGGCGGCCTCGCCGGCACGATCGACGACTTCGGAGGCAAGTGGGACATCGCCCGTGAGGATCTGCGCGACAACCTGCGCTCGCAGGCCGACTTCATGCAGGCCATCGTCGACACGTTCCGGGATCTCGACGCGACGATGGCGCAGGAGGGGGAAGGGTAGCGCATGAGCGTTCTTCCCGGGCATCCGGCCGAGCTCACCTCCCGCGCGGCCGACCTCGTCACCTCCGCCGAGGTGATCTTCAACGTCATCCAGGAGCTGCGAGGCATCGTCGCCGACGACGAGGGGAAGGCCGTTCAGGCCCTCTACGAGCAGAACGACGAGATCTCGTCGCAGCTCGAGCGGATCCATCCGCGGTACAAGGGCACGGCGGATGCCATCACCGAGTACGCCGTCGCCCTCACCGCAGCGCACGACGATGCAGAGCGCGCCCAAGACGACCTCGACGACGCCCTCCTCACGCAGGGGCGCGCCGACCGCGCGCTGGCGGATCTCACCGACCAGGTGAACACGGCCGATGAGCCCGCACCGTCTCTCACCGACCGGATGCCCGGTGCGCAGCGCGCGGCCGACGATGCGGCAGCCGCCGTCGCCTCGGCACGGGATCGGATCGACGCCGCACGCGAGGCGATGAACGAGGCCGCCGAGACGGCGATCCGCCGGATCGACGCCGCGATCGACGCGACGAATGAGGGATTCTGGGACGGCGTCGGCGATTTCTTCTCGGGCATCGGCGATTTCCTCGCCGGGGTCGGGGAGTGGATCGGCGACTTCCTGCAGGGCGTCGTCGACCTGCTCAAGAGCATCGCCGACACGATCGTAGCGATCCTCGGGGCGCTCGTCGTGCTGCTGCTCGTCGTGGCCATCGGCGCGCTGTTCGGCACCATCGGGCTGATCATCGGCGCCGTGATCGCCGGCGTTCTCGCGGCCTTCCTCATCTGGAGCGTGCTCTCGGACGTGACCAAGGGCACCCCCGACGTGAGCCGTGCCGACCCGTACCCGCATCCCGAAGACCGGCCGCAGGACCCGACACTCGCCACCGTGCTCGACGGCACGGGTGAAGTCGACAGCCTCGGCAAAGAGGCCGAAAGTGTCGTGAAGATCACGAAGGTGCTCGGCCCCGACGGCTGGTACTACACGGTCACGCTGCCCAGCACCCAGGAGTGGCTCTCGCGATTCGGCGACCAGGGTGCGGTGAACGACCTCGACAGCAACCTCGCGCTGATGCTCACCCCGGCGTTGCAGACCCAGTACGAGCGGGCCGTGCTCGAGGCGATGGACCAGGCCGGAGTCGGTCCGGATGACCCGGTCATGCTCGTCGGGTTCAGCCAGGGCGGCATCATGGCCGGTCACCTGGCGGCGTACAACTCGGACTACAACTGGCGGGCCGTCGTGGCATCCGGCGCACCGATCGATCACATGCCCATACCGAGCGACATCGATGTCGTCTCCGTCCAGCACAACGGCGACCCCGTACCGCGGCTGGATGCCCTCGCCGGCGACTTCGACAGTATCGAGCACGGGTCGAACTGGACGTCGATCCGCGTCGATCCGCCGGAGCCGAACCCGGTGCTCGGGGTCGATGCCGGCGCGCACAACGCCGACGACTACGCGGGGACGTTCGAGCAGCACCTCGCGCAGGTGCAGAAGAATCATCCGAGCCTCGGGAACTTCTTCGACGAGGATGGGTACGTGAACACCTCTTACTACCACTGGACGGAATGATGGTCAGTCGCACAGCGGGAAACCAGGGACTGCTCGCCATCGCCCTGGCGGGAGCGCTCATGACGGGGACGCTGGGAGGGTGCGCGGCCCTCTCGCAGGGCCCCGACCGATCAGAGGAGATGACGACGGTGGACTTCGGAGATGTGTCGGATGCCGTGACAGCGGTCGTACCGAGGGTTGTGGACGTGCGCGACCCCGGCCGCTCGCAGAACGGTCTCGGGCACCGGTTCAGCCTCGGACTCGTCACGGATTCGGGAGAGCCGTTCACCGCGGAGGAGCTCGACGCAGTGGTCGAGGCCATCTGGACGTCGCTGCCCTGGGAGCCGAACACCATCAAGCTCACCGCCGGGACCGACGCCGGTCAGGGGGGCGAGATCGTCGACCTTCGCGGGGCTGCGGACGAGCTGGAGCATCTTCGCGTGCGCGGTGCAGGGCAGGCCGGTGTCAGCCTCACCGGGATGTCGTCTCGCTACGGGGAGTGGACGGAACCGGAATGAGCGCGCCGGAGCTGCGATTCCGGCTCCCTGGACGGTGGTTCTCGGTCGATCTCTCGAGCGTCGAGGCCACCACGGTATCCATCCGCCGCATCGCGAAGGAGTCCGTCGGAGGACCGGCCGACGACCGCGCGCCCGAGCGCGCGCGGGTGCGACAGCAGCTGCAGGATGCTGTGGCCGCCGGCTCCCGCGGTGACATCCGGGCGATCATGTTCTCGACCGAGATCGCGCTGGGTGCGCCGCTGCCGGTCACACTTCTCGTCTTCCAGCCCAGCGACCTGCGGATGAGCCCGGCGATCGGCACCGCACCGGATGCCGTCCTCGCGGTCATGGCAGAGAGTCTGAAAGAGCTCGATCCCGTGGCGCACGTGTCGATGGCCGAGGTGCGCGGTCCCGGTGTTCCGGCGCTGCGCACGCACCGCACCGAGGCCGTCACCGACGGCAGCGAGGCCGACGGCGCCACCCGGCTGATCGCGGACTACTGGATCCCCGTTCCGGAGACGAAGCAGGTGCTGCTCGCACGCTTCTCGACCCCGATCGGCGAGCTGGAGAACATGATGTGCGCCCTGTTCGACGAGTTCGTAGCGGCCGCGTTCTTCGCGAGTGAGCGCCCGCCGTCGCTGCGCGAGCAGCTGCTGACCGCGAAGCGCTGACGGCGCCCGGTTCAGCTGGGCGCGTCGGCCAGGTGCCGGGCGTGATGCCCGAGCACCTTCACCATGATGCCGCGCCGGCGCAGCTCGGAGACCGTGCGCGACTCCTCGTCGCGGTCCCGGCCCAGCGCGTGCACATTCGCCACCACCAGCACGTCGCCCGGGCGCAGCGTCTCGATCAGTCTGGCCAGGCGATCGCCCCAGCTCTCCAGGATCTCGGGAGCGGGATGGCGGAAGCCCTCGATCGGCACGCCGAAACGGGTCAGATCATCACGCTGCCGGGTCACCGACGGCATCCCGTCGCGCGCGACGACAAGACCCACCAGACGGGTTCCCTCCGGGCGGGCCGACCACCAGCCGTGATCGTCGTTCGCCAGGCACTTCGGGCAGCTCGCGGCCGCATGCGGCAGATGCAGCGGACTGGTCAGCGCAATCTCGGCCTCGCCACCGTTCGGGTTCATCGCATCACTCATCGCCGCACCTCCGGCATCCATTCTGCCCGAGTCCGCCGTCAGCGGCGGCCCGGACTCCGAGCAGTGGAGCCGTCGTACTCAGATCAGCCCGAGCGATCGCACCGTCTCGCGCTCGTCGACCAGCTCGGCCACCGACGCGTCGATGCGGGCCCGCGCCCAGGCATCCGGCTCCAGCCCCTCGACGATCTGCCACTGCCCACCCGACGAGCGGACCGGGAACGAGCAGATCAGTCCCTCCGGCACCCCGTACTCGCCACGTGAGACCACGCCCGCACTGGTCCAGTCGTCGGTGCCGTGCACCCAGTCCCGCACATGATCGATGGTCGCGCTCGCCGCGGATGCCACCGACGACGACCCGCGCACCTCGATGATCTCGGCGCCGCGCTTCGCCACCCGGGGGATGAACGTCTGCTCCTGCCAGGCGCGGACGTCCTTCACCGCCGCGGTGAGAAACTCGGCGACCGGCTCGCCGTCGAGGGTCGCGTGCGAGATGTCGGGAAACTGCGTCGCGGAGTGATTGCCCCAGATCGGCACCCGACGCACGCGGGCGACCGGGGCGCCGAGCGTCTGCGCGAGCTGCGCCCGTGCGCGGTTCTCGTCGAGCCGGGTGAGGGCGGTGAACCGCTCGGCGGGAACCCCGTCGGCCGACGACGCGGCGATCAGGGCGTTCGTGTTGGCGGGGTTGCCCACGACGGTGACGCGGATGTCGGATGCCGCGGCCGCCGCGATCGCGCGGCCCTGCGGGCCGAAGATGCCTCCGTTCGCCGCGAGCAGGTCGCCGCGCTCCATGCCTGGGCCACGCGGGCGGGCGCCGACGAGCAGGGCGAGGTTCGCGCCGTCGAACCCGACCTCGGCGTCATCGGTCACCTCGACGTCGTCGAGCAGAGGAAACGCGCCGTCCTGCAGCTCGAGGGCCGCGCCCTCTGCTGCGCGCAGTCCCTGCGGGATCTCGAGCAGTCGCAGTCTGACGTGCTCGTCCGGTCCGAGCATGTCTCCCGCCGCGATGCGGAACAGAAGCGCGTAGCCGATCTGTCCGCCGGCACCTGTGATCGTGATCGTCGTCGCCATGATGATGAGCCTAAGCCCCGCCTCCCGGTCGGATGAGGGGTGTGCGCCGATTCGTCAAGCCCTCAACGCCGGATCCCGCGGCGCGCTACCTTTTCAGCATGACTTTCAATCCGGACGCCGACATCTCGGGCAACACCACGCGCCGCCGCGGGCGGGGCGCCGCGATCGCCGGTGGTGGCGTGGGCGTGCTCGGACTCGTCGCGCTGGTCGTCGCCATGCTCGGCGGTCCCGACCTCACCGGGCTGGTCGGCGGAGCACCCGGCGGCGGGAACGCACCCGCCTCCGGCGGGGAGAGCACCCTCGCCGAGTGCGACACGGGCCAGGACGCGAACACCGATGACGACTGCCGCATGGCAGGGGCCCAGGTGCTGCTCGACGACTACTGGCAGAAGCACGTCGACGGATACCAGCCGCCCACGATGAACGTGGTCGACGGTGCGACCTCCACCCAGTGCGGCACGGCCTCGAACGCCGTCGGGCCGTTCTACTGCCCGCCCGAGCAGGGCGTCTACATCGACCCGGCCTTCTTCCAGCTCATGCGGGAGCAGTTCGGCGCCTCGGCCGGCGAGCTCGCGCAGCTGTACATCGTGGGGCACGAGTGGGGGCACCACATCCAGAACATCACCGGCACGATGGACAAGCACCCGAACAACGGCACCGGCCCCGACAGCAACGGGGTGCGCACCGAGCTTCAGGCCGACTGCTACGCGGGCGCGTGGCTGGGCGACGTCGCCGATCAGAAGGACGGCAACGGCGTCGCGTACGTCAAGAAGCCGACCGAGGAGCAGATCGCGGATGCCCTGAACGCGGCGTTCACGGTCGGCGACGACCACATCCAGGAGCAGCAGGCCGGCCGGGTGAACCCGGAGAGCTTCACGCACGGCACCAGCGAGCAGCGCCAGGCGTGGTTCGCAGACGGCTACAAGAACGGTCTCGGCGTGTGCGACACCTTCGCCGTCTCGGGCGACAAGCTCTGAGATCAGGCGCGCAGCGCCCGAAGCAGGGTGCGCACGAGCGCCGGGATGCCGCCGTGCGCGCGGAACCGGGTGAGGCCCTCGCACACGGCAGCGCCCGTGCGGGCGGAGACGAACCACGGGGGCTTCGGCAGGATCGTCACACGGCCACCGCCGTTGAGCACGGGCAACGACCGCGGGAACGGGCGGAACGGCCCGCGCACCACCGATCGCTCCACCTCGTCGAGCAGCAGGGCGTTGTGCACCACGCCGATGCCGCTGCCCACGTCGTCGAGGGTGTTGCCCGGGAACGCGCCCCAGGTCAGCGTCGGTGTGATGAACCCGAAGGCCGTCCACGAGTTGATCGCGATCGATCCGTAGCGCAGCTCGGCGATCGCACGTTCGAACCCGGTGCCGAGCGACTTCTCGGTCACCGGATCGATGAGCAGGTTCGCGCCGAGGGTGCCTTGCAGCTCGTCGTTCGCGTGGGCGATCGCGGCATCCAGGAACTCCTGTCCGGTGCCGGGCAGCTCGACGACACCCAGCACCGGGGCGAAGTACTCGGTCGACTGCATCGCCGCGGCATCGTCGCCATCGCCGATCTCCACCAGCAGGCGGTCGGCCAGCACCAGGGCATCCGGATAGTCATCCGCCGCCTGCCGGATGCGCGACGGCGAGCCGGGGTACCAGATGGGCCGCTCGGGGGCGGCCGCGTACGCGCGCCGCAGGGCGGCACGGAACTGCGCGGCCTGCGCCCACTCCGACGACATGATCACGACCTGCCCGGCGATGCAGTTGTGCCCGCCGTTCTGCAGACGCATGGTGACGATGTGCTCGGCCTGGAAGGCGATGTCGGCGGCGCTCCACTCGCCCGGCACGACGATGATCGGCGAGACGCCGCCGAGCTCGGCCGTGATCGGCTTCTTCAGCAGCGGACGGTTCTCTCGCCGACGTCGTGCGGTCGCCTCCTGTTGGGCTGCTGAGCCCGTCGAAGCACCCCACACGATCGCGTCGAAGGTGGCGGCCGAGCCGGTGATGTGCACGTGCACGAGGTCTCGATGCGCGGTGAGGTACGAGCCGACGGCCGGCCCGCCGCGCACGATCCGCAGGAAGCCGGGGGCGATCAGCGGTGCCAGCGCGCGCTCGTACACGGGCACGAGTACGTCCTGCGTGGGGTTCACCTTCAGCAGCGCCACGCGATTGTGCGCGAGAAGCTCGTACAGCACATCCAGCACGGGGATCGCGGTGATGTTGCCCGCGCCCAGTACCAGGCCGACGCCGCCCGCGGCATCCGCCGACCGCTGCGTCAGACCCGCGTTCGCGCGGGCCGTGATCGGGGTGACGCCCGGCCGCAGCCACACCTCGCCGCTGAACCCGGACAGCAGGAGACGATCGAGCCCGGTGAGAGGGAACGCGCTCACCCTGGTGCGCCCGCCGGGTGCGCGACCGACCGTCACGCCGTCGAGTGGTGAGCGTCCGTCGGCCAGCTTCGCGAGGGTGTCGATGTACGCGTCGAGTGCGCCGAGCACCGAGTACGGCCCGCTGAGCCACTCCTCGCCGCGCAGCGGATGCCTGCGGTCGAGTCCCTTGGAATCGGCGGCGGTGTTCGCCCAGTCCGTCGCCGCGGCGGCGACGCTCGTGCGCAGCGCTCGCAGCAGGGTCGCGCGCTGACCCACGGTGAGGTGCGCCCATGTGCGTGAACCCTGCTGCAGCACGTCGACCTCGGCATCCAGCGCCACGCGCTGCGCCTCATCGAGTTCGGCGTCGAGGGCCGTCTCCTGAGTCATCGTCGTCTCCTGGTGGCGGTGCGGAAGCGGACCGAGATCAGATCAGCGAGAGCTCGCGCAGCTTCGACTCGACGTCGTCATTGCTCGGCTCGACGTGGTGACTCGCGTCGGGGTAGACGACGACGGGAATGTTCGTGCGGCCCGAGATCTCCTTGGCGACGTCCGCCGCCGCCGGGTCGGCGACGAGATCGATGTAGGTGTACTCGACGCCCAGCTGGTCGAGCTGCTTCTTCGTGCGGACGCAGTCTCGGCACCAGTCGGCGCCGAACACGGTGATGGTGTCGGATGCGGGAGCGCTCATGCTCCCAGCCTACGGGGGCGCACCCGAGCGGGCGCCGAGTGGCGCCGCGGCAGGGCGTCGCATGAAACGATGGATGCTGTATCGCCGCATCACCGCGCGACACCCGACTCAGAGGACACCGTGGAGGAGATCACGTGAGCGCCCCCTCCCTTCCTCCCGTGACCGTGATCGTGCCGACGTTCAACGAGCGCGACAACGTCGCCGAACTCGTCGTCCGCACCTCGGCCGCGCTCGCCGGGATCACGGCCGAGATCCTGTTCATCGACGACAGCATCGACGGCACGATCGACGAGATCGCCCGCGTCGGAGCATCCTCGACCGTCGCGGTGCGCGGCATCCACCGAGACCGCAACACCGGTGGACTCGGCGGCGCCGTCGCCCTGGGCCTCGCCGAGGCCGTCCACGACGTGTGCATCGTCATGGACGGCGATCTGCAGCATCCGCCCGAGCTGCTGCGCGCCATGCTCGCACGGTACGCCGAGGGCGGGGTCGACGTCGTCGCCGCCTCACGCTACATCGGCGGGGGTGATTCCGCGGGGCTCGGCACGGCCGTGCGCTACGGGGTGTCGAAGGCGGCGACCGTCGTCACCAAGGCGATGTTCCTGCGGCGCCTCTGGCGCAGCACCGACCCGATGACCGGGTTCTTCCTCATCGACCGCTCGTACATCGATCTCGACGAGCTGCGACCGCAGGGATTCAAGATCCTGCTCGAGATCCTCGTGCGCGGCGGGGAGCGGCGTGAGCTGCGGATCGCGGAGGTGCCGCTCGAGTTCGGCGCGCGTCGGCACGGCGACTCGAAGGCCAGCCTGCGACAGGGAGCCACCTTCCTCGCCCACCTCGCCCGCCTGCGGTTCGGCAGGATGGGACGCTTCGCCGTCATCGGCGGCATCGGCGCCGTCGTGAACATCGGCATCATGTGGGCGCTCACCCACCTCGGCGTCGACTACGTGCTCGCTGCGATCGTCGGCGCGGCCGTCACCATCATCGGCAACTTCGTGCTGCAGGAGCTGTTCGTCTTCCGCGACGACCGCCAGGACGCTCCGCGGCTGTGGGTGCGCTTCGCGGCATCCGTCTCGTTCAACTCCGTCGAGGCGGCCCTGCGTATCCCGCTGATGGCGCTGATGGTCGAGACCTGGCACATCTCCAGCGTGATCGCCACGGCGATCTCGCTGGTGGTCGCCTTCTTCGCGAGATTCCTGTTCCACGCGCTGGTCGTGTACGCGCCCCGGCGGCGCGCGGATGCCGCGGACGAGCCGCCGGTGGACACTGCGGCGCTCCGCGTCATCCGCGCCATCGACGCCGAGGCGATGCGACCGGGAGAGCTCTGAGACTCAGGCGTTGACGGCCGTCGCGGCGTCATCGTCCGGAGTGTCCGACTGCTCGTCGTGACCGATGCTGCGGGCTTCGAGGTACGAGCACAGCTCGGCGGCGACCGCGAGCTCGCTGGCGAGGGAGTGCAGCTGGTGGCTGTTGAGGGTGGTGTTCTCGTCGTTCGGCTCGAGCGTGACGTTCCACCGGGCCTCGCCGATCTGGATCGGCTGCATGAAGATGCTGACGGAGGAGTTCTTCACCGGCACGATCACGAGCCCTGTGTCGGAGCCGTCGGAGCCGTCCTGGATGATCACACGAATGAGATCGCCCGCCTCGCGCGCGGAGCGGAACTCCGAGAGCCAGGTCTCCAGCGTCTCCTTGCTTCGAAAACTCACAGATCTCCTCCGTCGCTGCATCGTGCGGTCGGCTCGACCGCGTGGGTCCCCTTGCCCTCTTCTATCATTGCTTATGCGGGCTGTGCAGGCGCTCGCCGAAGGAGTGAGTGTGGCGCAATCACAGACAGACGGCTACTGGTACGGCGAGCGCGAGCGTGCGCGTGAGGTGCTTGAGGCGCTCCGGACGTACCGTGCGGCGGAGCGGGCCATGCGTCGACGCACTCGCGACGAGATGTCGATGGGCGAGAACGAGCTTCTCGCCCTGCGCTATCTCTTCCGCCAGTCCGGGCACGCAGCCCGGCCGGCCGACCTGGTCGCGTACCTCGGTATCTCGCCGGCGGCGACCTCGGTGCTCATCGATCGCCTGGAGCAATCGGGTCATGTGCAGCGGGAGGTGGACGACGCCGGATCTCCGAACGCCGTTCGAGCCACCGCGCATGCCGACGAGGATGTGCGCCAGACGCTCGGTCGCATGCACGAGCTGATGTACTCGGTGGCGGCGGGGATGGATGCCCAGGCGCAGGCGAACGTCACCGACTTCCTTCGCGCGATGGCCGACGCCGTCGACAAAGTCGCGTCCGAGGCGGAAGACCAGCCCCCGCAGGGCTGAGACCGACACGACCCCGATCCGCGTCGGTGTTGTCAACCCCATTCTTCGGCGCTCTTTCCCTTGGGATTCTGGGCATCAGGCAGGCCGGACGGCCCGCCCTATCGAAGGGAGCAAGAGATGACCATCGGCACCGGAGTCGTTCTGTTCGTCATCGGAGCGATCCTCGCTTTCGCACTCAACATCGACGTCGGTTGGGCTGACCTCACGATGATCGGCTACATCCTGATGGGTGCCGGTGTCGTCGCGTTCATCGTCGGTCTGCTGCTGATGGCGCGTCGCCGTCGCACCGACGTAGTCACTCGCACCGAAGCCGCCCCCGGCGCGTACGAGACGCGTCGCTCCACGCGCGCGGCGGGAGACGAAGAGGTCTTCTGACCGGAGGAACGTTCGCGCCCGGGTCCCGAGTGAGGCCCGGGCGCGAACTCTGTCTGCGCCCGATCGCGCGAGGGGATCGACCGATCAGGGGACGATGACGAGCTTGCCGCGGGTGTGACCGCTCATGCTGGCCTGGAACGCATCGGCGACACCGTCGAGCGGGAACGTCTCGGCGACCTCGACCCGCAGCAGCCCCTCGTCGACGAGCTCCGCGAGACGCGCGGTCTGCGAGCCGTCGGGGCGCACCCAGATGTACCGGCCGTCGTGCGACATGACCTTCGGGTCCGCCGTCGAGACATGCGCGCCGCCCTCGCCGAGCACATCGAGGGTGGTGTCGAGCTGGCCGCCGATGAAGTCGGCGACCGCGTCGACCGTTCCGCCGGCGATCTCGCGCACGCGTGCCGCCAGTCCCTCGCCATAGGTCGTCGGCTCGCCGCCCAGAGCGCGGATGTACTCGTGGTTGCGCTCGGATGCCGTGCCGACGACTTTCGCACCTCGTGCCGCGGCGATCTGCACGGCGAAGCCGCCGACGCCGCCCGCGGCGCCGTGGATCAGCACGGTGCGCCCCGACAGGTCGCCGAGTGCGTCGATCGACCGCAGCGCCGTGCCGCCAGCCAGCGGGAGGGCCCCCGCCTCCTCCCACGAGAGCGATGCCGGCTTGCGCGCGACCGCCGAGACGGGAACGGCGACCCGCGCCGCGAACGTGCCGGCGCTCACCGTGTCCTTGCGGGCGTAGGCCATGACCTCGTCGCCTACGGCGAATTCCGGGGTGTCCAAGCCGACCGCGACGACGACGCCCGCCACGTCCCAACCCGGGATCACGGGGAAGTGCACGGGCATCAGAGCGTCGAGCCCGCCCGCCATGACCTTCCAGTCGACGGGGTTCACGCCCGCGGCCCGCACCTCGATGAGCACCGACGCCGGCGGCAGCTTCGGCTCGGGCACCTCACGCACCTCGAGATCATCGAGATCCGTGGAATACCGGTCGTACACGACAGCGCGCATGGTGCCTCCTCAGAATGGGGGTGGATGGCATCCACTCTTCCACGCGCCGCGCCTGTGGGCGCGAGACTTCTCTACCAGCGTGAGACCTGCGTCGCGTGGCGCGGTTTCGTGCCCGAAAGCAGGTCTCGCGAGCTCACAGACCCTGCCCGGCATCCCAGAGCCGCTCGGTGCGGCCGGCGAGCAGCGCGTCGAGCGAGATCGCCTGGGCGTCGGTGAGCGATGCGACGTAGTCGATGATGCCGCGCCCCCGGCCGAGCGTCTCGACGTCGGCGCCCGCCCCCACGTCGTCGATGCGGCGGTGGTCGTCGGTGGCGAGATCGACGAGGTCGATGAGGCGGCGCGGTGCGCGCCGCGCATCGCGCGGATCGTCGAGCCATGCGGTGAAGCCGTCGACGAGCCGCTCGAGCACGCTGGCCTGACCGCGCTGGTAGACCGCGAGGTCGGGGCGCTCGAGGATGAACCGCTCGTGCAGGAACTTCAGCACCGCCACCTCGTGCCAGGCCTGCCGGTGGAGGCTGACGTGCCCCGAGCGGATGTCGGGATGCCGGTGCACCTCGATCGACGACTGCAGTCGCGCGATCCAGGCGGTGGTGAACCGCGCGAGGGCGCGCTCGCTGGCGAGCGATCCGTCGAAGGGCTCGGCGACGAGGCCGTCGATCACCTCGGACGACACCTTGGCGACGGCTTCGCTGAAGGCGTCGGGGTCGGCGATCCAGCCGTCCTTGACCTGCATCCGGCGCCACAGCAGCTCGAGGGAATGGCCGGGTGTGCGAGTGTCGGATGCGAGAGTCGACTGCTCCGCGGCGCGCAGCTGGGCGAGGTTGCGACGCCACGACCGGAACTCCGCCGACAGGGTCGCCGGGTTCAGCAGTCCGGCGCGGTAGAAGTCGTCGAGGTCGTGCAGCGAGTACGCGATGTCGTCGGAGAGGTCCATGATCGAGCACTCGACGGTCTGCTGCCCCTCGGCGATCGCCGGGTATGCAGAGAGCGCCTGCCGGGCATCCGGCTCGTCGATGGCGTAGAAGCTGAACTTGCTGCCGCCGCCGCGTCTCGACCCGCCCTCGCCACGCAGCCAGGGGTATTTGAGCACCGCGGCGCGCACTGCCGCGGTGAGGTTGAGGCCCACACCGGGGCGGTCGTGCTCGTCGAGACGGGTGAGGATGCGGTAGGTCTGCGCATTGCCCTCGAAGCCCTCGGCGAGGCCGAAGCGGGTGCGGGCGAGGCGGTCGAGCGTCTGCTCGCCGAGGTGCCCGAACGGCGGATGCCCGAGATCGTGCGCCGCGGCAGCAGCCTGCACCACGACGGGGTGTGCGCCGCCGAGCTCGGCGACGATGCGGTTCGCCTCGTCTGTGCGCGTGGAGAGGTGGGTCGCGATGGCTCGCGCGACCGCCGCCACCTTGATCGAGTGCGTCAGCCGGTTGTGCACGGCGAGGCCGGCGCCGGCCTGCGAGATGACCTGGGTCACCGCCGAGAGGCGCGAGTAGTACGGCGAGAATCGGATGCGCTCGACATCGACCCGGAAGTGCGGATGCCCTTCCGCGCGCTGGAACTCGTCGAGCGTCTCGGGCAGTCGTCGCATCTGGCGGGGATCATCCGGCTGCTGGGGCATGGATGCCAGTGTGCCACGCGCGCATCGCCCGCTTCGCTCTCAGAGCCGCGCGGCGATGCGGTGCAGCGCGTCGTGCGGCACGAGCCCCGCGGTCACCGTGGCGATCTGCGCCAGCGACATCCCCATCGCCTCTTCGGGCAGCGGCCCGTCGACGATCGGGCCGAGTTCGTCGCGCAGCACGCCACGGGCGTGCTCGTCGGCGAGCAGCTCGCGCACCGAGCGCATCGCCACCGCCGAGTCTCCGAGCGCCGACAGATCGGCACCGCCCACCGGGCCCGCTGCGCCTTCCGCCTGCTGCCGAGCCAGCACCAGGTGCTCGGCGCTCGGGGCACTCGACGCGGGCAGCCCGAGCCGTTCGTACTGATCGGCCGGTGCGTCGCTCTGGCGCATCAGCTCGACGAGCAGGCCGATCATGTGCAGCTCGAGCTCGTCGTCGACGAGCGGGTTCAGCTGCTGCGGGTCGCTCTCGAGATCGAACAGCTGCGACCCGAACGCCGCAGGGTTGGTCGGAGCGATGGCCGGCACCTTCAGCACCGGCATCCCCTTCGTGAACGGCAGCGGATCGACGAGCTCCGCGTGACGGAGGGCGTCGGCGCCGAAGCGGCCGCGCATGCTGGTCGGCATCAGCGTGTAGTCGAACAGGGGCTGATTGTCTGCGGTCACGCACGCGCGCATGTACACGTAGCGTCCGTCGGTGACGTTGGCGTGGCCGCCGTGCAGGCCGAACAGGGCCGCATCATGCAGCGGGAGCTCGGAGTCCAGCACGGGCAGAATCGAACGGCCCTGCATGTCGGGGGTCGTGTCGAGCCCGAAGTGATCGAGCAGGGTGGGCCCGAAGTCGATCGTCTGCACCAGGGCATCCCGGCTCTCGCCGGCGACGGCCGAGCGGGGATCCCACACGAACAGCGGCGTGTGGATCGTCTCCTCGTAGAACGGCGGCACGTTCTTGCCCAGCCAGCCGTGCTCGCCCAGCAGCAGGCCGTGATCGGTGCACACGATCAGCATCGTGTCGTGCCACAGGTCATGCTGATCCATCGCGTCGAGCACGCGCCCGAGCGACCGGTCGCACATCGACAGCAACGCGAGGTAGCGGTCGCGCAGGTGGGTGAGCTCGGCGTCGCTCTCGGTCACCTGCTTGTAGTCGGGCCAGTCGAAGTCGACCCCGTCGGCGACCGTGGGAGTGCCGTAGAGCTCGTGGTACTGCGCGTAGCTGAAGAACGGCTCGTGCGGATCGAAGGTCTCGATCTGCAGCATCCAGCCGTCGTCGGCCTGGTTGGTCTCGATGAACTCCAGCCCGGCGTCGAACGTGCGGGTCTGCGGGTGGTCGGCCTCGTCTGTCAGGTGCTGCCGGTTGACGGCATCCTGCCGGCGCAAGGCGTGGTTGCTCGCGTGCGGGGTGACGTTCGACATGTCCGGATCGGCCACCTGCCCCTTCCACTCGTCACCCTCCTGGCCGCGGAAGAACTCGAAAGTGCGGAAGCGCGGGTGATACGTCGCCCCGCCGTCGAGCCAGTAGTGCTGGTGGTCGGTGACGAGGTGCGTGTGCACGCCCGCCTCGTCGAGCATCTGAGGCACCGAGTCGTCGAAGGGCTCGAGCGGTCCCCAGCTGCGGTGCAGGAAGTTGTAGCGACCGGTGTGCATCTCCCGCCGCGCGGGCATGCAGGGCATGCTGCCGCCGTAGCAGCGGGTGAAGCGCGCGCTGCGCTTGGCGAGGCGTTCGAAGTTCGGCGCGTGCACGCCCTCGGCGCCATAGGGCGGCAGGAATGCGCGGTTGAGGGTGTCGAACAGCACGACGATGGCTTTCACGGGTCTCCTTCGGCGGCGGACGGTGGGGCGCGGTAGTCAGCGCACCGAGCGGATGCGGTAGACGGCCACGCCGCCGAGGGCCATGATCACGGCGGCGATGACGTAGAGCTGGGTGTAGCCTGCCACGCTCAGCACGAGCCAGCCCACGAGGGCGGCGATGGGAAGGTGCTGCGCGGCGTTGACGATGCCGAGGTCTCGGGCACGTGTGGTGACATCGGGCAGCACGTCGGTGAGCAGAGCCTGGTCGACCGAGAGGAACACCCCGTATCCGATGCCGAGCAGCACGGCCGCGACGATCGAGGCGCTCCAGGTCGGCACGAACGCGAGGGTGAGCGCGGCTGCGACCTGCAGGCCCGCGGAGGCGGCGACGAAGAATCGTCGCGAGCGCAGTCGGTCGGTGAGTGCGCCGCCGGCCCACGAGCCGAGACCGCTCGCGACGAGATACACGAGGATCAGCACGGTGAGCGCCGATTCCGGGTTGGCCAGCTTGAGCGAGTCGGAGAGGAAGTAGAGCAGGTAGGTGGTCCCCACGAGGTTGCCGGCGTTGACCAGCACGCGCGACACGCCCGCCCAGCCGAGGTCGTGATAGACCCGGGTGATCTGACGGATGCTGCGGCGCGGCGGTGTCGCGCCCGCGTCGCCGGAGCGGGCGGGCAGGGCGGGCTCGGCGTGTCCGAGCAGGAACGGGAGCGGCGCGATCAGCGCGAGGGCGGCGATGACCGCCCAGCTCCAGCCGACGTCCTTCACCAGCTCGGTCACGATGATCATGCCGCCTGCGAGGGCGATCACCTGCGGCACGCCCGCAGCCGCAGACGCGCGGCCGCGCTGCGCGGGCGGTACCTGATCGGCGATCATCGCCGACAGCGACACGAGCACCGCGGACTGCCCTACGGCCACGATCGCGAGCAGCACCGCAGCGAGCTGCCACGAGGGCTGGATCCCGACCAGGGCGAACGGCACGGTGGCGGTCGCGAAGCCGCCCAGTGCCCAGGTGCGGCGGCGACCGAATCGCGGTTCGCTGCGATCGCACAGCCAGCCGATGACCGGTACCGAGACGACGATGACGATGGCCATCTCGGCGATGAGGAACGAGCCGACGCCGATCTTCTCGGCCGGGTCGAGAGTGCTCGCCAGCTGCACCAGCATGAACTGCCCGGGAAGCATCACGAGCAGCCAGAACCCGAACCAGGCGAGGCCGAACGTCCACAGCCAGCTGCGGCTCACCGGGGTCTGCGCCGGGGGAGCGGACGCCGTGTCGACCGTCGGTCGGGCGTCGGCGCTCATGCTGTCGTCCGAGCGGCGCGGCTGAGCGGGTGCGGGTGGAACATCATCGTCTCCTCGGCAGACCACATCGTCCGCCCGTCAGAAGTGGGACGACTGCCCCACTTCTGGTGATGATAGGACCGCCGGGCACCGGATGCAAGTCGGCGGACGCGTCAGCGCCCGCGCATCAGCATCCGGCGCAGCAGACTCTTCACCCACCCCCGGTAGGGCGGGTAGGCCAGGCGCATCGTGTCGGGGCGCAAGGGCTTGTCGAGCACGCTCTTGAGATGGCTGAAGGTGCGGAACGACGCCTCGCCGTGGTACGCGCCCATCCCGCTCGTGCCGACCCCGCCGAACGGCAGCTGCGGAGCGCCGAGGTGCGCGGCCGGGGCGCCGAAGCTCACTCCGCCCGAGCTGGTCTCGGCGAGGAAGGCCCGGCGCACGCGGCGCCGACGGCTGAAGACGTACGCGGCCAGAGGCTTGGGCCGTGATCGGATGAAGGCGCGGGCCTCCGCGGCCGATCCGACATGCACGATCGGCAGGATCGGCCCGAAGATCTCCTCCTGCATCAGGGGCGAGTCCGCGTCGACGCCATTGATGACGGTCGGAGCGACGTAGCGCTGCTCGAGCGATACCTCGCCCCCGAACGAGGGCGCGGCATCGGTCAGCATCCGCGCGAGGCGTTCGGCGTGGCGAGGGGTGACGATGCGGCCGTAGTCGGGGCTCGTCGCGGCATCGGACCCGTACATCTCCCGCGTCGCGCGTTCGAGGTGCGGCACGAGTGCCCGAGCGGTCGCCGGGGTGGCGAGCAGGTAGTCGGGCGCGACGCAGGTCTGGCCTGCGTTGAGCAGCTTGCCCCACATGATCCGTCGCGCGGCCACCGCGAGGTCGACCGAGTCGTCGATGTAGGTGGGCGACTTGCCGCCGAGCTCGAGGGTGACCGGTGTCAGGGTGCGCGCGGCCGCGGTGGCGACGATGCCGCCCACCTTCTCGGATCCGGTGAAGAAGATGTGGTCGAAGCGCTGCTCGAGCAGCTGGCCGGTGACCTCGGCGCCGCCCTCGACGACGGCGAGCGCACGCTGATCGAGGTAGAGCGGAATCAGCTCGGCGAGCAGCGAGCTGGTCGCGCCGGCGAGCTCGCTCGGCTTGACGACGGCGGCGTTGCCCGCCGCGAGAGCGCCCACCAGCGGATTCAGCACGAGCTGGAGGGGATAGTTCCACGGGCCGATGATGAGCACGACGCCGAGGGGCTCCGGAACGACCCGGCCACGCGCGGGCGCGAGCATGAGCGGCAGGGGCACGGTTCGCGCCCGCATCCAGCGACGCAGACGCGGCAGCGCGTAGTCGATCTCCGCGATCACCATCCCGATCTCGGTGATCACCGCCTCAAGGGGGTGCTTTCCGAGATCGTC
The DNA here is from genome assembly GCF_053619695.1 of Microbacterium sp. NPDC055521. Lineage (NCBI taxonomy): Bacteria > Bacillati > Actinomycetota > Actinomycetes > Micrococcales > Microbacteriaceae > Microbacterium > Microbacterium sp. NPDC055521. Next base: position 111,765 of record NZ_JBSHJX010000006.1, on the reverse strand, counting down.
GTGCAGGGCCTGCTCGATCTCGGGCTGGTTCTCGAGCAGCATCCGCCGCAGCGCCCGCAGCTGATCGCGTCGCCAGCGGCGCGATCGGGTGATGCCGGCGTCGAAGGCGGTTCGCAGCTCGTGGGTCGTCTGCTCGGCGCGGCTCACGACGCCGCCTGCCGGGTGCGGCGCTGCGGCGTGCCCGTCTCGTCGTCGTCCGGAAGCGGCTCGGCCAGGCTCGCCACGGCGCGCGCGGCGGCTCGCACGGCATCCCGGCTGGCCGCGTCGTCGCGGTTGACCAGCCAGTTCAGGGTGAGGCCATCGGTGAGGGCGACCAGCAGCTGCGCGGCCGTCGCCAGCGGTACGGTCCAACGCGACCCGGAGTGCGAGGCCGCCAGCGTCAGCGACTCGCGCGCGATGCGCAGGTACTGGTCGTACTGCTGCTGCGCCAGCGGGCGGCGAGTGCGCAGCGCGTGCTGGGTCAGCTCGAGCATGGCCTGCTCGCGGGCCGGCTCGGCCTGCAGATGCTCGAGGTAGCCGGTCAGCCCGTCGGTGAGCAGCTCGGCGAGGTCGCGCCCCTCGAGGTCGGCCGGCAGCACGGCCTTCTCTTCCGTGGCGAGCACGTCGAGGATGAGCCGGTCGATCAGCTCGTCCCGCGACTCGAACGCGTAGTGGAAGCTCGCCAGCGACATGCCGGCCTCGGCGACGATCGCGCGGGTGGATGCCTCGTGCAGCCCGCGAGAGGCGACCACCCGCAGGGCGGCGGCGATGAGTTCTCGGCGGCGTACATCGACGGGGGTGCGGGCCATGTCTCCTCCTTAGCACGGATGCTGTCACGCAGGTTGCTGGTTGCCTGGCGCAGACCTACTATATTCGTGATGTGGGACACTTGACCCACTCTTCCCGTTCCGCGGTCGTCGACGCCCGCGAGAGAGGTCGAGGATGACCGTCACGCACACACCCTGGCGCGAATGGGCGCAGGCCACCGCCGACGAGCCCCCGCCCTACGCCGTGCTCGACCGGCAGGCCCTGCTCGCCAATGCGGCCGACCTCACGCGGCGTGCCGGAGGCGTGCCGCTGCGCATCGCCAGCAAGTCGTTGCGCGTGCGCCCGGTGATCGAAGAGCTGCTCGCCATGCCCGGCTTCGCCGGGGTGCTCGCCTTCACCCTGCCCGAGGCGCTGTGGCTCTCGCGCAGCTGCCCCGACGTCGTCGTCGGCTATCCCACCGCCGACCGCCGGGCCATCGCCGCGCTCGCGCGTGAAGAGCAGGCGACGCGTGCGGTCACCCTGATGATCGACAGCGTCGCGCAGCTCGACCTCATCGACGCGGTGGTCTCTCCCGGGCAGCGCCCGCCCATCCGGGTCTGCCTCGAGCTGGACGCGGCGTGGCAGGGCCCGCCGCCGCTGGGTCGTCTCGGCGTGCTGCGCTCGCCGGTGCGCACACCGCAGCAGCTGCGCGCGCTCGCCGTCGCGGTTCAGCGGCGGCCGGGGTTCGAGCTGGTCGGGGTGATGGCATACGAGGCGCAGATCGCCGGGGTGGCCGACCGCGTGCCGCATCGTGCGCCGATGAACGCGATCGTGTCGTGGGTCAAGCGGCGCTCGCGCATCGAGATCGCCGAGCGACGAGCGCGGGCCGTGGCCGCCGTGCGCGAGATCGCCGACCTCGAGTTCGTCAACGGCGGGGGCACAGGGTCGATCGAGAGCACAGCGGCAGACGCGTCGGTGACCGAGATAGCCGCCGGCAGCGGGATGTTCGCGGGTCACTACTTCGACGACTACACCGCCTTCCGTCCGCGACCGGCGACCGGCTTCGCCCTCAGCGTGGTGCGCAAGCCGCGGGCCGACTGCGTGACACTGCTCGGCGGCGGCTGGGCCGCATCCGGACCACCCGGGCCCGATCGTCTGCCGCAGGTCGTGCACCCGGCCGGGCTCAGGATGCTGCCGCGCGAGAGCGCGGGAGAGGTGCAGACCCCGCTGCGGGGCAGCGCCGCGCGCAGCCTGTCGGTCGGCGACCTGGTGTGGCTGCGCCACACGAAGTCCGGCGAGCTGAGCGAGCACGTCAACGAGTTCCTGGTCGTCGACGCGGGACGCGTCGTCGACCGGCATCCCACCTACCGAGGCGAAGGGAAGGCCTTCCTGTGACCACCACCACGAGCATCACCGACGGCACCAGCACCGGCACGCGACGCGCATGGCAGAACTGGGGCCGCACGGTGCGTGCGCACCCCCGCGACGTCGTGTGCCCGACATCCGTCGAGCAGGTGTGCGAGATCGTCGCGACCGCCGCACGGTCGGGCCGACGGGTCAAGGCGGTGGGGGCGGGGCACAGCTTCACCGCGATCGCCAAGGCCGACGACGTGCAGATGAGTCTCGACGGGCTGAGCGGGCTGCGCAGCGTGGATTCTGCGCAGCAGACCGTGACGCTCGGCGCCGGAACCCGGCTGCACGAGATCCCCGCGCTGCTCGCGCCGCTGGGTCTCGCGATGGAGAACCTCGGCGACATCGACACGCAGTCGATCGCGGGTGCGGTGTCGACCGGCACGCACGGCACCGGCTCGCGCTTCCGCGGCATCGCCGCGCAGATCGCAGGGGTCACGCTCGTGACCGGCCGGGGTGAGGTGATGCGGGTGGATGCCGAGCACAGCCCGCAGCTGCTGCCTGCCGTGGCCGTCGGGCTCGGGGCCCTCGGCATTCTCGTCGAGGTGACGGTACGGTGCGTCCCGGCCTTCGACCTGCGTGCGCGAGAACGCGCCGAGCCGCTCGCGGCCGTGCTCGACACGATCGAGAGCCGGGTGCGTGACGCCGATCACTTCGAGTTCTTCTGGTTCCCGCACACCGAGACGGCCCTCACCAAGATGAACACCCGAGTGTCTGCCGGCGAGGGCCGTGCGCCCCTGCAGCCGGTGCGGCGCTGGTTCGACGAGACCCTCATGGCGAACGGGATGTTCCGCGCCACGTGCGCGCTGGGGCGGCTGTCGCCGGCGGCGGTGCCGACGATCAACCGCGCCGCAGCGTGGCTCTCGGGCGAGCGCACCTTCTCCGATGTCTCCTCGCGCGTGTTCGCCACCCGGCGCACCGTCCGCTTCACCGAGATGGAGTACGCGATCCCCGCCGATCAGGTGGTTCCCGCGTTCATCGAGGTGCAGGACGCGATCGCGAGAGGCGGCTGGCGCATCACGTTCCCGGTCGAGGTGCGCTTCGCCGCCGCCGACGAGCTGTGGATGTCGACGGCGTATCAGCGTCCGTCGGCGTACATCGCGGTGCACCGGGCCGTGGGTGAGGACCCGCAGCCGTACTTCCGCGCCGTCGAGCAGATCATGCGCGCGCGTGGCGGACGGCCGCACTGGGGCAAGCTGCACGGACGCGCGGCAGCCGATCTCGCCGAGGCATACCCGCGGTTCGCGGAATTCCGCGAGGTTCGGAACGACCTCGATCCGCAGCGGGTGTTCGCGAACCGGTATCTGGAGCGGGTGCTGGGCAGCTGAACAGCGGAGACGAGAACGCCGAGGCCCGGCATCCGATCAGCGGATGCCGGGCCTCGTGCGGTCGTGGGTCAGCGCGCCTCGGCGCGCGCCGCGATCAGCTGCTGCAGCCACCGGAACGACGACTTCGGGGTGCGCTCGCCGGTGGTGAAGTCGACGTGCACCAGGCCGAAGCGCTGCGTGAACCCGGCCGCCCACTCCCAGTTGTCCATCAGCGACCATACGAACCAGCCGCTCAGATCCAGACCCTCCGCGGGCCCGCCGGGCGCGACGGCCGCCAGTGCCGCCGCGAGGTGGTCGCGCAAGAAGGCGACCCGCTCGGTGTCGTCGACGGTGCCGTCGGGGCCGACCTCGTCGGGGAAGCTCGCGCCGTTCTCGGTGATGTACACCGGCGGCAGCACGTCGCCGTAGCGCTCCTGCATCTCGGTGAGTGCGCGGGCGAATCCGGCGGGCTGGATCGGCCAGCCGAAGCCGGTCGTCGGCACGCCCTCGAACTCGAGCAGCCGGAACGGCAGATCCGCCATCGCCGCGCTCGTTCCGTCGGGGCTCTCCCCTTCGCCGGCGCCGGCGGCGACGAGGGTAGGCATGTAGTAATTGAGTCCGTAGAAATCCAGCGGCTGATGGATCTGCGCGAGATCCTCGGACGGGACCTCGTCGAAGGCCGCCAGCGCGTCGCCGAGGAAGTCGGGAGCCTCGGGGTAGCGGCCGAGCAGCACCGGGTCGGCGTAGATCCGGTTGTGCACGAGGTCGAACAGGGCGGCCATCGCGTGATCCTCGGGGGAGTCGGAGGCCGGGATCACCGGGCTGTGCGTGTTGGTGATGCCGATCCGGCCGGGAACCCCCGCCGCGCGCAGCGCCTGCACGGCCAGGCCGTGGCCGAGCAGCTGATGGTGCACGGTGGGCAGCGCGTCGAAGAGCAGGCTGTGTCCGGGGGCGTGCAGGCCCAGCGCATAGCCGTTGAGGGTCACCGTGGCCGGTTCGTTGATGGTGATCCACGAGTCGATCCGGTCGCCGAAGCACTCGCCGAGCAGGCCGGCGAGGTCACCCAGGCGCTGGGCGGTGTCACGATCGAGCCAGCCCTTCGCGTACTCTTCCGGCAGGTCCCAGTGCGAGATGGTCGCGAAGGGGCGGATGCCGGCGGCGTGCAGGCGGTCGAGCAGGCGATCGTAGAAGTCGGCTCCCTCGCGGCTCAGGCCGCCCGACCCGCCGGGCTGCACGCGCGTCCACGAGAACGAGAAGCGATACGCGTCGGCGCCGAGCTCGCGCATCAGCCCGATGTCCTCGGCGTAGCGGTGGTAGTGATCGGCGGTGCGGGAGGTGTCGCTGCCGTCGATGATCCGGCCGGGGTCGGACGCGAAGCGGTCCCACACGCTCGGGGTGCGGTCGCCCGCGGTGGTCGCCCCCTCGATCTGCGCCGCGGCGGTGGCGGTGCCGAGGACGAATCCTTCAGGCAGCGCGCGGGCGAGGGCGTGCGGGGTGGCGGCGGCAGTGGCGTCAGCGAGCATCGTCGTCTCCTGGTGGGCGAAAGTGGGACACTCGTCCCACTTTGACCGATACTAAGCCGCGGAGGCGTCACGGTGCAAGGATGAAGGCTGCTGGACGATTGACTGGGACGCTCGTCCCACAGTACGGTGCTGGACACAGAGCAAGGAGGCTCATCGTGCATCAGGCATCCGTCAGTCCAACCCCCTCCCCGCGCGGGTGGCGATCCCCGACTTCCCGGATGCGACGGCGCCGATCTGGCGGCGCTGCGCTCGCCGCCGCGGCTGTCGTCCTCGGCCTGGCGGCCGCACCGGCCGCCGCGGCCGCACCCGATGGGACAGCCGTGACGACGGCGCCGGGCGCCGGCGCCGTGGCATCCGCTTCGGCATCCGACGGCTGGTGGGATGCCCCGAATCGACCGGCCGAGGAGGTCGAGCTCAACGTCTCCGGCGCGCCGACGACCTCCGGCCCCGGAGAGCCGGTGCGCGGATACATCGACTCGCACACGCACCTGAACTCGAACGAGGGCTTCGGGGGCCGGCTGATCTGCGGTGCACCCTTCTCCCCAGCGGGCGTCGCGGATGCCCTGAAGGACTGCCCCGACCACTACCCGAACGGCGAGCTGGCGATCTTCGAGAACCTCACCGGGGGTGCGAACGGCACGCACGATCCGGTGGGCTGGCCGACGTTCGCGCACTGGCCGAGCACCACCTCGCTCAGCCATCAGGCCGCGTACTACGCCTGGGTGGAGCGCGCCTGGCGTTCGGGACAGCGCGTGCTGGTGAACGATCTCGTCACCAACGGCGTGATCTGCTCGCTGCCGATCATGGTCAAGGATCGCTCGTGCGATGAGATGACGGCGATCCGGCTCGAGGCGAAGAAGGTGCGTGAGATGGAGGCGTACATCGACGCCCTCTACGGCGGGCAGGGCAAGGGCTTCTTCCGCATCGTCACCGACCCCGCGCAGGCGCGTGAGGTGATCCAGCAGGGGAAGCTGGCGGTGGTGCTCGGCGTCGAGATGAGCGAGCCGTTCGGCTGCAAGATGATCCTCGACGTCGCGCAGTGCTCGAAAGCCGACATCGACCGCGGGCTCGACGAGTTCCAGGGGCTCGGCATCTCGAGCATGTTCCTCTGCCACAAGTTTGACAACGCGCTGTGCGGCGTGCGCTTCGATCCCGGCACGATGGGCACGATCATCAACGTCGGGCAGTTCTACTCGACGGGCACGTACTGGAAGACCGAGGCGTGCCGCGGGCCGCAGCACGACAACCCGATCGGCAACGCTCCGGTGCCCGACGGGCTCGAGGGCGCCGATCCGCCGACCTACCCGTCCGGCGCGCAGTGCAACGTGCGCGGCATGACGAAGCTGGGCGAATACGCGCTGCGCGCGATGATGGATCGCAACATGATGGTCGAGCTCGACCACATGAGCGTGAAGGCGGCAGGTCAGGCGCTCGACGTGCTCGAGGCCGAGCAGTATCCCGGCGTGCTGTCCAGCCACAGCTGGACGGATGCCGGATGGACCGAGCGCCTGTACCGCCTCGGCGGCTTCAAGACCTCCTACCCGCACGCGGCCGAGGAGTTCGTCGCCGACTGGCGCGACGAGAAGGCGCTGCGCGAGAAGTACGACAAGGGATACGGATTCGGGCTGGACTTCAACGGGCTGGGCGGACACCCCGCCGGCGGCTCGGCGCCGGTCGAGGTGCAGTACCCGTTCACCGCGGCCGACGGCTCGACCGTCGTCGACCGGCAGGTCAGCGGGCAGCGCACCTTCGACATCAACGTCGACGGCTTCGCCCACACCGGTCTCACGCCCGACTACCTCGAGCAGGTGCGCCTCGCCGGCGGCGGTGCCGAGATCGTCGACAGCATGATGGGCGGCGCGGAGTCGTACCTGCAGACCTGGGAGGCGACGCGCGGGTTCCAGAGTGCGACGAACATCGCCACCGGCAAGGGCGCGTACGCCAGCTCGAACGAGAACAACCCGTTCACGAGCTACGCCGCCAGTCGCGCCGTCGACGGCAAGGCGTCGACCCGATGGGCGAGCGGCAACTGGGGCGCGAGCCCGCAGTGGATCCGCGTCGAACTCGGCGAGCAGCACCTCATCGACCGGGTCAGCATCGACTGGGAGAAGGCGGCGGCGAAGTCGTACGAGATCCAGGTGTCCGACGACGCCGCCGCCTGGCGCACGGTGTGGTCGACGACGACCGGTGACGGCGGCCTCGACACGGCGACGTTCGACGCGGTGACGACGCGGCACGTGCGCGTGCTGTGCACCGAGCGCACGACGACGTACGGCTATTCGATCAAGGAGATCGGGGTGTACCCCGGCTGAGGCTGCGGTCAGTCCAGCCCCGCGGAGATCTCCTCGATCATCTGCGTGATGCGGTGGCGGGCCTCGAGCAACCGGCGGACGTCGGTCTCGAGGCTCGCCAGCCGTGTGGTGGTTGCGTCGTGCCTGCCGGCGATGTGCAGGTTCGCACGGATGCTCATCGCCGCCCCTGACAACCCCGCGGCGAGCGATTCCATCGCCACCGCCAAGTCGACCGCGATGTGCGGATTGCCTGCCGAGGCGAGCACCTGCGCGTCGGAGGTGAGCAGGATGCCGATCGCCCCGAGCCTCGCCACCGACTCGGCGGCGTCGACGGCGGCGGCGCTGACCTGCTCGTCGCGCTGCGGGTCGTCGGACGGCAGTGCCAGTGCCGCCCCGAATCGCACCGACAGCACCCCGTCGGCCTCGACGGCCTGCAGCACATCCGCGCGGTTGCGCTCGAGCCGCGCCGCGCAGGCCGACGCGGCAGCGCTGTCGGGCGTGTACGCCGCCACCATGCCCATCAGGGCGGCGGCGACACCGAGCAGCACGCCGGTCGCCGCCCCGCCGCCGGGGGAGCCGTTGGGCTGGCTGAGGGCGTCGAGCCAGGCATCCATCGGTCGGGATGTCGGAACGTGTGCGGAGTCGGGATCGGCCATGCGGGCCACACTACGACGGTCTCATCCATGACGCCGCTGTTGGCGACTTCTTCATGCGCGACGTCGTCGGCGGTGCGATGCGCGAAGCGCACTGCACCGCCGACGTCGCAGAGCTGTGTGGAGGATGGTGCTGCGTGCTGAGCTTGTGACCCGCGCGCATCGGGTCGCGACGTTCGTGGGCCGACCCGACCATTCCGCTGCTCTGTGATGAACGTTCTGTTTGCTCAGTAAAGACCGATGACCATGCGTGCGCAACCGATGGGTCACCGGCTGGACAATATGACTAGTGTTGTGAGCGAACAGACGTCAGGAGTGAACACCATGACCGCTTCGCTCGACGCGACCGATCGACGCATACTTCTCGCAATGGACGACGACCCGCGGATGCCGGTGGCGATCCTGGCGCAGCGTCTGAACCTCGCACGCGGAACCGTCCATGCCCGGCTGGAGCGGATGAAGACGGCCGGCCTGCTGCGCCCGCATTCCACCCGCCTTCGCCCGGAGGCGCTCGGCCGACCGGTCGCCGCGTCCGTCCGGGCGGAACTCGACCAGCACCAGATCGCCGAGGCCATCGACGCGCTGAAGAACATCCCGGAGGTTCTTGAATGCTTCGCTCCTGCGGGCGATGATGATCTGCTTCTGCGCGTCGTGGCGGCAACTCCGGATGACCTGTACCGAGTCAGCGAGGAGATCCGGCTCTGCCCCGGTATCGTGCGTACCTCGACGAGCCTGTTCCTGCGCGAGGTCATCCCGTACCGAGTCACCGGTCTGCTGAGCACGCCCGAGACGCCCGAGAAGAGGTAGCGGTGTCTATCCCCGCGAGAGATGAGGCGGCAGCCGGTTCCGTGCGGTCAGGGCAAAGCAAAACCCCCGCCATGTAGAAGCTAGGCGAGGGTTTCTGGGCTGATTGTAATGATCAGCCGTGTGGCTCCGACCGGCATCGATCCGGTGACCTTTCGATTTTCAGTCGAACGCTCTACCAACTGAGCTACAGAGCCGTGCGGCACATCGTGATCTGCCGCATCTTAGACGAAGAGCCTCCTCGAAAGAAGGCTCATCGCTCAGAGCGACCCTGACGGGACTTGAACCCGCGACCTCCGCCGTGACAGGGCGGCACGCTAACCAACTGCGCTACAGGGCCATAACTTTTCAATTGTATCGGAAGAGTGACCCCAACGGGATTCGAACCCGTGCTACCGCCGTGAAAGGGCGGCGTCCTAGGCCGCTAAACGATGGGGCCGAAGAGATTCCCGGGGGTTTCCCTTGCCGACGCTCAAGCATAAGGGCTGTCGCGGCGAAAAACGAAATCGAGGGCGCGTCGGGTTACATCCCGGGCGTTTCGGGAGGACTATGTACAGACGAGGCGTGTGCCTCTCGTCTTCCTGCGTGGTTGCGGGGAAGCCGGCACCTGGTGCGACTGTGACGAATGTTGTTACTGTTACAGCTGTGAATCCGGCGAAAGGAGCCGAGTGAACGAGCACGTTACTGCGGATGCCCGGTCCGCAGGGGCCGACTGCGGCTGCGCCCCGACTGCTGCAGAACGCGAGGCCCTCTGGTCGCGCTCGAAGCTCACCCGCCGAAGCGCTCTCACCGTCGGAGCCCTGAGCGCCGTCGCCCTCTCGGCCTTCGGCGTCTCTGCGACCACGCACAGCGCCCGGGCCGCCGGCTACCCCAGCTGGGATGACGTGCAGCGCGCCAAGGCCAGTGAAGGGGCGAAGGCGTCGGAGATCACGCGCATCGAAGCGCTGATCCAGCAGCTCACCGACCAGGCCGCAGCAGCCGAAGCAGCCGCCCGTAAGGCCGGCGAGGAGTTCTTCACCGCGCAGCAGGCGTACTTCGACCAGGCCGCCAAGGCGGACGACCTCCAGGCGCAGGCCGACGAGCAGGCGAAGATCGCCGCCGACAGCGCCCGCAAGGCAGGCCAGGTCGCCAACCAGCTGTACCGCAGCGGCGGAGACGAGGCGGCCCTCGAGCTCTTCCTCTCCGAGTCCTCCAACGGGGCCGACGACCTGCTCGCTCGCCTCGGCAGCATGGACAAGCTCGTCGAGTACAACCGCACGGTCGCCGAGCGTGCGGCATCCGCTCGCGACACTGCTCAGTCGCTCAGCAATCAGGCATCCACCGCCCGCGACGAGCGCGACCGTCTGCAGAAGATCGCCGAAGAGAAGATGCAGGCCGCGCAGCGCGCCGCCGACGCGGCGCAGGCCGCGCTCGAAGAACGCCAGGCCAACCTCGTGACGCTGCAGGCGCAGCTCGCCGCGCTCAAGGACAACACCACCGCGACGGTCGCCGGCTATCAGGAGGGCGAGCGCATCCGGAAGGAAGAGGAAGCGCGTCGTCGCGCCGAAGAGGCCGAACGGCTTCGCCGCGAGGCCGAGGAGGCCGCCAAGAACAACCAGGGCGGCGGCGGCGGTGGCGGCGGTGGCGGTGGCGGAGGAGGCGGCGGAGGTGGCGGCGGCGGGTCGGGGTCCGGTGCCTGGCGACGTCCGCACGGCGGGTACATCTCGTCGCACTTCGGCCCGCGCCCGCCGGTGTGCACCGGCGGCGTCTGCCGCTCGACCAACCACGGCGGCACCGATTTCGCGAACGGGTGCGGCGCGCCGATCTACGCGGCATCATCAGGCCGGGTGGATGCCGCGTTCTACAACAGCGGCTTCGGCAACTGGGTGCGCATCCAGCACGGCGGCGGCATCGCCACCAGCTACGCCCACATGTCGCGCTACGCGGTCTCGAACGGCCAGCAGGTCAGCGCCGGTCAGGTCGTCGGGTACGCGGGCAACACCGGCGCCTCCCAGGGGTGCCACCTGCACTTCGAGGTGTACATCAACAACAACCGCACCAACCCGTACAACTTCCTGGCTGCTCGCGGCGCGCTCTGATCCGCACCCGAGGTGAGAACCGAAGAACCCCCGGCCGAGCGGCCGGGGGTTCTCGCTTCGACAGGCTCAGCGACCTATCGGACAGGCTCAGTGCCCTTCGCCGGCGAAGCGCTCGATGGCCTCGTCGAGGATGCGCTGCGCCTCGGCGGCGTCGCCCCAGGCGTCGACCTTGACCCACTTGTTGGGCTCGAGGTCCTTGTAGTGCTCGAAGAAGTGCGCGATCTCCTTCTTCGTGTACTCGGGCAGGTCGTCGATGTCCTGGATGTGCGCCCAGCGCGGGTCCTTCGACAGCACGGCCACGAGCTTGTCGTCGCCGCCGGCCTCGTCGCTCATCTTGAGCACGGCGACGGGTCGCACGTTCACGACGACGCCGGGGAAGATGGCGTGGTCGAGCAGCACGAGCACGTCGAGCGGGTCGCCGTCCTCGCCGAGCGTGTTGTCGAAGTAGCCGTAGTCGGCCGGGTATCCGAAGGTGGTGTACAGGACACGGTCGAGGTGGACGCGACCGGTCTCGTGGTCGACCTCGTACTTCACGCGGCTGCCGCGCGGGATCTCGATGACGGCGTCGTGTGCGCCCATGTGCTGTTCTCCTTGAAATGACGGTCGGATGCCGGGCACCAGCCTACCCGCGCAGCCGCAGCAACCCCCGCTCGAGCGGTCCGACCAGCACGAGCAGCAGCAGTGCGAGGTAGCCGATCGGGTGCACCCACGCCGCCAGGGCCAGCGCGACGAGGAAAAGGATGATGGCCGAGATGTCTCCCGCGCAGCCGCGTCGCAGCGCTTCGACGGGGATGTCGGCGAGATCGCGATGGCGCAGCAGGTAGAGCTTCGAGGTCAGTGTGGCGACCTGCGTCAGGATGAGTGTGCCGATGTATACGGTCGCCTGCACGGCATCCATCGACAACTGGCCGAGCATCGCAGTCGGCACCGGCAGCCACACGATGGTCAACAGCCAGCCGATGTTGATCCACAGCAGGGCGGGCGTGATCGCCGCCACCCGGAGATACATCCGGTGGTGCTCCATCCAGAACGTGGCGATGAGCACGAAGCTGAGGACGAAGCTGATCAGCTGTCCCGACGTCTCGTGAAGGAATTCCGCAGTCCGGATGCCGCGACCGGCGGCGTCGGTGACCGATTCCAGCAGCGGCAGGATCAGCAGGGTCATCGCGATCGCGACCACGGCGTCGGTGAACGCCGTGAAGCGCTCTCGCGCGAACCGGGTCGGCGCCGTCGCCTTGCTCACGGCCCCAGGGTACGTCCGCGCGCGCTGCGCGCGCCACCGCTACCGTGGAGTCGTGCCCTCGCTCGACCCCGCCATCGCCGAAGTCCGCCGCGCTGTGCGCGCCGCCCTCGGATCGCTGCCCGACGGTGCCACGGTGGTCGTCGCTCTGTCCGGCGGTGCCGATTCGCTCGCGCTGACCGCTGCCACGGTGTTCGAGGCGCGAGCTCGCGACATCACGGTGCTCAGCCTCACCGTCGACCATCAGCTGCAGCAGGGCTCGGGCATGGCTGCGGCAGCCGCAGCCGTCACCGCCGAGGGCATCGGCGTGCACGACGCGCTGCAGACGAAGGTCGCGGTCATCAGCGACGGCGAGGGCATCGAGGCCGCCGCCCGCGGATCCCGCTACGCGGCGATCGGCAGCATCGCCCGCGCCGAGGGTGCCGCCGCCGTGCTGCTCGGGCACACCCTCGACGACCAGGCCGAGACCGTGCTGCTCGGCCTCGCGCGAGGGTCGGGGGCGGCGAGCCTGCAGGGAATGGCGCCGGTTCGCGCGGGAGACGACGGGATGCTGTGGATCCGGCCGTTGCTCGGGGTGCGCCGCGCCACCACGCGGGCGTGCTGCACGGCATCCGGACTCGAGATCTGGGACGACCCGCACAACCTCGACGACCGCTACGCCCGCGTCCGCACCCGTGAGCGGGTGCTGCCGGTGCTCGAGGCGGAGCTCGGACCCGGCATCACCGAGGCGCTCGCGCGCACAGCAGAGCAGCTGCGGGAGGATGCCGAGGCGTTCGACGAGATGATCCACGAGACCATCGAGGACATCGTCGAGCACGCCGAGGCGGGCATCGCCGTGAGCGTCGCGGCGCTCGCCGCGAACCCGGCGGCGCTGCGCAACCGCATCATCCGTCTCGTCGTCGACAGCGAGTTCGGGGTGAGCCTGACGCGCACGCAGACGCTCGAGGTGGCCCGCCTGGTGACCGAGTGGTCGGGTCAGGGGCCGATCGACCTGCCCGCCTGCACCGCGCGGCGGGCCGGCGGGCAGATCGTCTTCACCGCGCGATAGCGACTACTTCCGGCCGCCGAACAGCCCGCCGAGGATGTCTCCCAGGCCGCCGAGACCGCCGCCGGACGAGCCCGGCGCGGTGCGGTCGCCGCCGAGCAGGCCACCCAGGATGTCGCCCAGACCGCCGCCGCCACTCGAGGCGCCCTTGCTGCGGTTGGCGATGATGCCCATGATGATCGGCGCGAGGATGGGCAGCAGCTTGCCGAAGTCGATGCCGCTGGCCGTCTTCTCGCTCTTGTTGAGCGTCTCGGCGACCTCGCCCTTGCGCTCGCCGAAGACGTGCTTCACGATCTTCTCGCCATCGGCCTGATCGACGTCATCGACCGTGGATGCGCCCGAGAAGCCGCCGTGGCGGTTCAGCGCCTTCTCGATCGCGGCCGACCCCTCGCCGCTCTCGGCGTTCTTGGACAGGCCGCCGAGCAGAGTCGCGCCGCCCTCCTGCACGGCCTGCCGCGCCACCTCAGGGCTGACGCCGAAGCGCTTCGCGATGTCATCGATCGGCACCTGCTTCAGGATCTCGTCGACGTTCATGTCTTCCTTCCCCGCAGGACGGATGCCCTGCTTCACCGCTCACAGTAGTGGGGGCGCATGAGCGGATCGACCTAAGATCGATCCATGCGCGCTGCCGACATCCAGGACGACCTCAGCCAGATCCTCGTCACCGAGGAGGAGATCCTCGCGAAGCTCGATGAGCTCGCAGCCCGGGTCGCCGAGGACTACGCAGACAAGGACCTCATCCTGGTCGGCGTGCTCAAGGGGGCAGTCATGGTGATGGCCGACTTCGCCCGCGCGCTGCCGATGGACGCCCCGATGGACTGGATGGCGGTGTCGAGCTATGGTGCGAGCACCAAATCCAGCGGTGTGGTGCAGATCCGCAAGGACCTCGACACCGACCTGCACGGCAAGCACGTGCTCATCGTCGAGGACATCATCGACTCGGGGCTGACGCTCAGCTGGCTGCTCGAGAACTTCGAGTCGCGCGGTGCGGAGTCGATCGAGGTGCTCGCGATGCTGCGCAAGCCCGAGGCGGCGAAGGTGCAGATCGACTGCAGGTACGTCGGTTTCGACATCCCGAACGAGTTCGTCGTCGGCTATGGACTCGACTACGCCGAGAGCTACCGCAACCTGCGTGATGTCGCCGTGCTGGCTCCGCACGTCTACAGCTGACCCTGCGGTGGGCTCAGGACCCAGCGGGTGCGGTACGCCCGTGGTGAACGTTCAGCGGACGCCTGAGCGCCGAGCGGTACGCTGAACGCATCATGGACGTCAAGAAGGTCTCCCGCAACCCGCTGATCTACATCGCGTTGATCGGCGTGCTGCTCTTCGCCGGTTTCCTGCTGATCTCGAACCTCTCGGCACCCGCGCAGGTGACCGTGCAGCAGGGGCTCCAGCTGCTCGAGGGCGACACGGTGATGAAGGTCGTCAACACCGACGGCGACCAGCGGGTCGACCTGACGCTCTCGAAGGAGTTCGAGGGCGCGAAGAACGTGCAGTTCTACTACGTCGAGGCGCGTGCCGACCAGGTCGTGAAGGCCATCGACAGCGCCGACATCAAGGCGAAGGACGTGACCGACGTCGTACCGCGCGCGACGTGGTTCGACGGCTTCATCTCGCTCCTGCTGCCACTCGTGCTGCTGGGCCTGCTGTTCTGGTGGCTGCTCTCGTCGATGCAGGGCGGCGGCAGCAAGGTCATGCAGTTCGGCAAGTCCAAGGCCAAGCTCGTCAACAAGGAGACCCCGACCGTCACCTTCGGCGACGTCGCCGGTGCGGAGGAGGCCATCGAGGAGCTGCACGAGATCAAGGAGTTCCTGCAGGATCCGGCCAAGTTCCAGGCCATCGGCGCCCGCATCCCGAAGGGCGTGCTGCTGTACGGCCCTCCCGGCACAGGCAAGACGCTGCTGGCCCGCGCCGTCGCGGGTGAGGCCGGAGCGCCGTTCTACTCGATCTCCGGATCGGACTTCGTCGAGATGTTCGTCGGCGTCGGAGCCTCCCGCGTGCGCGACCTGTTCACGCAGGCGAAGGAGAACGCCCCCGCCATCATCTTCATCGACGAGATCGACGCCGTCGGACGTCACCGCGGTGCCGGCATGGGCGGCGGCAACGACGAGCGCGAGCAGACGCTCAACCAGATGCTCGTCGAGATGGACGGCTTCGACCCGAACGCGAACGTCATCGTGATCGCGGCGACGAACCGCCCCGACATCCTCGACCCCGCCCTGCTGCGCCCCGGACGCTTCGACCGCCAGATCGGCGTCGACGCGCCCGACATGAAGGGCCGTCAGCAGATCCTCGAGGTGCACGCCAAGGGCAAGCCGCTCTCCCAGTCGGTCGACCTCGAGGTCGTCGCGCGGAAGACCCCCGGCTTCACGGGTGCCGACCTCGCGAACGTCCTCAACGAGGCCGCTCTGCTAACCGCCCGCTCGAACGCACAGCTGATCGACAATCGCGCGCTCGACGAGGCGATCGACCGTGTGATCGCAGGTCCCCAGCGACGCACCCGGGTGATGAAGGACAAGGAGAAGCTCATCACCGCGTATCACGAGGGCGGTCATGCCCTCGCGGCGGCGGCGATGAACTACACCGACCCGGTCACGAAGATCACCATCCTGCCGCGCGGCAAGGCGCTCGGCTACACGATGGTCATGCCGCTCGATGACAAGTACTCCGTCACCCGCAACGAACTGCAGGACCAGCTGACCTACGCCATGGGCGGCCGCGTCGCCGAGGAGCTCGTCTTCCACGACCCCACCACCGGTGCCTCGAACGACATCGAGAAGGCGACCAGCATCGCCCGCAAGATGGTCATCGAGTACGGCATGACCACGCAGCTCGGCCCGGTCAAGCTCGGTTCCGAGGGCGGCGAGCCGTTCGCCGGTCGCGACATGGGCCGCGGACGCGAGTACTCCGAAACGGTCGCCGAGCGCGTCGACGCCGAGGTCCGCGCGCTGATCGAGCAAGCGCACAACGAGGCGTACCAGGTGATCAGCGAAAACCGCGACATCCTCGACCGCCTGGCCCTCGCGCTGCTCGAGGAGGAGACCCTCGACCACAACCAGATCGCCGAGATCTTCACCGAGGTGCGCAAGCTCCCCGAGCGTCCGCAGTGGCTCTCGAGCGAGGAGCGCCCGGTGTCGACGCTGCCCCCCATCGCGGTGCCCCGTCGCGTCGAGGAGGGCGTGGCCGCGCAGAGCGTGCATCCGACCGAATCGGCCCGCACCGCGAGCGCGCCCGCGACCGGCGGGCAGGCCCGACCGGCGACGGCGTGACGTGAGCGTCGACAGGGCGCGCATCGAGCGGCTCACCCGCGAACTGCTCGAGGCGATCGGGGAGGATCCCGACCGTCCCGGGCTCACGCAGACCCCGAGTCGCATGGCCGAGCTGTACTCCGAGTTCTTCGCCGGCGTCGGCGAGGATCCGGCGACGCACCTCGCGCGCACCATCAGCGTCGCGCGAGGGCCCGCGCCCGACACCCTGCCCTCCGGTGCGGTGCTGCTGCGCGACATCCGCTTCCGCTCGGTCTGCGAGCATCACCTGCTGCCCTTCGCCGGCGTGGCGCACATCGCGTACCTGCCGGGCGAGCAGGTGGTCGGGCTGGGGGCGCTGGTGAAGGTCGTCGAGACGCTCGCCTCCCGCCCGCAGGTGCAGGAGCGGCTGGGTGAGCAGGTGGCGGATGCCATCGCCGACAACCTCGACACCCGCGGCGTGCTGGTCGTGCTCGACGCCTCGCACGGCTGCGTGACGACGCGCGGCGGCCGGCAGCCGCTCGCCACCACGGTGACCATCGCGGCCCGTGGTGAGTTCGTCGAGCCCGCGGCGCGGGCTGAGCTCATCGTCCTGATCGGCGGCCCTTCGGCAGGCTCGGGGACCCAGGGTGGCGGGGGTCACGGATGACGGGCATCTGGGGCATCCTGAACATCACCCCCGACTCGTTCAGCGACGGCGGCCGGTATGTCGAGCTCGACATCGCCGTCGCCCGCGCCCGCACCATGCGGGCACTGGGCGCGACCATGATCGACGTGGGCGGCGAGTCCACCCGGCCCGGCGCGGAGCGCATCGGCAGCGTCGAGGAGCAGCGGCGAGTGCTTCCCGTGATCGAGGCGCTCACTGCCGACGGCATCCCGACATCGATCGACACCCTCAACGCCGACACCGCCGCAGCGGCCGTGCGCGCAGGATCCCGCATCGTGAACGACGTCTCGGGCGGACTCGCCGACGAGCGGATGCTCGCGACGGTCGCCGAGCTGGATGCCGACATCGCGATCGGTCACTGGCGCGGGCCGTCGGCCGACATGTACGCCCGTGCGCAGTACGTGCGGATCGCCCGCGAGGTCGCATCCGAGCTCCGCGCACGTGTCACCGCGGCGGCCGTCGCCGGGATCGCCCCGTCGCGCGTCATCCTCGACCCGGGCATCGGCTTCGCGAAGTCGGGCGAGCAGAACTGGGACGTGCTGCGCGGGCTGGACGAGATCGTCGGGCTCGGACACCGCGTGCTGATCGGCACGTCGCGCAAGCGCTTCCTCGCCGAGACCCTCGACGGGGAGGCCGACCAGTCGCGCCGTGACCTCGCGACGGCGGTGACGAGCGCGCTCGCCGCCCGAGCGGGAGCGTGGGCGGTGCGGGTGCACGACGTGGGCGCGACCCGCGATGCTCTCGCCGTGGCGACCGCGTGGGATGGAGTCTGACATGAGCGAGCTCGACGAGATCACCCTCACCGGACTGAGCGTGTTCGGGTATCACGGCGTGTTCGACTTCGAGCGCCGGCAGGGCCAGGAGTTCACGATCGACCTCACGCTGCAGCTGTCGCTCACGGCGGCGGCCGCGTCGGACGACGTGGCAGACACCGTGCACTACGGCGAGCTGGCGGACAGGGTCGCGGGGATCGTCGCGGGCGAAGCGGTGAACCTCATCGAGACTCTCGCGCAGCGCATCGCCGATGCGACGCTGGACGACCCACGCGTGCACAACGTCACGGTCACCGTGCACAAGCCGCACGCGCCGATCGAGCAGACGTTCGCCGATGTGTCGGTCACCATCCGGCGGGGGAGGCGATGATGGATCGACGTCTCACCCACCTCCCCGAACTGCCCGACCCGCGGCCAGGGCGCGAGCCGCAGGTCGCGGTGATCGCACTCGGCTCCAATGAGGGCGACCGCGGGGACATGCTGCGCGCCGCGGCCGAGCGGCTGCGCCGTCTGCCGCTGGTCGACGAGCTCGTGATGTCGGAGCCCATCGAGACGGTGGCGGTGAAGCTCGACGGTCCCGACCCCGATGCACCTGCCTACCTCAACGCCGTCGCCCTGATGACCACCCGTCTTGCACCACAGGTGCTGCTCGGCATGCTGCATGCGGTCGAGGAGGAGCAGGGCCGGGTGCGACGGGCGCGCTGGGGTGACCGCACGCTCGACCTCGACCTCATCGCGTACGGCGACTTCACCAGCGACGCCGAGCATCTGCAGGTGCCGCATCCGCGGGCCGCCGAGCGGCTCTTCGTGCTCGAGCCCTGGCTCACCATCGACCCCGAGGCCGTGCTCCCCGGAGCGGGACGCGTCGACGAACTGGTGCGCACGCTGCGCTCATCGGACGATCGATGAAGCGCACCTCCGCAGCGTCGCTGCTCGTGCTCGCGCTGCTGGCGACCGGCGCGGGCTTCGCCTTCGACCACATGCTCACCGTCACCGGCCGCGCCACCTTCACGCCGTCAGGCTTCCTGCCGGTGCTGCTCGCGCTCATCGCGGTCGCCGTGCTGCTGCTGGCCCTGCCCGTGCGTCGCAGCACCCGCGGCGGCCGGAGGATCGATCCGTTCCGCGCGCTGCGCGCCGCGACGCTCGCACGCGCGTCGAGCCTGCTCGGTGCGATCATGCTCGGTTTCGGAGCCGGCCTGCTGCTCTTCCTCTCCACCCGCCCGGTGCCGGCGCCGGTAGGGTCGGTGGTGGCGATGATCGCCCTCATCATCTGCGCAGCGCTGCTGGTCGGGGCGGCCCTCATCGCGGAACAGTTCTGCACCCTGCCGAAGGATCCTGATGAGCGACAGCCAGACGACCCCGCCTCGTGAACCGAGCCTGACGCCACCCGCTCCCGTAGCGGCCGACGTGCTCGACGAGGGGACGTACTCGGGCATCCGCGCCCCGCGCGGCAGCGGCGCCCTGGCGCTGGACGGCACGTGGCATCAGATCTCGCCGCGTTACGTGACGTCGCAGTTCGTGCAGAACGCGATCATCATCCTCATCGTCGCGATCGCCGCGGCGGTGGCCGCCTTCGCGCTCGACATGACGTGGGTCTGGATCCCCGCCGGCGCCGTCATCGCGATCGACCTCGTCACGCTCGCCATCCTGCCCCGACAGGCGAGGGCGCTGGGCTACATGATGCGCGCCGACGACATCGTCTTCCGCCGCGGCATCCTGTGGCAGCGGATGGTGGCCGTTCCCTACGGGCGCATGCAGCTCGTCGACATCACGCAGGGTCCGCTCGACCGCGTCTTCGGGCTCTCGCAGCTGAAGATGGTCACGGCCGCTGCCGCCACTGGTGTGCAGATCCCCGGGCTCACACAGGCTGCGGCCGAGGCGCTGCGCGATGCCCTCATCGAGGTCGCCGAGACCCGACGGACCGGTCTGTGAGCACTCCCGAGCACCCCGACACCGCGCCCGGTCCTGTGCCGCCGGGCGGACTGCCGCCGGGCGGATCATCGTCGCTCGCCGACGGCGACTGGCACCGGATGCATCCGCTCACCCCGCTGTTCAAGGGCGGCCTCACGCTGCTGGTCGTGGCGGGCATCATCATCGCCAACATGCGCGACAAGCTGATCGACTGGGTCGTGCGGCTCTTCGCCCCCGACTCGGGCTTCCGCACCAGCGGGGGTGACCCCGTCGACTGGGTGCTCGAGAACGACCTGGTGCTGCTCGCACTGCTCGCCGTGCTCGGGCTGGTCGTGCTGCTCATCGCCGTCTTCTGGTTCCTCTGGCGCTTCCAGCAGTTCCGCATCACCGGAGAGCATGTCGAGATGCGCAAGGGGCTGCTGTTCCGGTCGCACCGGCGTGCCCCGCTCGACCGTGTGCAGGGCGTCAACCTCACCCGTCCGTTCCCCGCGCGTCTGATCGGGCTGGCGAAGCTCGAGGTCGTCGGCGCGGGCAACGACGCCAACGTGCCGCTCGAGTACCTGTCGACGGGGGTCGCCGAGGCCGTGCGCGCCGACATCCTGCGGCTCGCGGCCGGCGCCCGCAGCGCCCGCCAGGTGGCATCCGGAACGACGCCTGCCCCGACCGCCCGCGAGGCGCTCATCGGATCGATGAACGCGGGAGTCTCGGGACTGATCGAGGGCGTCGACCTCGCCGACATCGCACCCGAGAGCGTCGTCAGGATCCCCGCCGGGCGGCTGAGCGGATCGCAGCTCGTCTCGGCGGTGCTGTGGGTGCTCTTCTTCGGTGCCATCTACGTCGTCTCCATCGTCGCGATGTACCTCGGCATGACGGCCGACGGAGAGAACCCCGCCGACATCGCGCTCGCGATCCTCGCGCTCAGCCTCGGGATGGGCATCCCGCTGATCATCGCCGTGGTCGGCATCACCTGGGCCCAGATCTCGAAATCTCTGCGCTACTCGATCGCCCCGACGCCCGACGGCGTGCGCATCACGTTCGGTCTGCTCACGACCATCACCGAGACGCTGCCGCCGGGAAGGATCTTCGCCGTCGAGGTGTCGCAGTCGCTGCTGTGGCGCCCGTTCGGCTGGTGGACGGTGAAGATCAACCGCATGACCGGCAAGAGCGTCGCGCAGCAGTCCTCCAGCAACGCGCAGCAGTTCAACATCGTGCTGCCGGTCGGCCGCCGCGCCGACGTGGAACGCGTGCTCGCGCTGGTGCTGCCCGGGATGACCCCACCCGAGGTCTCCGAGCTGTGGGAGAACGGCGTCGTGGGTCCGGCGGCCGACGACCCGTACCGCACGATTCCGGCGCGGGCCGCCTGGCGGCGCCCCCTGTCGTGGAAGCGGCACGGGTACCGCCTCACCGAGCACACGGTACGGGTGCGCCGCGGCTTCCTGTGGCGCCGTCTCTCGGTGTTCCCCCTCGCGCGGCTGCAGAGCGTGTCGATCTCGCAGGGGCCGATCGACCGGCTGCAGCGCGTCTCGCACGGGCAGATCCATTCAGTCGCCGGTCCCGTCACGGGCACCATGTCGGGTCTCGAACGCGATGACGCGATCGCGCTGCTCGACGGCGTCAGCCGGGCTGCCGCCCTCGCGGCATCGGCTGACCGCACGCACCGCTGGGCCGAGCATCACGTCGATCCGGTGCCGTCCGACGACGAAGCAGCACAGCCGGGTGCCGAGGCGGTGCGCACCGACCACGGGCAAGCGCAGCCGCCAGGATGGGCGCAGCCATGACGCGAGACGGACGTCTGGGCATCGGCATCATCGGCGCGGGGCGGGTCGGACCGATCATCGGCGCCGCGCTCGCCGGCGCCGGCCATGCGATCACCGGCATGACCTCGGGTTCGGATGACGACCGCGCGGCCGCCGTCCTGCCCGGCGTGCCCGTGCTGGACGCTCTCGAGGTGACCCGGCGCAGCGAGCTCGTCATCGTCGCCGTGCCGCACGACGAGCTTCCCCGACTGGTCGGCGGCATCGCCGAGGTCGGCGGCTGGCAGATGGGCCAGCTCGTGCTGCACACCGACCCCGCCTACGGCATCGAGGTGCTGCGCCCGGCCGCCGAGCGCGGGGCGATACCGCTCGCCGTGCATCCGGCCATCGCCTTCACCGGCACCACCATCGATCTGCGGCAGCTGCAGGCCGCCTTCGCCGCCGTGACCGCACCCGCGGCCGTGCTGCCGATCGCGCAGGCGCTCGCGGTCGAGATGGGCTGCGAGCCGGTCGTCATCGCCGAGGAGGATCGGCCGATGTACGCCGAGGCGATCGCCACGGCATCCGAGTTCTCCCGCTCGATCGTGCAGCAGGCGACGAGCCTGCTGCGGGGCGTGGGAATCGACAACCCCGGCGGCTATCTCTCGGCCCTGGTCGGCTCGACCGTCGAGCAGGCGCTGCGCGCGGCATCCGACCCGCTCTCCCCGCCCGCCGAGCACTGAACCCGTCGGAGAGCAGCGGTCAGCGTCCGCCGGAGAACCCGCCGCCTCCGCCGCCGCCCGAGAAACCGCCCCCGGTCGACCCGCCGGACGATGAACTCGAGGGCGTGTAGGTGGCTGCGGTGTTCATCGAACTCGAGTAGCTCGACAGGCGCGATGCGAGCGAGACGCCGACGTAGGTGCTGACCCAGTCGGGGTCGCGACCGGTGTCGGCGTACGTGGTCTCCAGCACCCTCGACCAGCTGCGCTCCTCGCCGAAGAGCATCGCGTACGGCAGCAGCCTCTCGTACAGATGGATCACGTCGATCGAGCCGTCGGAGCGTCGTTCGGCACCCTCGACCGATTGCAGCATGCGCAGCCGATCGGTCTCGGCGACGCGGATGAACTCCCGCACGCCCAGCAGGTACTCGGCCTGCTCAGCCCCTTGCGGGGTGAGCACGGTGTGCCGGCTGAACGCCACGATCGCCGAGACGCCGACGCCGACGGCCGCGAGGATGAAGGTGATGACCGACAGCGGCAGCAGGTCGCGATCTTTCGAGGCCGTCCAGATGAGCAGAGCGAGGGTGACCACCAGCATCCCGACCGACACCCAGCCGATCGTCATCGCCGCGCGGCTGCGCTCGGAGGCGAGCCAGCCGCGTCTCTTCGCTTCGGCGGCACCCTTCGCGACGAGCTTCTGCATGCGCTTGGCGAACTTCGCGTCCTCGCTCGGGATGCGCCGGACGGTCGTCTTCCGGGGGAAGAGAGCATCGATCATGGCCGAGTCCAGCGGATGCCCGGACCGGGTCCTGTCGATCAGGCGCAGGGCCGGACCATCCTCGCCGTCGTCCTCCAGGCGCAGTGCGCCCCGCACCGCCAGGTGCACCATCTCGGCGGGCGCCGGGTTCGGTGCCCGCACGATGAGCGGAGCGGCGAGGAGGGGAGGCACGTCTGCGGGCACGTCGAACTGCGCGATGACGATGCCCGTCGCGGTGCGGCGTCGGCGGCGCATGCCCGCGACCGCGATCCAGGCACCGGCGGCGGTGACCAGCGTCGCTCCGCCGGCGACCACCGGCGCGAAATCCGCCACGGGATCGGGCTCGCGGGCTGCGGGCTGAGCCACCGTGCCGGCGGCGAATCCGATGGCCACCGTCACGCCCTCGCCCGCCTCAAGGGCGCCGGAGCGCACCCGGAACGTGGAGCCGTCCTGCGGCTTCTCGAGGTCGCAGGCGCGACGCTCGCCCTGCAGGCCGGAGTAGCAGGCGGTGTCGCCGGTGGCCGCGGCCGCGAGATCGGGAGCGAAGCGGATCTCGGCGTCGAAGCGCCCGATGTCCTGCGTGCTGTTCAGCGGCAGCAGGTTCCAGTAGAACTCGTCGTTGCCCGACTCGGCGCCGTGCATCATGAAGTCGCGCATGGTCGACCGGATCACGTACGTCGTCGAACCGTGCACGTAGTCGTCGGTGCCGGTGAGCACCAACACCATGTCGTCCTCGGTCTCGACCTCGAAGGGCACGTCGCGCCCCTCGGCATCCGTCACCGAGACGATGTCGATGTCGAGTCCCGCACCGAGGTAGCGCTGCGGGTAGCCCCGGATGATGCCCTTGTTCTGATCGTGCTGCGGGAACTCGGCGACCAGCGTCTCGGTGACATGCGCGAACGCGCGACCCTCGTCATCGAGCGAGACGTCGTAGCGCGCATCCCACGACGAGTACGAGAAGTCGTCCACATCGGCGGCCGCCGGGGCGACGGGCAGCAGCGCGGCGAGCAGCCCGACGGCGAACGCGAGAGCGCCGAGCGCCCTCCGGGCATCGAGCAGGGCGGGAATTCGCTGAGCACGCATGTCGAGAGGCTACCCCGCAGCCGACGACAGTCTCAGGGCCGCGGCGCGCGCGCCGGTAGACTCGAGGGGACTTTCCAAGGAGCCACACCCATGACTGACGCGCCCGCGCCGACCCCCGCATCCGCCGAGCTCGTAGACGATGTCTTCGAGCAGAAGGCGGTTCGCCTCGCGAAGCGGGAGCGGCTGATCGAGAAGCGGATGGACGCCGGTGGCGGCGCGTTCCCCGTGTCGGTGCCGGTGACGCACAGCATCCCGGCGCTGCGCGCCGAGTACGGCGAGCTCGAGCCCGACACCGCGACCGGAGTCGTCGCGGGCGTCGCCGGTCGTGTGGTGTTCAGCCGCAACACCGGCAAGCTGTGCTTCGCGACGCTGCAGGCCGGCGACGGCTCGCGCATCCAGGCCATGGTCTCGCTGGCGAACGTGGGCGAGGAGTCGCTGGCCGACTGGAAGGCGCTCGTCGACCTCGGCGACCACGTCTTCGTGCGCGGCGAAGTCATCTCCAGCCGTCGCGGAGAGCTGTCGATCATGGCCGAAGCCTGGCAGATCGCGTCGAAGGCGATCCTGCCGCTGCCGAACGCGTACTCGGAACTCAACGAGGAGGGCCGCGTGCGCAGCCGCTTCCTCGACCTCATCGTGCGCGACCAGGCCCGCACCACCGTGCGCGCCCGCGCCGCCGTGAACGCCAGCCTGCGTGCGACGTTCACCTCGCACGAGTTCCTCGAAGTCGAGACCCCGATGCTGCAGGTGCAGCACGGCGGAGCCTCGGCGCGCCCGTTCATCACCCACTCGAACGCGTTCGACACCGAGCTGTACCTGCGCATCGCCCCCGAGCTGTACCTCAAGCGCGCGGTCGTCGGCGGCATCGAGCGGGTCTACGAGATCAACCGCAACTTCCGCAATGAGGGTGCCGACTCGACGCACAGCCCCGAGTTCGCGATGCTCGAGGCGTATCAGGCGTACAGCGACTACAACGGCATCGCCGATCTCACCCAGGAGCTCATTCAGAACGCGGCGATCGCGGTCGCTGGCTCCACGACGGTCACCTGGGCCGACGGCACCGAGTACGACCTCGGGGGCGAGTGGGATCGCATCTCGATGTACGGCTCACTGTCGGCCGCCGCGGGGCGCGAGTTCACCCCGCACGACGATGTGGCAGACCTCATCGCGTACGCCGAGTCGAACGGGGTCGACATCCCCCCGCACCCCACGCACGGCAAGCTGATCGAAGAGCTCTGGGAGCACTTCGTGAAGGTCGAGCTCACGCGCCCGACCTTCGTGATGGACTTTCCGGTCGACACCTCGCCTCTCGTGCGCGAGCACCGCTCGATCCCGGGCGTCGTCGAGAAGTGGGACCTGTACGTGCGCGGTTTCGAGCTGGCCACCGGGTACTCCGAGCTGGTCGACCCGGTCATCCAGCGTGAGCGCTTCGTCGAGCAGGCAGGGCTCGCCGCCCGCGGCGATGTCGAGGCGATGCCCGTGGACGAAGAGTTCCTGCGCGCGCTCGAGCACGGCATGCCGCCGTCAGGCGGCATGGGCATGGGCATCGACCGTCTGCTGATGGCCATCACCGGCCTCGGCATCCGCGAGACCATCCTCTTCCCACTGGTGAAGTGACCGGAGCCCGGGCATGACGCCGAACGTCGTCGACCTGCTGATCGCCGTGCTGCTGATCGCGTCGGTCGCGACAGGGCTCGGTGCGGGGCTGTTCGCCGTGCTCGGCTCGGTGTGCGGTCTGGTGCTCGGAGCCGTGGCCGCCCCGTGGGTGCTGCCCCTCGTGGCGCGCACCGTTCCCGAGAGCGGGCCGAGAGGACCCCTGCTCGTGCTCACGGCCGTCGCGCTGCTCGCCGTGGGCGCGAGTATCGGCGCGGCGATCGGCCGCGTCGTGCGCCGCGGGGCCGACCGGCTGCGGCTTCGGCTGGCGGAGCGGCTGCTCGGCGGGCTCACCGCCCTGATCGCCGCAGCCCTGGCGATCACGATGGTCGGCTCCGCGATCGCGTCTGCGGGTGTTCCCGTGCTGTCTGCCACGGTTGCATCGTCGAGCGTGCTGCGCACCGTCGAGCGGTACATCCCGCCGCCTCTCGCGGAGGCGGCGGCCCGGCTCAACGCGTTCGCTTTCGGCGAGACGGTGCTCCCCACTCTCGAGGGGCTGCTGCAGCCCGGGCAGCTGGATGCCGCTCCCGAGGCGACACCGATCGAACTCGCCACTCCCGAGCTCGAGCGCGCGGCCGGTTCTGTCGTGAAGGTCTCGGGCGCGGCGGACGGCTGCGGGGTGATCTCGACGGGAACCGGGTTCGTGATCGCTGAAGACCGGATCATGACCAACGCGCACGTCCTGGCCGGTGTGCGCGCCCCGATCGTCGAGGTGCCGGGCGAGCCCGCACGCGACGCCACCGTGGTGTACTTCGACCCGATCGACGACATCGCCGTGATCGCCGCCGACGTGCAGGCACCGCCGCTCGGGCTGGCCGAGGCGCTGGCTCCAGGCGAGAGCGGCGCCGTCATGGGGTACCCGTTCGGCGGACCGTTCCGCGTGACGGCGGCCGGAGTGGTCTCGTCGTCGAGCGCGCCCGTGAGCGACATCTACGGCGGCAGCACGGCTCCCCGCAGCGTCTACGCGCTGCGGGCCCAAGTCGAACCCGGCAACTCGGGCGGCCCGCTGCTCACCGCGGGAGGACAGGTCGCCGGGATGGTGTTCGCGAAGGACGCCGCCACGCCCAACGTCGGCTACGCGATGACGAACGAGGAACTGCTGCCCGTCGTCGCCCAGCTCGGCACCGCCTCGGCGCCCGTGTCGGTCGGCGCCTGCATCCGCTGACCCACGTGCGGTCACGGCCGGCGCAGCGCCCACTCGGGCAGCATCGCCGCAGCGAGGATGCTCGAGATGAGCGACGCCATGCTGTGGCCAGGCTCGAGGCGCAGCGCTTCGTCGACGTAGGCACCCGCGTGCGACGAGCGGCCCATGGCCCACGCCAGCCACGCCGCGGCGGTGAGCGCGCCGGCCTTGGCGTGGCGCGGTGCACGCGCGGCGGCAGAGCGCACCACCTGCAGCGCGCACCCGAGCCGGTCGAGATCCGGCCGCGGGCCGCGGCCCATGAACACCTCGCCGATGGCATCCGGCACCGTGGTGCGATCACTCGAGAAGGCGAGCTGCGCGTCGAACGCCCGATACCCGAAATCGAGGTCGGTGGCCCACTGCACGAGGATCGCGTCTCGCAGCGGCGGGCGGCTGAGGCACCACAGCAGGGCGGCGCAGGCGAACGGGTCGTCGTCGAGGGGGGAGTCGAGGAGATGCTCGACGAAGTGCGGCAGGTCGTCGAGCAGCACTTCGGCGGCCACGATCGCGAGGGGAGTCCCGGTGCCGGTGCCGGTGCCGGTGGCTGTGCCGTGGGTCCTGTGCTCGATCGCGTCGCCGAGGTCGCGCAGGGCGCGGCCCACGCTCTCGCGCTCGACGAGATCGCTGCGCGGCAGCTCGGCGCCGGCGAGCTGATCGCCGCTGACGTCGCCGACGCCCGGCACCGCGGGAGCCGCGGGGATGTCGTCGAGCGGGCGGATCTGCGGGACGTCGTCGAGGTAGTCGCCCCAGCCGTGCGGGGTGACGCACAGCGCCTCGACCACCCGCAGCCCGGCGTGGGCGCACACGTCGACGATCGCCTCGGCGACGGAGAGGTGCGGCAGCAGCAGCCCGTCGGGTACCTGCGCCGCCCCGTCGTCCGTGTAGGCGACGACGGCGACCGCGTCGGTGTCGGGCACCTGCAGCAGGGCGCGCAGTGCGACGTCGGCGAAGTCGTCGGGATCGATGTCGTCCGTCGGCAGGTCGATGCGCATCGCGCCCTGTGTGCGTGTGCCGCGGAAGGGCAGCATGACGATGCTGTTGCGCGGGGTGAAGCCGGCGAGCGCCGGTACGAGGCCGAGGAACTCGGCCGGATCTGTGGCGTGGATGATTGTGGTCATGAAGGGGAGTGTGCTCGACGCCGCCTACACCCGATCGGAGGCTGGGGCGCCCTCCCCGGCTGCGGTGCACAGGTGCCGGCAGAGGCCACGGTGTGGAGGAAGGATACCCGCGCATGCGCCCCCGGCGGCCCGCTCACAGACGCGGGCGGTACGATGGCAGCGTGGAGAGTTTCTGGGTTGCTGTGGCGTGGTCACTTCTGCCGACCGTCGCCGTGAGCGTGGTCTTCGTGATCGTGCTCCGCGGCATCCTGCGTTTCGATCGCACAGAGCGCAAGGTGCACGCCCAGATCGAGGCCGAAGAGCGCGCAGCTCGCGGCCTGCCGCCGCGCGTCTGAAGCACGGGCTACGCTGAGCCGAGGCTATCGGCAGGGGAGGGTCTGTGCTCGACGTGAACAGCTGGCCCTGGTGGGCGGTGCTCGTCTACGTCATCATCGACCTCAGCGTCCGTGTCTTCGCGGTCATCGTCGTCCCCCGCAATCGCCGCCCCACCGCGGCGATGGCGTGGCTGCTGGCGATCTTCTTCATCCCCGTCCTCGGCATCCTCCTCTTCCTCCTGATCGGAAACCCGAGGCTGCCCCGGGCGCGCCGGCGCCAGCAGGAGCGGATCAACGAGTACATCGCCGACACCGCCAGCAATCTGCGTCTCGGCTCGCTGCGCCCCGACCCGCCGGAGTGGTTCCCCCCGCTGGTCAGGATGAGCCAGGCGATGGGCGCTCTGCCGCTCTCCGGCGACAACTCCGCGCATCTGATCAGCGACTACCAGACCTCGCTCGACGACATGGCCGAGGCCATCCGCGGCGCCGTGGACTACGTGCACGTGGAGTTCTACATCCTGCAGGCGGACTCCTCGACAGACAACTTCTTCCGGGCGATGGAAGAGGCGGCGGCCCGCGGCATCCCGGTGCGCGTGCTGCTCGACTACTGGGCCAACCGCTGGAAGCCGAAGTACCGCGAGACCATCCGGCGCCTCGAGAAGATGGGGGCCGACTGGCACCTCATGCTGCCCGTGCAGCCGCTGCGCGGCCGCATCCAGCGACCCGACCTGCGCAACCACCGCAAGCTCCTCGTCATCGACGGCGCGGTCGGCTTCCTCGGTTCGCAGAACATCACCGACTCCTCGTACAACCTGCCCAAGAACATCCGTCTGGGGCTGCACTGGGTCGACCTCATGGTGCGCGTCGAGGGGCCGGTCGTCGCGAGCCTCAACGCCGTGTTCCTCAGTGACTACTACGCCGAGACCGACACCGTGCCCGAGGGCATCGACATCACGCGCGTAGAGACCAGCCACGGCGATCTGGACTGCCAGATCGTGCCGTCCGGGCCGGGCTTCGAGGTCGAGAACAATCTGCGCCTGTTCCTCGGCCTGCTGTACGCCGCGCAGGATCGGATCATGATCGTCAGCCCCTACTTCGTGCCCGATGAGGCGCTTCTCGCGGCCGTCACGTCGGCAGTGGACCGCGGCGTGCAGGTCGAGCTGTTCGTCTCCGAGCAGGGCGATCAGGCGATGGTCTACCACGCGCAGCGCAGCTACTACGAGGCGCTCCTGCGCGCCGGCATCCGCATCTGGATGTACCCCAAGCCGTACATCCTGCACACCAAGAGCCTCACGATCGACGATCAGGTCGCGGTGATCGGCTCGAGCAACATGGACATCCGCTCGTTCGGCCTGAACATGGAGGTGTCGATGCTCGTGCGCGGGGAGGAGTTCGTCGACGAGATGCGGGTCGTCGAAGACGACTACCGCTCGCTCAGTCGCGAGCTGACGCTGGAGGAGTGGATGCAGCAGCCGCTGCGCTCGACGGTGCTCGACAACCTCGCACGCCTGACCTCCGCGCTGCAGTGAGCCTCGGGCGACGCCACCCGCTTTGGGACGTTCGTCCCCACCGTGACACCATCAAGACATGAGACTCCTCCGCGCATCCTCCGCCGTCGCGGTACTCGCCGCCGTCGCCCTGCTCGCCACGGCGTGCGCAGGAACCCCCGGTTCGGACGCGCCGACGAGCTCCCGCACGCCGAGCGAGGACTCGACCCCGCCGATCGCCGACGGAGTCAGCGAGGTCGACGTGGCGTGGCTCGACGGCGGCCGTGCGATCGCCGTGCTGACCTGGGGCTCGTCGTCATGCGCTCCGACGCTGGGTGATGTCGCGAAGGCCGAGCACGGCATCCGGGTGACCCTCGCCGCAAGCGGCGAGAAGGCGTGCACCGATGACCTGGCGCCGCGTGCGCTGATGGTTCCGGTGCCCGAGGGAGTCGACGTCACCTCGGACGTCGAGGTCGAGATCGTGCACGGACAGCGCACCGACACGGTCGACCTGAGCGCGCTCGCCGAGGCCCCGCAGGAGCAGACCGAGTACCAGCCGTCGGCGAGCTGGTTCGACGACGGCGGCATCGTGCTGTTGACCTGGGGGTCGAGCTCGTGCCCGCCGGTCGTGAACGACATTCAGACGACCGATGCCGGTGCGACCGTTACGCTGCAGGACATCGACCGCCCCTGCACGATGGACGTCGCCCCGCGCCTGACCCCCCTCTCGATCCCGGAAGCTCACGACGGCGGTCCCTACGAGCTGACCCTGGTCGGCGGAGGTCTCGACGGAAAGGTCGCCGTCGAGGGCTGATCGTCGCCGACGCTCAGAAACCGGACGTGTCGTGTCCGTCGGGCAGCACGATCGTGAGTCCACCGCGCTGCACGCGGCACACCATCCGCACCGCGACGCCCAGCTCATCTCCGTCGAGCTCGATCGAGGTCGGCCCGATCATGGCGGCATCGGCCTCGGCTCCGCGCAGGTAGCGGATCGACGCGTCTCGGCCGCGCCGCTCGAGCACCCGCCGTCCCGCACGCGTGCGGCGCAGCACGGAGTTGTCCCACCACACCTTGCGCCAGATGCCCAGCCATCCCAGGGGGCCCGTGGCCTGGATGAGAGCGATGTCCATCGCGCCGTCATCGAGTGAGGCATCCGGCAGCAGAGCGATACCCGCCGGCAGGGCGCCGCAGTTGGCGAACAGCATGCTGTGCACCTTGGTCGAGTGCAGCCGGCCGTCATCGACCTGATAGACCACGCGGAACGGCTTCGCGCCCGGAAGGGATCGGGCGGCGCCGTCGAGATAGGCGACCCAGCCCACCGAGCGCTTCAGGTCGGCTCGCGTGTTGGCGATCATGTCGGCATCGAGCCCCATCCCCGCGAGCACGACGAAGCCGTGCTCGGTGATGGTGCCGTCGGGGCGGTTCAGCCGAGCCCATCCCATGTCGACCGGGTAGGTGAACCCGGTGAAGACGGCCTGCATCACCTTCTCGATGTCGAGCAGCGGCAAGCCCAGGTTGCGGGCGAAGAGGTTGCCGGTGCCGCCGGGAAGGACGGCGAACGGGATGCCCGTGCCGGCCATGCTCTCGGCGACGGCCCGGATCGTGCCGTCACCGCCCGCGGCGATGACGGCCGCTGCTCCCGCCTCGATCGCGGTGCGGGTGATGCCCTGGCCGGGATCCTCGATGCTCGTCTCGTAAAAGCGCGGGGGAGCCCACCCGTGCGCGCGGGAGAGCGAGACGAGTCCGGAGCGCAGCCGCTCGACGTCCACCTTCACCGGGTTGAGCACGAGGGCCGCGTGCGCGTGCTCGCTCCCGGATGCCGACATGCCGCCACTCTACGACCTGCGCGCGCTGGTTCCTCACCGCCCGAGCGCGGCGAACGCGCTCGGTAGACTTGGCCCATGATCGATCTCGCCCTGCTCCGCGACGACCCCGAGCTCGTCCGACGCTCACAGATCGCGCGCGGGAACGCCCCCGAAACCGTCGACGCGGCGATCGAGGCCGACCGATCGCGCCGTGACGCGCTGAACGCCTTCGAGACGCTGCGCGCCGAGCAGAACGCCTTCGGCAAGACGGTCGCCAAGGCGCCCAAGGACGAGAAGGCGGCCCTGGTCGCCCAGGCGAAGCAGCTCGCCGACCGCGTCAAGGCCGCCCAGCAGGCGTCGAACGAGGCAGCGGATGCCGCGACCGCGGCGCTCGAGCGCATCGAGAACGTCATCATCGACGGCGTTCCCGCCGGCGGCGAGGAGGACTTCGTCGAGCTGCGCCGCGTCGGCGACGTGCCCTCGTACGACTTCGAGCCGCGCGACCACCTCGAACTCGGAGAGATGCTCGGCGCCATCGACATGGAACGCGGCGTGAAGGTGTCGGGCTCGCGCTTCTACTTCCTGAAGGGCATCGGCGCCCGTCTCGAGATCGCGCTGATGAACCTCGCGCTCGACAAGGCGCTCGCGAACGGCTTCACGCCGATGATCGTGCCGACGCTCGTGCGGCCCGAGATCATGCGGGGCACCGGGTTCCTCGGCGAGCACGCCGACGAGGTCTACCACCTCGACAAGGAGGACCTGTTCCTCGTCGGCACCAGCGAGGTTCCGCTCGCCGGATATCACAAGGACGAGATCCTCGACCTCGGTGAGGGAGCGCACCGGTACGCCGGCTGGTCGACCTGCTATCGCAGCGAAGCCGGCTCGTACGGCAAGGACACCCGCGGCATCATCCGCGTGCACCAGTTCAACAAACTCGAGATGTTCGTCTACACGACTCCCGAAGACGCCGAGGCCGAGCACGATCGCCTCGTCGCACTGCAGGAGGAGATGCTCACCGCTCTGGGGCTCGCATACCGCGTGATCGACGTGGCTGCGGGCGACCTCGGCTCGAGTGCGGCACGCAAGTTCGACATCGAGGCATGGGTGCCCACCCAGGGCGCTTTCCGCGAGCTCACCTCGACCTCGAACTGCACGACGTATCAGGCCCGCCGCCTCGACATCCGGTACCGCCCGGAGTCAGACGATGTGGCACCGGCGAAGACGCGCACCGTGGCCACGCTGAACGGCACCCTGGCCACGACGCGCTGGATCGTCGCGATCCTCGAGACGCACCAGCAGGCCGACGGCTCGGTCACCGTGCCGGAGGTGCTGCGGCCGTATCTCGGCGGCATCGACGTGCTGCGGCCGATCGGCTGGTCGGAGCCGTCGAACGCCGCGCAGGGCACCGAGTGAGCTCCCGGGGCCTGGTCGGGCTCGACGTCGACGGCACCATCCTGCTGCAGGATGAGACGCTCAGCCCGGGCGTCGCCGAGGCGATCGCCGAGGTGCGCGATGCCGGGTACGAGGTCATGATCGCGACGGGACGCAGCTGGAGCGGCACCAAGAGATACGTCGACGAGCTCGGCCTGACGGCCGATCACGTCGTCTGCTCGAACGGTGCGGTCGTGATGCGCCGTGCGGGCGGGGGATGGGAACGCTGGCGCGTCGAGGTCTTCGATCCCGCTCCCGTGCTCGGGCTGCTGCGCGATACCCTGCCCGAGGCGCGGTACATGGTCGAGCTCGGATCCGGTGCGCGGCTGTACACCGATGTGCTCGACGACTGGACGCTCGACGGCGGTCGTCGGGTGGAGTTCGACGAGCTCATGCGGCAGCCGGTCTCGCGCGTCGTGGTCGTCTCACCCGAGCACGACGAGGCCGACTTCCAGCGCATCGTCGCCGAGGCCGGGCTGAACGAGGTCTCGTACGCCGTCGGCTGGACGTCCTGGCTCGACATCGCCCCGAAGGGCGTCGACAAGGGGACCGCGCTGGAGCGTGTGCGTGCGCAGCTCGGGGTGGCGCCCGAGAACGTGCTCGTGGCCGGTGACGGCCGCAACGACCTCGGCATGTTCGCCTGGGCGCTCGCCGGCGGCGGGCGGGCGGTGGCCATGGGGCAGGCGGTGGCGGAAGTGCAGGATGCTGCCGGCGAGCTCACCGGCGCCGTCGAGGACGGCGGTCTGGCATCCGCCCTCCGCACCCTGCTCTGACTGCTTTTTCGACCGCCTTGCCCAGAAGATCCCCAGGCGGCCGCGCGACAATGAGTCGTCCTGATGGGCTTTCCTGAAACCGATAGACTCGACGACTGACCGTCCGGTGCGAACCGGCGTCGGGAGGGTTGTCCGAGCGGCCGATGGACCTGGTCTTGAAAACCAGTGGGCAGCAATGTCCCGTGGGTTCGAATCCCACACCCTCCGCTTCCTGTCGAAAGGCCACCCGAGTGAGCACGTCCGTCAAGCGGCGCCAGCCCGTGGCGCGCCATGGTCAGCTGCGGTCGCCGAGTGCGGTGGGGCAGCTGCTCAAGATCGTCGGCGTGGTGCTCGCGGTCGTGCTCGTGAGTGGCGTGGGTGTCGCCGGGTACGTGCTCAGCAGCTTCACGACCACGGTGAGCGCCAACGCGGTCGAGCTCGAGGACACCAAAGAGCTCCCGCCGGACATCGGCGCGTATCCAGGCGGGTTCGACATCCTCCTCGCCGGCGTCGACACCTGCGAAGAGAAGTACGCGCATCTGTTCGGCGCGCGCTGCACCGGAAAGGACTCCAGCGGGACACTCAACGACGTGAATCTGCTCGTGCACGTCTCGGCCGAGCCGCGCCGCGTCACCGCCGTGAGCTTCCCACGAGACCTGATGCTTCCCATCCCCGCCTGCACGGACGCGAACGGCCGCACCAACTCGGCCATGAGCAAGCAGCCGCTCAACGTCGCATACGAGCACGGCGGTGAGGGCGGCGGGCTGAACTGCGTCGCCCAGACGATCTCGAAGCTGACCGGCGAAGACATCGAGTTCGCCGCGAAGGTCACCTTCGGCGGAGTGATCGAGATCACGGATGCCATCGGCGGCGTCGACGTGTGCCTCGCGAACCCCATCAAGGACAAGTACACCGGTCTCGACATGCCGGCCGGCACGCACACCATCCAGGGCATGCAGGCGCTGCAGTTCCTGCGCACCCGTCACGGCGTCGGCGACGGGTCGGACCTGGGCCGCATCGGCAATCAGCAGCAGTACATGTCGAGTCTCGCCCGCAAGATGATCAGCGGCGAGGTGCTCGGCAATGTGCCCACGATGCTGCGCCTCGCCGACACCGGGCTCAACAACCTCGAGGCGTCGACCTCGCTGGCCGACCCGATGAAGATCGTGCAGATCGCGTTGGCCGTGAAGAGCGTGCCGTTCGAGGACATCGTCTTCGTGCAGTACCCGACCGCCACAGACCCCAACGATCCCAACAAGGTCGTCCCGGACAAGCAGGCGGCCACCGCGCTGTGGGATGCGATCGCCGCCAACAAGCAGCTGCAGATCACGCACGAGAACACGAAGGACGACGGCGTGGTCGTGCAGCAGCCGGAGGCTCCTGCGGCGCCGGAGACCGACGCACCGGACCCGACCGCGACCGAGACCCCGGTGCCCGACGACGTCGCGCAGCTGCCGAGCTCGATCAAGGGCAACTCGGCCGCGGTGCAGACCTGCTCCAACGGCAACGTGCGCCGCTGATCGCGGCGCCGCACGCTGAGCGGGTCGCTGGCGGTGCGGGTCGGTAAGATCGTCGGGTGACCACCCTCCCCATCGCTCGCCGCGGCGAGGGCGGCTACGCGCAGTACCGCATTCCCGCTCTCGCCGTGACCGCCCGCGGAACTCTGCTCGCCGCTTACGACGGCCGCCCGAACCTCGACGATCTGCCCAGCCCGATCGACCTGCTGCTGCGGCGCAGCGTTGACGACGGTGCGACGTGGGGTCCGCAGGAGGTGGTGCGCACCGGCACCGGGCTGCAGGGCTTCGGCGACCCGTCGCTGCTGGTGGACACCGCGACCGAACGGGTGTTCATGTTCCACGCGGCCGGCACGCGGGCCGGCTTCTTCGAAGCGGTCGAGGGCACCGAGCCCGTGGATGAGGTGCAGCACGTCGACGTATCGGTGTCGGACGATGACGGACTCACCTGGGAGCACCGGCGCCTCACCGCGCAGCTCAAGCGGCCCGGCATCACGGGCATCTTCGCCGCATCCGGCACAGGCGTGCGCATCGATGAGGGCGAGTACGCCGGGCGTCTCGTGCAGCCCATGGTGCTGCTGGACAGCGGCGAGATCACGGCGGCCGCCGCGTACAGCGATGATCACGGCGAGACCTGGATGCTGGGAGCCGCCGTGCGCGCCGGCACGAACGAGTCGTCGATCGCGGCGCTGCCCGACGGGTCGCTGCTGCTGCACTCGCGAGGCACGCCGCACCGGCTGGCCTCGCGCTCGACCGACGGCGGTGCGACATGGAGCGCCGTCGAGCAGGTCGCCGGTCTGCCCGACCCCAGCGACAACGGATCGCTGCTCGCCCTCACGGACGCGTCCTCAGCGCCCGGAGCGCTGCTCGTCACCTCGAACCTCGACCCCCAGATGCGCCGCAACACGGCGGTGAGCCTGTCGTTCGACGGTGGAGTGACCTGGCCGCACCAGCACGTGATCTGCGAGGGCAGCTCGGCGTACTCGTGCGCGACCGCCCTGCCCGATGGGCGTATCGGGGTGCTGTACGAACGTGAGGGATACTCCGAGATCGTCTTCACCACCGTGACTCTGCCGCAGATCCAGGATGCCGGCCCGATCGACCCCGAGACCGCCCGGGTCGGTGCGCCGTCCGCGCCCACCCTCGAGGTCATCCTGCGTTCGATCACACCCGGACTGCCCGACGAGTGGGTGCACGTCGGCGAACATCACGTCTACCCCGTCGACGCGGGAGGCGTCGCCGCGAGTGCGTGGAAGGAAGTCGGCCAGGCCTACGGGGCGGCAGGCGGCATGATCCTCGGCACCCGCGAGGCGCAGCTGCGCAACTACGGGCCTCCGCAGCCGGGGCTGCGCGCAGGAGACATCCTCGCGTTCCACGTGCGTGTGCGTGTGCCGGCGGATGCGGGGGCTCGGAACGTCGTGCTCGAGCACCCGGGTGGAAGCACCCCGCCGCAGGACATCCCCTCCGGAGGCCGGCTGCTGTTCTCTCAGCCCTACCCCGCACTCACCGTGACGGACGCCGACATCGCTGCGGGCACCGTCACTGCGCGGTTCACCGTTCCGGCGCTCGGGCTGGCGCGCGAGCTGCGATTCGACTGCGCGACCGGTCGCCCGATCTGACCGTACGGACTCGATTCGTGGGGAGCCTCGCCCAACCGTTATGATTGCAAGGCGCATCCGGTGGAAGTCGGATGCCTGGAGACGTCGCATAGTCAGGCCTAGTGCACCACCCTGCTAAGGTGGAGTCCCCTTATGGGGACCGAGGGTTCGAATCCCTCCGTCTCCGCCAATCGAAACCGCGCCCCGCACTCGCTCCTCGGTAGAGTGCACCGCATGACTGCGTTGAAGGTGCTGTTCATCGGCGGAACGGGAATCATCTCCTCTGCGGCGAGCGAACTCGCAGCGCGGCGTGGCATGGAGGTGACGCTGCTGAACCGCGGGCAGTCGCGCCGAGCGCCGGCGGACGGCATCGAAGTGCTGACGGCTGACATCTCGGATGCCGATGCCGTCGACGCTGCGCTTCGTGGTCGCGAGTTCGACGCGGTCGCCGACATGATCGCCTTCACTCCTGATCAGGTGCAGCGCGACATCGACCGCTTCGAAGGCCGCACGGGTCAGTACGTCTTCATCAGCTCAGCATCCGCCTATCAGAAGCCGGTTGCGCGCCTGCCGATCACGGAGTCGACCCCGCTTCGCAATCCGCATTGGCAGTACTCGCGCGACAAGATCGCGTGCGAGGAGCTGCTGACCAGGGCGTATCGCGATCGCGACTTCCCGGTGACGGTGCTGCGTCCCTCGCACACCTACGACAAGTGGACGATCCCGGCGTTCGGCGGGTGGACAGCGATCGACCGGATCCGCCGAGGCGAGGAGATCGTCGTCCACGGCGACGGCACGTCGCTGTGGACCCTCACCCACGCGAAGGACTTCGCCGTCGGATTCGTCGGACTCCTCGGTAACCCGCTCGCCTACGGGGACACCTTCCAGATCACGAGCGATTTCGTCTACACGTGGAACGAGATCTATTCGATCCTCGGGCGGACCGCTGGAGCTGAGCCGCGGCTGCGGTACGCACCGAGCACCGAGATCGAGCGGCTCGCTCCCGAGCGGGCGGGCCAGCTGACCGGCGACATGGCGCACTCCGTCGTCTTCGACAACACCAAGATCCGCCGCCTCGTCCCCGATTTCGCGCCGACCGTCGCCCTCCATCAGGCGGCGCGCGAGATCATCGATTGGCATGACGCGCATCCCGAGCTGCAGCGGGTCGACCCTGCTCTGGACGCCCTGTTCGCCGAACTCCTGTCGCCCAGCCGCCGCGGCGCCGACGATGCGGCCACGCCCTAAGCTCGATCGCATGCAGCATCGCACTCTGGGTCGCACTGGTCGCGACGTCTCCGTCATCGGTCTCGGCACATGGCAGCTCGGCGCCGACTGGGGCGAGGTGAGTGAAGCGGATGCCCGAGCCGTGCTCGATGCGAGCGCCGCAGCCGGCGTCACGTTCTTCGACACCGCCGACGTTTACGGCGCCGGGCGCAGCGAGTCGCTGATCGGGGCATGGCGGCGCGACAACCCGGATGCCCCGCTCACGGTCGCCACCAAGATGGGGCGCCGCGTGGAGCAGATCCCGGCGAACTACGTGCTCGAGAACTTCCGCGATTGGACCGACCGGAGTCGCCGCAATCTCGGCGCCGCCACGCTCGATCTCGTGCAGCTGCACTGCCCGCCGACCGCGGTCTACGCCGATGACGCCGTGTTCGACGCGCTCGACACCCTCGTCGCCGAACAGGCGATCGCCGCCTATGGCGTGAGTGTCGAAACGACCGCCGAGGCGCTCGCCGCCATCGCGCGTCCGGGTGTCGCGACCGTGCAGATCATCCTCAACGCCTTCCGCCTGAAACCGCTCGACGAGGTCCTGCCGGCAGCCGTCGACGCGGGCGTCGGCATCATCGCCCGCGTGCCGCTCGCGAGCGGGCTGCTCTCGGGGCGTTACTCCCGCGACACGGAGTTCGCCGCGAACGATCACCGCAGCTTCAACCGGCACGGCGAGGCCTTCGACCAGGGTGAGACCTTCTCGGGCGTCGACTACGAACAGGGGGTGGAGGCGGCGCAGGAGTTCTCCGCGCTTGCCGCAGGAGCAGGTCTCGCTCCTGCGACCGCGGCTCTGGCATGGGTATCGCAGCTTCCGGGTGTGTCGTCCGTGATCCCCGGTGCGCGCAGCGTTGCACAGGCGGAATCGAACGCGGCCGCGGGGTCGGTTCCCCAGCTCGGCGAGGCCTTCACCTCTGCCGTGCGGGATCTCTACGACCGTCGGTTCCGTGCGGACGTCCACCCGAGGTGGTGAGCAGCAGATGCTGGCCCCCGGGCCTCTATCACGCTCGTCGCTCAGCGGCCAGGGTCTCGCCCGTGCCGCCCGCGTGCGCGATGGTCGAGACATGAGCGAGAAAGATCACGGCGTCGACGGGATGACAGACGAGCAGAAGCTGCGCGATCAGTTCCTCCGTGCCGAGCACTCGACCGAGGCCGATGCCGCACCCCGCATCGAGGTCACGGAGCACGAGGGCAACGTGCGCATCGACATCGCCGACACCGCGGCAGTGCGTCCCGGGCCCGGCCCCGGCGTCGACGGGGCCGATGACTCAAGCGCCGATCTTCACGGCTGAGCGCATCGGCGGGGCCAGCCGTCAGATCCCGGCCCTCCGGTAGCCTCGGAACATGGCGAATGCAACGACGCACACCAGAAAGCGCGAGGCCTTCGGGTCGCGCAACGTCTTCATCATGTCGGCGATCGGATCTGCGGTCGGGCTCGGCAACATCTGGCGGTTCCCGTACGTCGCGTACGAGGGCGGTGGCGGTGCGTTCCTCATCCCCTACCTGTGCGCGCTGCTGACCGCCGGCATCCCGCTGCTCTTCTTCGACTACGCGATCGGCCACCGCTTCCGCGGGTCGGCACCGCTCGCGTTCCGGCGGATGAGCCGCGCGGCCGAGCCGCTCGGCTGGTGGCAGGTGCTGATCTGCGTCGTGATCGCCACGTACTATGCCGTGATCATCGCCTGGGCGGCGATGTACACCTGGTTCTCGGCCCAGATCGCCTGGGGCGAGGGCAACGAGCAGGATTACTTCTTCTCCGACTTCCTCGAGATGGGCGACATCAAGAACGGCATCTCGCTCGAGTTCGTGCCACAGGTCGGCATTCCGCTCATCGGCGTGTGGCTCGTCGTGATCACCATCATGGCGCTGGGCGTCAAGCGCGGCATCGGTGTGGCCAACATGATCCTCATGCCGCTGCTGACGCTCATGTTCGTCACCCTCGTCGTGCAGGCGCTGTTCCTCCCCGGTGCCATGGACGGGCTGAACGCGTTCTTCACCCCGAACTGGGAGGCGCTCGCCGACCCGGGCGTGTGGGCATCGGCCTACGGCCACATCTTCTTCTCGCTGTCGGTGGCGTTCGGCATCATGGTCACCTACTCGTCGTACCTGAAGCGCAAGACCGATCTGACCGGGTCCGGTCTCGTCGTCGGCTTCGCGAACTCCGGTTTCGAGATCCTCGCCGGCATCGGCGTCTTCGCTGCGCTCGGCTTCATGGCGCAGGCCCAGGGCACCGACGTCTCCGGCGTCGCATCCTCGGGCATCGGTCTGGCGTTCATCGCCTTCCCGACGATCGTCTCGCAGGCGACCGGCGGCTCGATCTTCGGCGTCCTCTTCTTCGGCGCCCTGGTGTTCGCCGGCATCACGTCGCTCATCTCCGTGCTGGAGGTGGTCGTCGCCGCGCTGCAGGACAAGCTCGGGTGGGGCCGGGTACGCACCACGCTCACGGTGGCGATCCCTGTGGCGCTGATCTCGATCGCGTTCTTCTCGACCACCACCGCATTGCAGGTGCTCGACACGACCGACGCGTTCATCAACGCCTTCGGCATCATGGCCGTGGCCCTGGTCGCCGTCATCCTCGTGGCCTGGATCCTGCGCAAGCTGCCGGTGCTGCGCGAGCACCTGAACAGGCGATCGAGCTTCCGGCTCGGCTGGACGTGGATGCTGCTGGTCGGCGCGCTCGCCCCGGTCGTGCTCGGCTACCTGTTCGTCAGCGAGATCATGGCCAAGGTCACCACGCCGTACGAGGGCTATCCACTGTGGTTCCTGGCGATCTTCGGCTGGGGGACGGTGGTCGCGATCATCGTGTTCGCGATCCTGCTGTCGCTGCTGCCGTGGAGCCGTCGCTCGCACGCGAAGGACGATCCCGAGTACGACGAGTTCCTCGACGTCGAGAACTACGAGCCGGATGCCGAGACCGCGAGCATCGCCATCGCGGATGCCCGCACGAAGGGAGCACGACCATGACCCCCACCGCTGTCGTCATGATGATCGTCGCGATGGTCACCGTGTGGGGAGGGCTCGCCGTCGCCGTCGTGAACCTGGTGCGTCACCCCGAAGTGGCGGAAGACGGACCCGCACCGCCCGCCGAGCTCTGACGGACTCGCCGGAACAGGCGGAATGCCGGAACACTGGCTGAATCGGCCGGGTGGTGGTTGAATCCGATCATGCCGTCAGATGAAACGTCCGGCCTCGAATCGGAGCGTGTCGCGGATGCGCTCCGAGAAGACATCATGTCGGGTCGACGCCCACCGGGTTCCCGACTGGTCGAGCGCGACATCGCCGCCGAGCTGCAGGTGTCGCGGTTGCCAGTACGCGAGGCGATCAAGTCGCTGGTCGCCGACGGGATCGTCGTGGCACGGCCGCGCAGCTGGGCGACGGTCCGCGAGTTCTCACCGCACGACCTGCAGGGCTTCTTCGAGGTCCGAGAGGCGCTCGAGACACTGTCGTTCGTGCTCGCCGCCCAGCGCGTCGACGAGGTCGGCATCGCGCTGCTCGAGTCGCTCGTCGCGCAGGAGGCCGCTGCCGCGGCGCTCGACGACGTCGAATCCGCGCGGCACGCGTCGACGGCGTTCCACATGGCCGTCGTCCGGCTGTCGCAGAACGCCATGCTGGTCGAGTTGGCGGGCTCTCTGGTCACCAGGCTGCGCTGGCTGTTCGGGCAGCACGACGACCTCGCCGACATGGCATCCACTCACCGTGAGATCCTCGACGCGATCCGCGCGCGAG
Organism: Microbacterium sp. NPDC055521; assembly: GCF_053619695.1. Lineage (NCBI taxonomy): Bacteria > Bacillati > Actinomycetota > Actinomycetes > Micrococcales > Microbacteriaceae > Microbacterium > Microbacterium sp. NPDC055521. The sequence continues at coordinate 69,953 of NZ_JBSHJX010000006.1, read as the reverse complement.
ACATCGAGGCCCTGCGGCGGCTGGTTCCCGCGCACCTTGCGGAAGGACGGACAGCCGCTCACGAGCGCATGTTCGGGGCATCCGCTCCGCGCGAATGAACCCACCCCACCGCTGTCGGTGGGGTGCCGGTACGCTCGACTCGGGAGGTACTCGTGGGACGAACAGCTGATGCCGTCGCCGAGGGCGTCGCGATCGCCACGGCGGCCGTTCGGCTGACCGTGAAGAACCAGATCCTGGTCGGTACGATCGCACAGGGCGGTGCCTTCGAGATCGACCACTACATGGACGAGGCACGCGTCGCGCTGCGTGCCATGGCCGACGAATCCGAGCAGGCCGCCGAGCACCTCACGGCCCTGCGCAAACGGGCCCGGGGTCGGCACTCCGACCCGCACGGCACGCACGACTACCGCGATCGCGACGTGCGCAATCTGCGTCGTCGCGCGAAGCAGTCGCTCGGGGTCGCCAACCACCTGCGCGAGATGACCGAAGACCCCGAGAGGCTGCGCGCCCTGGTCGAAGAGGCGAGGGCGGCGGCGTGGACCGACGTGCGCAGCAACCTCGATCGCCGGCTGCGCGTCGAGGGGATGCGGGCGGATCAGGATCCCGAGTACGAGCAGATGCGCGAGGCGCGGATGCAGGCCCTCAAACTCGTCGACCTGCAGGCGCTCTCGTCGGAGCAGCGCGCTCGCCGCAAGCGCGAGAAGGCGGCCGAGAAAGTGGCGGAGAAAGACGACTCGCGCGCCGAGCGAGACGGCAAGCGTGCGCTCTGGACGCGCCGGGCGTGAGCCCGCCCTGCCCGGATTTCGCTTCTCGACGAAACGTGTTGTAGGCTGTTCTTCGGCCCGCTGAGCGGGTCGTGCGCCCCTAGCTCAATGGATAGAGCATCTGACTACGGATCAGAAGGTTGGGGGTTCGAGTCCCTCGGGGCGCGCACTGTGTTGAGACAGTAGTGAAACCCCCGTCGCGAGAGCGGCGGGGGTTTCGCCTTTCCTGCGGGATGCTGCGCAGGACCGGGCGGGAGCGTGTCGGTATGGATCCCTGCAGGGGGTGGCCGATCGGGCGGCGGCCCGGAAGAGCCCTGGTGGACGTAGGCTGGAGGCGTGACTGCGTACGTCTCGGCTTTCGATCTGTTCTCCATCGGTGTGGGGCCGTCGAGTTCGCACACCGTCGGTCCTATGCGCGCCGGCGTGGACTTCGCCGCTCGTCTGAGGGCCGAAGGACTGCTCAGTCGCGTCGCTCGTGTTCGGTGCGAGCTGTTCGGCTCGCTGGGAGCGACCGGGTTGGGTCACGGCACTCCGGATGCCGTCGTCGCCGGTCTGCAAGGACTGCACCCCGAGAGCTGCGACCCCGACGAGGTGCGCGAGCTGTGGAGCCGCTGGCCCGAGGCGCGCGATCTGATGCTGGCGGGGGAGCACAGGATCCCGTTCGCGAAAGACGACATCGCCTTCGTCCCGCGCACGCGGCTGCCCGGCCACCCCAACGCGATGACCCTGCAGGCGCTCGATGCCGAGGGCGCGCCGGTGCTCGAGCAGACCTACTACTCGATCGGTGGCGGCTTCATCCGCCGCGACGGCGAGGAGGCGCGGGTGGCCGCGGCCCCGCAGCCGTACCCGTACGACACCGCCGAAGAGCTGCTCGCACTGTGCGACGAGACGGGCATGTCGATCGCCGAGATCGCCCGCGGGAACGAGATGGCGGTGCGCTCCGAAGAGCAGGTCGCGACGGGTCTCGACGCGATCTGGGATGCCATGGCGTCGTGCGTCGATGCGGGACTGCACTCCGGGGGCACACTGCCCGGCATCCTGAAGGTGAAGCGCCGCGCGGGCGACATCCGCCAGCAGCTCGAGGCGGCCGAAGCCGACGGGCATCCGGCGCTTCCCGGCGAATGGCTGGGTGCCTTCGCACTCGCCGTGAACGAGGAGAACGCGGCGGGCGGACGCGTCGTCACCGCCCCGACGAACGGTGCGGCCGGCATCCTGCCCGCGGTGGCGATGTACTGGTGGCGCTTCCTCGCCGACTCCGGCCTGGGCGTCGGCAACGCGGTCACCCCGCACGGGGAGCTGGTCGGCAGCGCCCTGCTCGGCTTCCGCCCTTCGGATGGGTCGATGAGCACACCTGCTGGGTCGATGAGCTCCCCCGATGGGTCCCTGAGCCCACTGGAGGGCGAAGCGGTGGCAGAGGCGAACCGGCGCCGCGGCATCCGACGGTTCCTGCTCACCGCGACCGCGCTGGGCTCGCTGTTCAAGGCGAACGCGTCGATCTCGGGTGCCGAGGGCGGCTGCCAGGCCGAGGTCGGCTCGGCATGCGCGATGGCGGCCGGCGGCCTCACCGCGGTGATGGGCGGCACGGTGCGGCAGATCGAGAACGCCGCCGAGATCGCGATGGAGCACCACCTGGGGCTCACCTGCGACCCGATCGGCGGGCTGGTGCAGATCCCGTGCATCGAGCGCAACGCAATCGCCGCCTCGACCGCGGTGACGGCGGCGCGTCTCGCGCTGCGCGGCGACGGCCACCACTACGTCTCGCTGGATGCCGTGGTCGAGACCATGCGCCAGACCGGTCTCGACATGTCGACGAAGTACAAGGAGACCAGCGAGGGCGGCCTGGCGGTGAACGTCATCGAGTGCTGACGATTGCTCACCCGTGAACTCGTGCGCGGGTGAATAATCGACGCATGATGAACCCGGCGGACGCCGTCGTCATCGACGGGCTGCGCGTGCGACGCGGGCACCATGACGTGCTCGACGGGCTGTCGGTGCGCATTTCCGGCGGGCAGGTGATCGGCCTGCTGGGGCCGTCGGGGTGCGGCAAGACGACGCTGATGCGCTCGATCGTCGGCGTGCAGCGCATCCACGGCGGCACGGTGACCGTGTTCGGCGAACAGGCCGGTTCGCCCGGGCTGCGGCACCGTGTCTCGTACGGCACACAGGGCTCCGCCGTCTACGACGACCTGAGCGTGCGCGAGAACCTCCGCTACTTCGCATCCGTCGTCGGCGCATCGCGCTCCGACGTCACCGGCGTGATCGAGCGAGTGGGGCTCGCACGCCACGCGCAGCAGACGGTCGCCGATCTCAGCGGCGGTCAGCAGAACCGTGTCTCGCTCGCGGTCGCGCTGCTCGGCGACCCCGAGCTGGTCGTGCTCGACGAGCCGACGGTCGGTCTCGACCCCGTGCTGCGGGCCGAGCTGTGGGGGCTCTTCCGGCAGATCGCCGACGCAGGCACGACCATGCTCGTCTCGAGTCACGTCATGGACGAGGCGCTGCGCTGCGACCGGCTGCTGCTCATGCGCGACGGACGGCTGATCGCCGACACCACGCCACGGCAGCTGCTCGAAGACACCGGGCAGACCGACGCAGAGAGCGCGTTCCTCACCCTGATCGAACGCGACGCCGGTCACGAGACGCGCCGCTCCCGGCGCGGGGTCGAGCGATGAGCATCCGCCGCGCGATCGCCACCGCCGGGCGAGTGCTTCACCAGCTGCGCCACGACCCTCGCTCGATCGCTCTCATGCTGATCGCGCCGAGCCTGCTGGTCGGGCTTTTCGCCTGGCTGTTCGCCGATCAGGAAGGCATCTTCGACCGGTTCGGCGGAGCGATCCTCGCGCTCTTCCCGTTCATCGTGATGTTCCTGATCACCTCGATCACCACCCTTCGCGAGCGACGCTCCGGCACGCTCGAACGACTGATGACGACACCGCTCGGCAAAGCAGACTTCATCATCGGCTACGCGCTGGCCTTCGGGCTGATGGCCGTCGTGCAGGCGATCATCACGGTGACCTTCGCCGTGTACGTGTGCGGTCTGCAGGTGGACGGCCCGCTCTGGCAGCTGGGTCTGGTCGCCGTGGTCGACGCCATTCTCGGCACGGCACTCGGGCTGCTGGCAAGCGCGTTCGCGCAGACGGAATTCCAGGCGGTGCAGTTCATGCCGGTGCTCGTGTTTCCGCAGATCATCCTGGGCGGGCTGTTCATGCCGCGCGACCAGATGCCCGACGTGCTGTACGCGATCTCGGACTGGCTGCCGCTGAGCCACGCGATCGACGCGATTCAGGCTGTCACGGCGGGCGAGGAGGGCTGGGACGTCGGTTCGCCGCTGCTGATCGTCGGGGCTTTCGCGGTCGGATGCCTCGTGCTGGCGCCACTGACGCTGCGCCGACGCACGCCGTGAGCGACGGGTTCAACGCCGCGGCGGGGAGTGACAGGGCATGCACCCGTCACTCTCGGGCGGTGCGCTTCGTGGTGCGCCGGGTGGGTGCGGCGGCCCAGGGGTCCTCGGGCCACGGATGCTTCGGATACCGGCCGCGCATCTCCGCTCGCACCTGCGCGTACGGGCCCGACCAGAACGAGGCCAGATCGGCAGTCACTGCGAGGGGTCGACCGGCAGGGGACAGCAGGTGGAACAGCACCGGCACGCGCCCGCCGACGAGCCGTGGTGTCTGCGCCCAGCCGAAGCACTCCTGCAGCTTGACCGACACCACGGGTTGCGCGTCGGGTTCGTCGAGCGGGGGATAGCCGATCCGGATGCGCGTGCCGCTGGGTACCTCGAGCCGTTCGGGAGCGAACGCGTCGAACTCGGCGGCGGCCGGCCACGGCAGCAGCCGGCGCAGCGGCGTCACGAGGTCGATGCGATCGGCCGGAGTGCCGCCCGCGAGGGCCGTGAGCTCGGGATCGAGCCACTCGCCAAGGCGGTCCAGCAGGGCAGCGTCTGAGACGTCGGGCCAGGGCTCGTCCAGCTCTCGGTGCAGCAGGGCCATCCGTCGGCGCAAACCGTCGGCGGCATCCGACCAGGTGAACACGTCGAGACCGTCTGCCTGCACGGCGCGCTGCACGGCATCCCGCCCCGCTGCGGCAGACGCACGCACCGGGACGGACGAGCGCACGATCGCCCCGACGCGTCGCTCGCGGCGGGCGCTGACACGGCCGCCGATCAGCTGCGCCTCGACCCGGTCGGTGATCAGGTGATCGGCGGCGCGTTCGACGTGCTGCTCGGTGATGGCCGCGGCGGCGCGGATCACCGCGCCCGAGCCGGCGGCGACGCGACCGGATGCCCGTGCCACGTCGGCCACGGCCAGCCACTCGGCGTCGGCGAGGGGGCCGCTGATCCCCGCTCGGGTTCCGGATGCCAGCAGGAACGTCGCCCCGTCTGACGAGCGTTCGACCCGCTTGGCGATCCGTGCGGGGAAGGCGAGCGCGACGACGAGCCCGACGTCATCTGAGCGGCCCCGCGCAGACCCTTCCGATGGCAGGAGACGCACGAGGCGGTCGACCTCCCGAGCCCACCGCTGCGCATCCGGGCTTCGACCGTGACGCAGCGCGCCGATCGCGGCGGCGATGTCGGCATCGCGCACGCGGATGTCACCGCCGACCAGCGCGACGACTTCGGCCGCCGCCCGTGCGCCGACCAGGCTCGATCCGTCGCGCAGCGCCCGGGCAAGGCGCGGATCGGTCGGGATGCGCGCGAGCGCGCGCCCCTCGTCGGTGACGCGGCCCGCGTCGTCGAGCGCGCCGAGGGCGTGCAGCACCGCGGTCGCGTCGCTCAGGCTGTCGGCCGGCGGCGGGTCGATGAGTCTCAGGCCCACGCCACCCGGGGCGCCCCAGCACGCGAGCAGCAGCGCGGCGTCGGCGAGGTCGGCCGTCGCGATCTCGGGGGCAGGGCGAGCCGGGACGGTGGCGTACGCGCGCTGGTCGAGGCACCGCACGACCGTGCCGGGACCCTGCCGGGTGGCGCGTCCGGCGCGCTGCACACACGACGATCGGGATGCCGCGGCCGTCACGAGTCCGGTCATGCCGCGGGCAGCATCCCGCTGCGGCTTCCGGGCAAGGCAGCTGTCGACGACGAGGCGCACGCCCGGCACGGTCACCGACGACTCGGCGAGCGACGTCGTGACGATGATGCGCGGTCGGCCACCGGCGTCGCGGCCGCGGATAACCGCATCCTGAGCGGCCGACGGCAGCTGCCCGTGCAGTTCTCGCACATCGAAGTCCGGCGCCATGTCGGCGATGCGGCGGGCGATCTGGGCGACCTCCCTGGCGCCCGGGGCGAAGACGAGGGTGTCGGCGCCGGGGGCGCTGCCGACGAGAGCGCGAGCAGCGGATGCCGCGGTGCCGGCGACATGATCCAGGAAGGACCGGGTCACGCCGCGCTCGTCGAGCCGCGGTGCCGGGCTGGGCGCCCACCGCTCGGTGAGCGGATGCGCGGGAACACGGTGCTCGACGACCGGCGCGGGCGAGTTGGGGGTGCCGATGACGGAGGCGACCCGCTCGGCATCGAGCGTGGCCGACATCGCGACCAGCGTGAGGTCGTCGCGCAGCTCACGCACCTCGCCCAGCAGCCCGATCAGCAGATCGGTCTCGAGCGCGCGCTCGTGCACCTCGTCGATGATCACGGCATCGATGCCGTCGAGGCCGGGGGCATCGAGCATCCGGCGCAGCAGGACTCCCGCCGTGACGAACTCGACGCGCATCTGGGGACTCGTTCTGCGCTCGCCGCGCACGGTGAAGCCGACGCGGCTGCCGAGCGGTGACCCGTCGAGTTCGGCGAGGCGCCGGGCGGCCGCGCGGGCAGCCACGCGCCGCGGCTGCGTGACGATCACGCGCCCTCGGGTGCGCGTCGCGAGCAGGGGAGGCACAAGCGTGGTCTTGCCCGTGCCCGGCGGGGCGCTGATGACCAGCGCCGTGCTCGTGTCGAGGGTGCGGTCGACGTCGTCGAGCGCTGCCGCGAACGACAGCCCCGCGCTGATGCGGGCGAGGTCGAACGAGCGGGAGGTCACGGTTCCAGTCTGCCCGCTCGATTCCGGTTCGGTGAACCTGGGGCCGCTGCGAGGTCGATTGTGTACGCCCGCGGCGCGAGAAGCGTACGAAAGTGACCCCGGATGCCGGATGCCGGATGCCGGATGCCGGATGCCGGATGCCGGATGCCGGGCGACACTCCAGATGTCGGACGGATCCCGTGCATCCGGCCGACATCTGGAGTGTCGGCCCCCGATGTGTGTGCGCGAAGAGCCGCCTCGCATGGCGAGACGGCCCTTCGCGGGCGGCGGGCTACTCGGCGGCGGGGCGCCCGACAGCGGGCTAGCCGTCAGCGGGCTACGCGCCGGCGTCGGGTTCCGCCGGGTCGTCGAGGGTGCGCTCGACGACCGCGGTAGTCGCGCCCGTGGTGGAGGATGCCGAAGGCGAGGCATCCGTCGACTGAGCGACACCGGCGCCGAAGCCGCGGCCGACGGCCTGACCCTGGATGATCGCGGCGAGGTCGAGACCGGTCGCGGCGCTCACACTGTCGAACACCGAGCGCATCGCTTTGGCGTTGTCGCTGCCCACGACGCTGGATGCACCGTCCTCGCCGTTGCCGCCAATGATCGAGACGTTGCCGATGGCGGAGTAGCCCTTGGCGAACTCGGCCATGATCTGGGGCAGCACCTCGAGCACGCGCTGCGACAGGAACGCCTCCTGGTTCGAGGCGATCGCCTTGGCCTCAGCCTCGACGGCGGCCGCGCGCGCCTCACCCTCGGCGCGGATCGCCTCGGCCTCGGCGCTGGCACGCAGACGCCGGGCCGCAGCTTCCGCGTCGGCCTGCGCCCGTAGCGCGTTGGCGTCACCGGTGGCCTTCGCCTCTGCTGCGGCGGCCTCACCGGCGGCGCGCGCACGGTCGGCCTGGGCCTGCTGCTCGGCGATGCGGGTGCGGGCCTCGGCCTGCTTCACCTGCTCGATCGCGGCGGCCTCTGCGGCCTTCTCACGGGTGAACAGCTCCGCCTGCGCACGGGTCTCTGCCTCGTATCGCTGCGCGTCGGCGACGCGCTTGACGTCTGCGTCGAGCTGGGCCTGCTTGTTCTCGGCCTGCTGCTGCAGAACAGCCTGCTCGGCCTGTGCGCGAGCCAGGTATTCGGCCTGCTCGGCCTCGGCACGGGCGCGACCGATGCCGGCGTTGGCGTTGGCCGTATTGGTGTCGAGCGCGGTCTGCTCGATCAGGTTCGCCTCGTTGTTGGCGATGTTCTTCTGGTTGATCGCGCGGTCGGCGTTGGTCTGCGAGATCTCGGCGGCCTGGCGCTTCGCCTGGATCTCGGGAGCGCCCAGCGACTGGATGTAGCCGACCTTGTCGGTGATGCCCTTGATCTGGAACGAGTCGAGGATGAGCCCCTGATCGGCCAGTTCACTGGAGACGTCGGCGGCGATCTGGTCGGAGAACTTCTTGCGCTCGCGCATCAGCTCGACAACCGACAGGGTGGCGACGATGCCGCGCAGTGCGCCCTCGAGCTGCTCGGTGGTGAACTGTTCGATCGCCTTGTCCTGCGAGGCGAAGCGCTCGGCGGCGCGACGCACGTAGAGGGGGTCGGAGCCGATCTTGACGATGGCGACGCCGTCGACGTTGAGCGTGACGCTGTCGAGCGACTGGGCTTCGGCGTTCAGCAGGACCTGACGCGAGCGCAGCGAGATGATCTCGTGACGCTGCGTGATCGGGTTGACGAGCGACTTCCCGTTGACGATCACCGTGACCGGTGACTCGGCCATTTCAGAGCTGGTGCTGCCGTCGGCATTGATGACCGCCCGTTGCACCTTCTGTTTGCGGCCCGAGATGACGAGCGCCTCATCGGCTCGGGCGACCTTGATCCAGCTGCGCGCGAACAGCAGCAGGATCAGTGCGATGACGATCGCGGCGACGACCGCGATTCCGATGATGACCAGGATGCCGATTGCTCCGGCGATCTCCATGGTGACCTTCCCTTCCCCCTTGCAGGTGTCAGGTACACCCTGCCAGAGTCTCGGCGATCATATTCCCCGCAGCTTCTGCGTGAGGCGCAGCAGGGTGGCGAGCTCGGCGTCGTCGAGGGGCGACATCTTCTCGGCGATGGTGCGCCCGTGCACCGTCGCCAGCTGACGGAACGCCTTGGCGCCGGCATCCGTCGCGGTGATCAGCGCACCGCGACCGTCGTCGGGATCCATCGCCTTCGTGATGAGGCCGCGCGTCACCATGCGGTCGATGAGCCTCGACACGCTGGGCTGGCTGATGAGTGACTTCGCGGTGATGTCGCGCAGCCGTGAGGTCATCTCGGGCGCACGCGCGACGGTGAGCAGCACGTCGTATTCGCCTTGCGTGAGGTCGGATCCGTCGAAGTCGACGGCCATCTCCGCCAGCAGCTGGTGCTGCGCGCGGAACAGGCTCTCCCAGGCCTGCAGGGCGAGCTCGCGGTCGGTCATGATCTCAGCGTACTGTCGCGCACCGACGTCGGATGGCAGCAGTAAGGGCCGGTCGGAGAGGCTTCCGACCGGCCCTTGTCCCTTGCACCAAAGAGAGTCCTGCAATCACATGCGGTGGATGCCACAGCAAACATTCACCGCGCGATGAGCATATAACGGCCGGGTAACGAATGCAACGGTTTGGTTACGAAACATCTCCACCTCCTTGCTCCGGCGCGTTTCCGATGACGCGTGGTCGACAGGCGAACCATCCTGCGACGACCCCGACAGCCGCTGTGATGCCGAGGACGAGGAGCGGGAGGGTCCAGGACCCGGTGCCCTCGCGCAGGAGGCCAAGTCCGATCGGTGCGAGGCACGCGACCCCGTATCCGGTGCCCTGGACGAAGCCCGACACGGCGGACGCGTCCTGCGCGGTCCTGGCGCTGCGGTTGATGAGGGTCATGCAGAGGGGGAAGGTGCTGACCCCGATTCCGAGCAGGCAGACCCACAGCAGGGTTGCGTTCAGCGGCGAGAGGAGCAGGCCGAGGTAGCCGAAGACCAGGGAGACCGCGCAGACGAGGACGATGAGGAACGGGCTCGCCATGCGCGTCACGAGACGGGGTACGACGAACGCGGCGACGACACCCCACCCGGAGTAGAGAGCGACCATGGTGCCGCCCAGGGCGAGGTCGGCCCCCGCGTCGGTCAGGATGGTCGGCATCCAGGTGATGATGCCGTAGTTCGATACGGACATCATCGCGAAGAGACCGACCAGTCCCCACGCCACCGACGAGCGGCTGACCTTCGTCGACGACCCCGTCGTCGGTCCAGCGGGAGGGCGATGATCGGGGGAATGTCGACGCGTCGTGACGATGAACCAGATGGCCGCGGCCGCGGCGATGGGTACCGCCCACACGCCCACCGAAAGCCGCCAATTCGTGGCCTCCGCGACGGGGACCGCCAGTAGCGGAGCGAGGAACTGTCCGGTCTGCATCGAGACCAGGTACAGCGATGTCCAGAGGGCGAGGGTGTTCGGGAACCACGCCTTCACCAGAGGGACGATGACCACGTTGGCCGCGCCGATGCCGGCCAGGGCGAGGGCGGTCGAGAGCGTCAGGGTGAGCGGGGTGGGGGAGAGCGCCCGCAGCAGGATCGATACGGCCGTGACCCCCAGCGCGATTGAGGCGGTGCGTTCGAGCCCGAACCGCCGCGTCACGGTCGGCGCGAGGTATCCGAACACCGCGAACGACGCGGCGGGTAGCGGCAGCTCTCAGGCGGGTCCCGTCGTGACTACCTCGAGCTGCGCCTCGCGCTCGACAGCGCTGCGCCGTCGCTCGCAGCCGCCCACCGAACGGACGCCGACGTCGAGCTGCTGGCCGATCTGCTGAGTCGACGGCGGGCCAGCTGGTCGACCGATGACCTCGACCTGCGCGCCAGCACCGACCTGGATCTGCACAAGGCCATCGTCGCTGCGACGCACAACCCGCTCTTCGTCACGCTGTACTCCAGCATGCTTCACGTTTTCGCCGCACATATGCGCCATGAAACCAGCGCAGATGCGGACATCGCGCACACGCTGCACGCCGACCTCGTCACTGCGATCGCCTGGGGAGATGCCGACCATGCCGCCGACGTCGTCGCCGCGATCTTCGCACCGCACATGAGCTGAGCCGCGTCCCGGCCTATAGGCAGGACGGGAAGAAGCGCGATTGCCGATGACTTTCGTGAGACGACCAGCGCTCTCGGCAGCGCACCACTCACCTGTCTTTCGAGGGAAGTCGTGTCTCGGCGACTGACGCCTTCATGAGATCGGATATCCGCCAGATGACGCTGGGCGAAGATGGCTTCATGAGCTACGACGCAGAGGAGACGTTCTTCGAGCACGCGGGACTGCGCATCACGCTCGAGACGAACGCCCAGTTCGATGCGATGACGGCGGCGTTCGAGCGGGCAGTTCCCGCACTGTCTCAGGAGCAGGCGCTCGAAGAGCTCCGCAGCGGCGATTGGGCCGGATTCGTGCGCGGTCTGCAGTGGGAGACCCCGAACGGATTCGTGCGGGTATGGACCTCGCGTCCTGACGAGCTCATGCAGCACGCGGGCAACGCGGCGCGCAGCGTGGTGTGGATGATCTCGCACCACGCGATCGCCGCCCGGCTGTACCGTCACGATCCAGGTGCGGTGCTCTATTCGCCGCTGCGCATTGAGGCGCACACGACAAAGCGGCCGGGAACGACCCTGAGCTTCGAGGTGCCCAGCGCTCAGCTTGCGGGGTTCGGCGTCAACAAGATCGCGCAGGCCGGCGCCGAGCTCGACCGAGCGCTCGGCGACCTGATTGAAGAGCTCGGTCTGCCGAGACCCTCTGCACTGAGGCGCTGAGCCGGCGCGAACTCGTGCCCGCTCGACGACCGTCGCGGCGCACCGCGCGTCAGCGCCCCACCACGCCCAGCTCGTACGCACGGATCACGGCATCCACACGGTTGCGCAGCTCGAGCTTCGAGAGCACCCGACCGACGTGGGTCTTCACCGTGGAGTCGCTCAGGTGCAGGGCAGCGGCGATCTCGCCGTTCGTCCGCCCCCGACCGATCAGCATGAAGATCTCGCGCTCTCTCGCGGTGAGATCGCCGAGCGCGCGTTCGGCATCGCGGGGCTGCCGGCCGCCGAGGTGCGGAGCGGCGGTCGCGATCAGGTGCGCGGTGATCCGGGGTGAGACGACGGCATCCCCGACGTACACAGCATGGATCGCGGCGATGAGCTGTTCGGGTCTGGTGTCTTTCAGCAGGAATCCCGCCGCGCCGGCGCGCAGCGCTCCGAAGGCGTACTCGTCGAGGTCGTAGGTGGTGAGCACGAGAACGCGGGTGCGAGGCAGGCGGGCGAGGATCCGCCTAGTCGCCTCGATGCCGTTCGTGCCAGGCATCCGCACATCCATCAGGATCACATCCGGATGCAGGCGCTCCGCCGCCCCGATCGCCCGCTCGCCGTCGTCGGCCTCGCCGACGACGACGATGCCGGGCGTCGCATCGAGCATGAGCCGGAAGCCGTAGCGCACGAGCTCCTGGTCGTCGACGAGCAGTACGCGGATCTCGTCGTTCGTCATTCTCTCTCTCCCCGTTCGTCCCGTCGAAGGCGAGCGGAGACCCGCCACCCTCCGCCGTGCGGGCCGGCCTCGATATCGCCGTCGTACAGCGCGACACGTTCTTGCATGCCTACCAGGCCGCGACCCGGCGAGCGCTCGGCGGTCGGCAGCAGCGGGGCAGCTGAGAAGTCCTGCACGATGATCCTCACTTCACCGTCGTGCCACGCCACCTCGACCTCCACGGAGCGGATCTCCCGGCCGTGTCGAAGGGAGTTGGTGAGCGATTCCTGCACGATCCGGTACACCGTCAGCCCGAGCGCAGCGTCGGCGGGCGGGCTGCCCGTGACAGCGAGCCGCACCGGCAGGCCGGCAGCAGCGAACTCCTGCACAAGCGAGGGCAGGCGAGCGGCGTCGGGTTGCGGAGCCTGCAGCACGTGCGGCTCGGTGTCGTCGGCACGCACGCTCCCGAGCAGCCGCCGCACCTCGCCGAGCGTTCTGCGTCCGGTCTCGGCTACCCGACCCATCGCCTCCTTCGCCTGCTGCGGCTTCTCGTCCGCGGCCAGGCGCGCGCCGTCCGATACGGCGATCATCACGGTCAGACTGTGCGCGATCACGTCGTGCATCTCGCGCGCGATGCGCTCGCGCTCCTGCGCGCGAGCCGTCTCGGCCTGCTGATCGCGTTCGCGCACCAGCTGCGCGGCGCGTTGCCGAAGCTCCCCGAGCTGGCGTCGACGGTGCCCCGCGTTGATCCCCAGCAGTGTCGTGATCAGCAGCAGCGCGGCGAGCAGGCTGAAGAAGTTCAGCCAGTCCAGCAGGGTGTCCCGCGCCTCGATCGGAGGCGCGGACCCGAGCATGTGCGGCAGTCGCGTGCCGCGCAGAGTGAGGGCTCTCGCACCCGCCGCGGCGAGCAGCAGCGCCACGCCCAAGGCCGACCAGGCCGTCATCGGCCGGGCTCGCAGTCCGACCAGGTACATGGCGCCGACGGCGAGCATCCCCTCGGCCCCCGATCCGACCGCCGTCGACGCCAGGGCGAGGGCCATCGCGCCCGCGAAGGCTGCGGGGGGATGTCGATGCCGCAGGACCAGCACGACGATCCCGCCCACTCCGAGTGCGACCAGCGACCACAGCGGCGTGACGAACGGCGGCTCGAGCGAGAGTGCGGCCATCGTGATGGCCGTAATAAGGTACAGCGCCGGCAGCACGGCATCCGCGATCGAGAACCGGCGCGACGGACGCGGCGCCCCTGGAGAGGCGCCGCGCACGCCGGCCGATGCGGTGTTCAGACGTCCCCCCGGCGCAGGCGCAGGATTCCCAGCACCAGGAACACGGCCGCCCAGATCGCGGCGATCATCCACCCGGCACCCCAGCTGATGTATCCGTCGACGAGGTTCACGAGCGCTCCTTGGTTCTCGGGTGCGTTGCTCATGGCATCCCCCGCCTTCGACATCGTGAGCAGCTGAATGTTGCGCACCGTCTGCGACGCGGGCAGCGCCGACAGCACCACCGGCAGCAGCAGCGTCAGCACGACCGCTCCCGCCACACTGGGCGCGACAGCGCGCAGCAGCGCGCCGATGCCCAACCCGAGGATAGCCGAGAGCCCGAGGTAGAACGAGGCGCCGATGAGCGCCGGCAGCACGCCAGGCGCCGACAAGCCGACCGCGAGATCCAGAGCATCGAAGAACGGCAAGGTCACGGCCCACGAGCCGAAGGCCCCGAGGAGTCCGGTGGCGGTGGCGGCGACGAACACCACGCAGGCTTTCGCCACCAGCACCGGGGTGCGGGTGGGCACGGCGATCATGGTCGGCTGGATCGAACCACTCGCGTACTCGCCGCTGATCGCCATCACGCCCAGCACGACGGCGACCAGCTGGCCGAACAGCACGGTGCCGAGAGTGATCTCATCGAGCATGAAATCGACGGACGGCAGGTCGGGAACCCCCGCACCGACCATCGTCACGGCCAGGGCCAGACTGGCGCCCATGCCGAGCAGGACGATCGAGACGAGCATCGCGACGTTCGAGCGCAGGCTGAAGAGCTTGATGAACTCCGAGCGCAGGATGCCGGGGAAGCCGAGCCTCGTAGGGGCGGGGATGAAGGTCGTGCGCTTGTGGTCGATGGCGGTCATCGAAGTGCTCCTGCGTCGGTGGCGGTCGAGGTGAGGGACGAGCGGTATTCGACGTCTCCGGCGGTGAGTGCGAGATAGGCGTCTTCGAGGGACCCCGACGAGGTCATGACCTCGTACAGCACGATGCCCGCAGCCGAGGCCGCCGCGGCGACGAGCTCGGCGCTCAGCCCGGTGATCTCATAGGCGTCGTCACCGACCGTCGACACCGACACATGAGCGTCGGCGATCGCGGCCATCAGGCGCGCTCCATCGTGGGTACGCACTCTCACCACCTGCCGGGTGACCTTCGCCACGACGTCGCCGACCGTGCCGTCGGCCAGAATTCGACCCCGCCCGAGGACGATCAGCCGGTCGGCGGTCTGCGACATCTCGCTCATCAGATGGGAGGACAGCAGCACCGTCCGGCCTTCGGCGGCAAGCGTGCGCATCAGCGTGCGCACCCATCGCACGCCCTCCGGGTCGAGCCCGTTGACCGGCTCGTCGAGGATGACGATGCCCGGGTCGCCGAGCAGCGCCGTGGCGATGCCGAGACGCTGGCCCATGCCGAGCGAGAAGCCGCCCACCCGTTTGCCCGCGACCGACTCGAGGCCGGCGAGCTCCAGCACCTGGCGTACCCGCGAGGCGCCGATACCGTGCGTCGCGGCGATGGCGCGCAGGTGCTGGTACGCGGTGCGGCCGCGGTGGGCCGCCTTCGCGTCCAGTAGCACGCCCACCTCGCGCAGCGGTGCCCCGTGCTCGCGATACGCCCGCCCGTTCACCTGCACCGACCCGGAGGTCGGTCGGTCGAGGCCGACGATCATGCGCATGGTGGTGGACTTGCCGGCACCGTTCGGGCCGAGGAACCCGGTCACCTGACCGGGCTCGACGGTGAAGTCGATGCTGTCGACGGCGGTTCTGGAGCCGTAGCGCTTGACGAGCGCTTCGGCCGATATCACTGGTTTCTCTTTCGCATGCCACCGACAGTACGAACGTCGCCCGGTCGGCCACATCGGACGTGAGTGCACCCTTTCCGGAGCGACCGGTACCTGGGTGCCGGCCACTCCGGAAGGAAATCAGCGCCGGACGATCGCCGCCGACTCCGCGAGCAGAGTCGTGTCGCCGGCCGTCGACGCGACCTCGCGCGTCGCGAGCAGAACCTCCCCGGCGACATCGAACGCGACATCGGCGGAGGTGAGGTTGATCAGGATGCTCAGACCCCCGCGATCGATGCGGAACGCGCGGTGCTGCGGCTCGTCGCTCGGCACGATGAGGGCGACAGACGGCTCCCGGATGCCGGGCTCGGTCAGCTCGGGATGTTCGCGCCGCAGCGCCGCGAGCCGTCGGTACAGGTCGAGCAGCCGGGCGTGGTCGGGAGACGTCAGCTCGTCCCAGTGGAGATGGGATCGTTCGAAGGTCTCCGGATCCTGCGGATCGGGGACGACGGCGGGATCCCATCCCATCCGGGCGAACTCGGCGATGCGGCCCTCGGCGGTGGCCCGGCCCAGCTCGGGTTCGGGGTGCGAGGTGAAGAACTGCCAGGGGGTGGATGCTCCCCATTCCTCGCCCATGAACAGCATCGGCGTGCCCGGCGCGGTGAGCGTCAGCACGGCGGCGACGGCGAGACGGTCGTCGGACAGGGTCTGGCTGAGCCGGTCGCCGGTGGCTCGGTTGCCGATCTGATCGTGATCCTGCGCGAAGGTGACCAGTCGCCAGGCGGGCACCTCGTGCGGGATCGGTGAGCCGTGCACCCGGTCGCGGAACGACGAGAAGGTGCCGTCATGGAAGAAGCCGCCGTCGGTGACCTTCTCGAGGGCATCCGCAGCGGCGAAATCGGCGTAGTAGCCGGAGGTCTCACCGGTGAGGGCGACGTGCACCGCATGATGCCAGTCGTCGGACCACTGAGCGGTCAGCCCGTAGCCGCCCGCCTCGCGCGGCAGGATCAAAGCCGGATCATTGAGATCCGACTCGGCGATCAGCGTGAGCGGCCTGCCCTCGTGCGCCGAGAGGGCGTCGACGCGCTCGGCGAGCTCCTTCAGAATGTGCACGCGGCTGTCGTCGTGCAGCGCGTGCACGGCATCCAGGCGCAGGCCGTCGACGTGCCGGTCGCGCAGCCACATCAGCGCATTCTCGATGATGTACTCACGCACGGGGGTCTGATCGAGGTCGATCGAGTCGCCCCAGGTGTTGCGGCTGCCCTCGCGCAGGTACGGCCCGAACTCGGGCAGGTAGTTGCCGCTCGGTCCGAGGTGGTTGTACACGACGTCCTGGATCACGGCGAGCCCCTGCGCGTGGGCGGCGTCGACGAACCGCTGGTAGCCGCGCGGGCCACCGTATCCCTCGTGCACCGCGTACCAGAGCACGCCGTCGTAGCCCCAATTCCACTGTCCGTTGAACGCGTTCACCGGCAGCAGCTCGACGTGCGTGACGCCGAGGTCGACGAGGTGCCCCAGCCGCTCGATCGCCGCATCGAAGGTGCCTGCCGGGGTGAAGGTGCCGATGTGCAGCTCATAGATGAGCCCGCCGGCCAGCTGCCGCCCGGTCCACCTGCTGTCGGTCCAGGTGAACGCCGTCTCGTCGAACGCCGCCGATGCCGCATGCACGCCGTCGGGCTGCCGGCGAGAGCGCGGATCCGGCCGCAGCTGGTCGCCTTCGTCGATGACGAACCCGTAGCGCTCGCCGTCGGCCAGCCGGACGTCGGCCTGCCACCAGCCGCCGGCGGCGGTCATCTCCCGCTCATCCAGTGTCGAGCCGTCGTCGCCCACCCGCCGCAGTCTCATCCGGGTCGCGCGTGGCGCCCATACGTCCATCACCGCACCTCCCGCAGCAGCGCGATCGGGTAGTGCTCGAGCAGTTCGGCCAGCCGCACCGGACCGCCGCCGAAGCGTCGGCCGGTGAGCACGTCGACCGACGGCATCTCTGAGCGCATCAGCACCGTCTCGCCCCACCCGCCACGTCGTTCCAGTTCGACGGGCAGGCGGGTGGTCACGACGGTCAGTCCGCCGCGGTCGACCGCGACGGCGTGCGCCGCGGCCGGCCCGGCGACCGTCTCGGGGCGGTAGGTCGTGAACAGCTCGGGGTGATCGCGGCGCAGCCGCAGCGCGCGCGACGTCACCAGCATCTTCGCCGCGCCCGAGTCGTCGATCGCCGGCAAGGCGCCCTCCGCGACGGCCGCATCGAGCTCCGCCAGCATGCGCTCGCGCTGGGCGAAGTCCACCGGCCGGCGGTTGTCTGGATCGACGAGCGACAGATCCCACAGCTCGGTGCCCTGATACACGTCGGGCACACCGGGGCCGGTGAGCTGCAGCGCCTTCGCCGACAGTGAGTTCGATCGCCCGTGCCCGATGATCTCCGCCACGAACCGCTCGAGAACAGGTTTCGCGGCACCGTTCGCCGCCTCGGCGATCGCCTCGAGCCCCTTCTCGAACTCGGCATCCGGATGCTGCCACGCTGTCGACTCAGACGCCTCGCGGGCCGCCTTCTGCGCATACGCGAGCAGCCGCTCCGACGAGATCGGCCAGGCGCCGACCGCCGCCTGCCACAGCATGCTGTCTAGCGGGCCATGCCCGGTCGATGCGATGCCGCGCAGCTCGTCGAGAACCTCGGCCCAGCGCTCGGGCACCTCGGAGAGCACGGCGAGGCGGGCACGGACGTCCTCGGAGCGCTTGGTGTCGTGCGTCGACAGGGTCGTCATCGAGCACGGCCAGGCGGCCAGGCGCCGCTGCTGCGCGGCGTGGAAATCCGCGACTGAGAGCGACGCGACCGACGGGTCGCCGCCGACCTCGGTCAGCGTGCCGAGGCGGGTGTACCGGTAGAACGCGGTGTCCTCCACGCCCTTCGCCATGATCGCGCCCGACGTCTGCTGGAAGCGCCGCGCCACGGGCAGACCCGGATCGGCGAGCAGAGGCTCGAGCTCGTCGATCGCAGATGCGAGATCGGGCCGTCGACGGCTCGCCTCCTCCACCGCGTGACGCAGGTGCTCGCGCCCGGCCGGCAGGTAAGAGCGGTAGACGGGGAAGCAGGCGAGCAGCTCGGCCAGGGCGTCCCACGCCCGCACGATCCCGAACGGCAGGTCGTGCACCAGCCGGCGCACCTCCGACTGCAGCAGTCCGTCGGCCATCGCCCGCTTGGTGTCGTGGATGAGATCGTGCCAGTCCTGCGCCTCGGGAAGGCCGCTCTCCGCCCGCAGCCGGGCATCAAGGGCAGTGAGCTCGTCGACTCCGTCGGGATCGATCAGCACCCGGTCGATCTCGCCGAGGGCGTCATACCCCGTGGTGCCGTCGGTGCGCCACCACGGTGGCAGGTCCTCGCCGTACTCCAGGATCTTCTCGATCAGCGTGTACGCGCCGCCCGTGGCATCGGCGAGCCGCTCGAGGTACCCCTCCGGGTCGTCGAGGCCGTCGGGATGGTCGACCCGGATGCCGTCGGCGAGACCCTCGCGAATCCAGCGCACGATCTCCTCGTGCGACTGCGCGAAGACATCGGGAAGCTCCACGCGCAGCGCCGCGAGCTCGGAGACGGCGAAGAAGCGTCGGTAGTTCAGCTGATCGTTCTGATCTTCCCAATGGCGCAGCTCGTAGTGCTGCGCGCCGAGCAGGGCGGTGAGGTCATCGCCCACCCGCCCCGTGCCCGGCGCCAGCGGGAGAACGTGCTCGAAGTACGACAGCGTGCCGTCGGGGGCATCCGGGGCCGGGGTCGGATCGACCACGATCTCGCCGCGCTCGATCACCTCGACCGGCGTGCCGCCGAGGATCGGCAGACGCACCCTGTCGCGCCCGCGCTCCCAGTCGATGTCGAACGCGATGGCGTGAGCCGAGCCGCGTCCGAGGCGCAGCACGTCCCACCACCACGGATTCTGCCGCGGCGACGCGACCCCGACGTGATTCGGCACGATGTCGACCAGGATGCCGAGGCCCTCCGCGCGCGCAGCGGCCGAGAAGGCCGCCAGGCCAGCTGCCCCGCCTCGGGACTCGTCTATGCGAGAGTGATCGACCACGTCGTAGCCGTGGTCCGAGCCCTCGGTCGCCGCCAGCAACGGGGAGAGATACGCCCAATCCGCACCGAGACGGTGCAGGTAGCCGGTCACCTTCGCCGCCTCGTCGAGCGTGAAGCCCGAGGTGATCTGCAGTCGGTAGGTGGAATCGGGGCGGCTGGTCATCTCACACCTCGGGTTTCGGCGCGGGGGAGCGGGTCGCGGCGTTCTCGACCTGCATGCGCAGCGACGCCTCGACGGAGTCGTCGGTCGGCTCATCCGCCCCGTCGACCTCGCGGAGCACCAGCATCGATCCGGCTGCGAGCTGCACGGCCCCCGCAGCCGACAGCGGGTCCGCGTGGGTGAGCTCGCCGGCCGTGTCGACCACGGCTTCCCAGCTCGCGCCGTGCCTGGCATCCGGAAGCACGACGTCGACCGACTCGTCGCCGCTGTTGAAGTACACCAGGAAGTTCACGTCGTCGACGGGGCGGCCCTGACGGTCCTTCTCGCGGATGCCGCGGCCGTTGAGGAACATGCCGATCGACAGCCCGAAGCCCGACTCCCAGTCCTCGGGCTGCATCGTGCGCCCGTCCGGGCGCAGCCACTCGATGTCGGGCACCGAGCCGTCTTCGGTGCGCACGGGCTTGCCGTCGAAGAACCGACTGCGCCGGAAAGTCGGGTGCAGGGCGCGCAGCCGGGTGAGCGCCGCGGTGAACTCGACGAGCGGCAGATCCGCAGAGTCCCAGTCGATCCAGGTGATCTCGTTGTCCTGCGCGTAGCCGTTGTTGTTGCCGTTCTGGGTGCGCCCCAGTTCGTCGCCGTGCGAGATCATCGGCACGCCCTGCGACAGCAGCAGAGTGGCCAGCATGTTGCGCTGGCGCATCGCGCGGCGGCGGTTCACGTCGGGATCATCGGTGTGCCCCTCGACGCCCAGGTTGTCGGAGCGGTTGTGCGATTCGCCGTCGTTGTTGTCTTCGCCGTTGGCCTCATTGTGCTTCTCGGCGTAGCTCACCAGATCGCGCAGGGTGAAGCCGTCGTGGGCCGTGATGAAGTTGACGGATGCCACCGGGCGTCGCCCCGAGTGCTCGTAGAGATCGGCCGACCCGGTGAGGCGCGAGGCGAACTCGCCCAGCGCCTGCGGCTCGCCGCGCCAGAAGTCCCGCACCGTGTCGCGATACTTGCCGTTCCACTCCGACCACTGCGGCGGGAAGTTGCCCACCTGATAGCCGCCGGGCCCGATGTCCCACGGTTCGGCGATGAGCTTGACCTGCGAGACCACGGGATCCTGCTGCACGAGCTCGAAGAAGGTCGCCAGCCGGTCGACGTCGTAGAACTCCCGCGCGAGCGTCGAGGCGAGATCGAACCGGAATCCGTCGACGTGCATCTCGGTGACCCAGTACCGCAGCGAGTCCATGATCAGCTGCAGCGCGTGCGGGTTACCCACGTTGAGGCTGTTACCCGTGCCCGTGTAGTCGGTGTAGTACCGGCGGTCCTCCTCGAGGCGGTAGTACGCCTCGTTGTCGATGCCCCGCATCGACAGGGTGGGGCCGAGATGGTTTCCCTCGGCGGTGTGGTTGTAGACCACGTCGAGGATGACCTCGATGCCGGCGGCGTGCAGCGCGCGCACCATCGCCTTGAACTCCTGCACCTGCTGGCCGTGCTCGCCGCTTGACGAGTACGTGTTCTGCGGCGCGAAGAACGACAGGGTGTTGTAGCCCCAGTAGTTCGACAGCCCCTTGTCCTGCAGGGTGCTGTCGTTCACGAACTGGTGCACGGGCATGAGCTCGATCGCGGTCACGCCCAGGCGCGTCAGATGGTCGATGATGGCCGGGTGGGCGACGCCGGCGTAGGTTCCCCGCAGCTCTTCGGGCACGTCGGGATGCCGGATGCTGAGGCCCTTCACATGCGCCTCGTAGATGACCGTCTGCGCATAGGGCGTCTTCGGCAGCCGGTCGCCGCCCCATTCGAAGAACGGGTTGATCACGACGCTCTTCGGCGTGCTGGCCGCAGAGTCGTCCTCGTTGTGCGAGTCGGGGTCGCCGAAGTCGTACGAGAACGGCGCCTGCCCCCACTCGACCTGTCCGGCGACGGCTTTCGCGTACGGGTCGAGCAGCAGCTTGCTGGGGTTGAAGCGCTTGCCGTCGGCGGGTTCGTACGGGCCGTGCACGCGGTATCCGTACAGCTGCCCCGGCTGCACTGACGGCAGGTACCCGTGCCAGACGTACGCGTCGACCTCGACGAGATCGACGCGGATCTCTTCGCCGGCATCGTCGAACAGGCACAGCTCGACCCGTTCGGCGCACTCGCTGAACAGGGCGAAGTTCGTGCCCTGACCGTCGAAGGTCGCACCGAGCGGATGGGCGGATCCGGGCCACACGTCGACGGTCATGCCGCGAAAAGCCCGTGGCCGCGGGGGGCCGGCGAGTGCGGCGACGCTTCGCGCACCAGGCGCACGGCCTGCTCGAAGTCGAAGACCTGCGCCATCTCGATCGCCTTCGGGTAGGGGTGGCCCGAGTAGCAGATGAACAGGGGCGGGATCACCTCGACGTAGCCCACAGGGCCGTGGTCCAGCACCTCGTAGCGATCGATGTCGACGAGTTCGTACGCGGGCTCGACGGAAGCGGCCGGGGGCGGGGAGGTCGGCTCGGCCGACCGAGCTATCGCGTGTCCGGTGGGTGTGCGTGCGGCAGACATGAGGGCTCCTGTCTCGACTGCCTTCCGGCGATGCGCCTCGAGGTCACTGCTCTATGAGGAGAAGCTACGCGGATGGCGTGGGTGCGGCTACGGGGTTGTCACACGAGGAAGTTCGGGGTAGCACATACAGCGGGCACCTTCTAAAAGACGTGATGCTTGCTTTTAGAGCGCGGCGGGTGTCTGATGGAAGGAGGCACAGGAGGTCGAAATGACGATGGCAGCGATCCATGAACGGGACGAGCTCGCTGGGGCGCCGCAGGCACCCCAGCGCGTGCGGATCGAGGCTGCTCCGCAGCCCGTGGATCTCGTCGCCGCCGAGCGCGCGGCGCATCTGCTGCTCGCGGCGCTGGGGGTCGACCCAGACGCGATCGACACCCCCGACCTGGCACGTACGCCCCGGCGCTTCGCGGAGGCGTACGCCGAGCTGCTGTCGCCCCAGCCGTTCGACTTCACGACGTTCGCCAACTCCGAGGGCTACGACGAGCTCGTGCTCATCCGCGACATCCTGGTGCGCTCGGTGTGCGAGCACCACCTGCTGCCGTTCACGGGCATCGCCCATGTGGCCTACCTTCCGGGTGAGAGCGTGGTCGGGCTGTCGAAGATCCCCCGCATGGTCGACCACTACGCACGTCGGCCGCAGACGCAGGAACGCCTCACCGTGCAGATCGCCGACGCCCTCGCCGCGCGGCTGCAGCCGCGCGGCATCGGCGTCGTCGTGGAAGCCACCCACACCTGCATGACGCTGCGCGGCGCTCGCGCCGTCGGCTCGACCACCACCACGTCAGCCCTGCGAGGCACGCTGCGCGAAGACGCGCGCTCGCGGGCCGAGTTCTTCGCGCTGACTGCCGACCGCAGTCGATGAGAACCATCCACGCCGGAGGAAGGAAGACCATGAGCATCGCCATCGTCGGCGGCGGCCTCGCCGCCGCCACTGCAGCCACGGAGCTGCGAGAGCGCGGATACGACGGCGACGTCGTGATCTACTCGGGCGAAGACCATCTGCCCTACGAGCGTCCGCCGCTGTCGAAGGACGTGCTGCTCGGCAAGAAGGACATCGACTCCGCGATCGTGCACGACGAGGCCTGGTACAGCGCCAACCGTGTGCGTCTCGAACGCGGAGTCACCGTCACCTCGATCGACCCGTCGGCGCGCACCCTGTGCGCCGAGCCGACGGGTGGCGGCCTGAGCACAGAGCACGGCTACGACCGACTGCTGCTCGCCACCGGAGCCACCCCACGCCGCTTCGCCCTGGCCGACCGGGTGGCCGATCCCATCTACCTGCGCACCGTCGAAGACAACACGCGCCTGCGCGCGGCGCTGCGGCCCGGTGCGAAGGTCGTGATCGTCGGCGCCGGGTGGATCGGCTTGGAAGTGGCATCCGCCGCCCGGCAGAAGGATGCCGAGGTGACCGTCTACGAGACGGCTGCACTGCCCCTGGTCGCCGTGCTCGGGCCCGAGGTCGCGCGGCTGTTCGCCGACCTGCACCGCGCGCACGGCGTCGATCTGCGCCTCAGCACCGTCGTCGACGAGGCCGCCCTCGCCACCGCTGACGTGGCGGTGGTGGGCATCGGCGCGATCCCGTCGACGCAGCTCGCCGAGCAGGCCGGCCTCGACGTCGACAACGGCGTGCTCGTCGACGAGCGGCTGCGCACCTCCGACCCTGACATCTACGCCATCGGCGACGTCGCGAATCATCAGCATCCGGTGCTCGGGCGACGCATCCGCGTCGAGCACTGGGACACCGCGATCGAGCAGGCCAAGGTGGCCGCGCACAACCTGATGGGCGGCGACGAGCCTTATACGCACCTGCCGTACTTCTTCACCGATCAATACGATCTCGGCATGGAGTACTTCGGCAGCGTCGGGCCCGACGGCTGCGACCGCGTCGACTTCGAGGGCGACACCGACGTCGCGAACGGGGGCGCGTTCCGCGCCTACTGGGTGAAGGACGACACCGTGCTCGCTGCCATGCACGCGAACGACTGGGACTCCTCCGAGGCGGTGCGCGACAGCGTGGGCAGCGAGCGGTGATGCGCCGGTGACGGTTTCCCGAGCCGAGTCCGCGATGCGCCGCCGCATCGGCGCCCGCGAGTTCGACTTCGCGCGGCAGGTCGCAGTCATGGCCGTCGTCAACCGCACGCCGGACTCGTTTCACGATCGGGGAGCGACGTTCGTTCTCGACCGCGCGGTCGCGAGCGCGCTGCGCGCCGCCGACCTCGGCGCCGACTGGGTCGACATCGGCGGCGTGCCGTTCGGCCGCGGACCGGTGGTCAGCATTCGGGAGGAGATCGACCGCGTGGTACCGGTCGTCGAAGCGGTCGCCGCCGAGCGGCCCGAGCTGGTCATCTCGGTCGACACGAACCGCGCCGATGTCGCCGAGCGGGCGATCGCGGCCGGCGCCGCCGTGATCAACGACACCAGTGGCCTCGGCGACGCGCGCATGGCCGACGTCGTCGCGGCCGGTGAGGCTCACATCATCATCACGCACAGTATCGGCCCGCCGCGGACCGAGAAGCCGCCGGCCGCCTACCAAGACGTCGTGGCCGAGGTGCGTGGCTTCCTCGCCGAGCGCCTGCAGCGGGCCGAGGCCGCCGGCGTCGCGCGGGAGCGCCTGATCATCGACCCGGGCCACGACCTCGACAAGAACACGCTGCATTCACTCGAGCTCACCAGGCGACTCGACGAGATCGCGTCTCTCGGGGCGCCGCTGCTCGTCGCCGTGTCGAACAAGGACTTCGTCGGCGAGGCGATCGACCGGCCGCGGGGCGAGAGGCTGGCGGGCTCGCTCGCGGCGATGACCGCGTGCATTCTCGCCGGCGCCCGCATCGTCCGGATGCATGATGTGGCCGAGACCGTCGACTCGGTCCGCATGATCGAGATGATTCTCGGCTGGCGTGCTCCGGCCCGCCTCGAGCACAACATCCACCCCACCTGCAACGTCTGAGAAGGGCATCCCGAGCATGTACACCCCCATCGACCGCATCTGGCCCGACCCGGCGGCCGCTCTCGACGACGAGGCACTGCTCGAGGCGACCCGTTTCCCCGCCGAGGGCACCTGGATGCGGGCGAACTTCGTCTCAAGCCTCGATGGCGCGGCCACCCGCGACGGTGTCTCCGGTGGCCTCGGCGACGATGCCGACCGTCGCCTGTTCGCGCTGCTGCGCCGCGCCGCCGACGTTGTGCTCGTCGGCGCCGGCACCCTGCGCGATGAGGGGTATGACGGGCTGCGTGTCGACGACGCCTCGGTCGCCTGGCGCGGAGCGGCCGGGATGCCCCCGCATCCCACCCTCGCGATGATCAGCCGCAGCCTGTCCGTCGACCCCGAGTCGCCGCTGCTGGCCGACGCCCCAGTGCGGCCGATCGTCTACACCGTGGCATCCGCTCCCGCCGCGCGGCGGGATGCGCTGCAGTCGGTGGCCGACGTCGTGATGGTCGGCGAGACGGATGCCGATCCCCGACGCATCCGCGACGACCTGACCGCGCGAGGCCTGCGGCGCATCCACGCCGAGGGCGGCCCGCGCGTGTTCGCGGCGCTGCTCGCTGCGGGAGTCGTCGACGCCCTGCACCTCACGCTCGCGCCGACGCTGGAAGGGAGGGATGCCGGGCGCATCGTGCGCGGTGACGTGGCCGGTGACCTCCCGGTCAACGCACGCCTGGCGACGGTGCTGCGCGCCGGCGACGAGCTGCTGCTGCACTATTTGCTGGGTTGAGGGTTCGAGTCCGGCGGGAGCCCCGCTGAATCAGCTTCCGCCTCCGGCGCGAGCATGAGCAGGATCCGCTGCAGGTGCATCGCGCTCAGCACGCCGGGGCCGGCGATGGCATCGGTCTCGAGCGAACGCGTGTGCACCGCGCGCAGCAGAGCCTCGACAGCCGTCGTCGCGCGCGCACGCAGCTCCTCGGCATCCTCCTCGGTGCCCGCGAGCAGATCAGCGACCGCCTGGCACGCCTCGGCGAGGGGATCGACCAGCGCCGGATCGAGGGGGAAGCCCGACGGCCGATCATTGATCGTGTCGCTGAGGCATCCGGAGACATCCCGGATCTGGTGACCCACCTCGACCAGCATCTCGAGACGAGCGTGCTCTCTGCTCGTGTCGCCCCGGCCGCGCCAGGCTCGTGGATTCCCGCGACGACTCTCGTCGGCTTCGGCGACGGCATCGCGCAGCGACCGGCTCGTCTCCGCGAGCGCCCCGGCATCCCGCATCCATCCGTCGCGTTCCGGCGGCCAATCCTCGGTCAGCGCGGCCGCGATGTCGTCGAGATGTGCGGCCAGTCGCTGCTGGAAGGCATCGATCCGGGCCGCCGCCTCCGACACCAGGGGCGCCGGCGGGATGACGGCGTTCACCAGGAGGCCGACGACCACACCCACCGCGGTCTGGGTGACGTACCCGAAGGAGTAGTCCTCGGCATCCGCGCCTCCGATGATCAGCACGAACAGCGCCGCCATCGGGATGTACTCGCGGCCGGCGCCGAACCAGCCCGTTCCTGAGACGATCACCCCCACACCGACCACCGCGGCGATCGACCAGAGGCTCGGCCCGACGGTCATCAGCACCAGTGTCGCGAGCCCGATTCCCGCGCCCAGGCCGAGCAGGGTCTGCAGACCGGTCTTCGCCGACGACATCAGCGTCGGGTACATGCTGATCAGCGCGCCGAACGGGGCGTAGTACGGGTACTGATCCGCGCTCCCTGGCATGTGCGGGGCGATGCTCCACGCGATCCCGACGGCGAGCGCGGTCTTCGCGGCGAAGAGCAGGCGGGCGCGGCTGACCGCGCCGCGCGCCGCCGTTCCGATGCCTGCGCCTCGCAGGCGGATCGGTCTTCTCATTCGCACTCTTCTCGATCACTCCATGTGGGTTGCATCCTGTGCCGCGCCGGCGACCTTCTCGACGATGTTCGGCATGTCGGTCGTGCCGTACAGCCTGGCATCCGGACGCGTGTGCGGGGGCATCGGCGCGCGGGTGGTCGGGCCTTCGTGGTAGCTGAACTCGCCCTTGCCGTCGGGGGCGGGGCCGGATGCCCACCTGCCCTCCGACGCCGCCGGGCCGTCGCTGAAGTTCAGGTACTGATACGACACCTCGGTGTGCTCCTTCGACTGCGGGAAGTTGCTCGGTACCGGCAGCTTCTCCGCGCCCTCAGCCTTGAGCTCTGCGACAGCGGCCTCCCACTGGTTCTGGTGCATCGTGTCGCGGGCCAGCAGGAACGCGAGCATGTCCCGCACGCCGTGGTCGTCGGTCATGTGGTACAGCCGCGCGACCTGCAGGCGGCCCTGCATCTCGGCATTGGCGTTCGACGTGAAGTCGGCGAGCAGATTGCCGCTGGCGGTGACGTACGCGCCCGACCAGGGATTGCCGTTGCTGTCGACGGGACGGGCTCCGGCACCGGCGACGATCGCGTGCTGCACGTCCGTGCCGCCCACGATCGCAGCCACCGTCGGGTCGTCCTGTACCGCGTCTTCGGTGATCCCGAGCGGCGACTTCTCGAGAAGCTGCGCGATCATCACCGCGAGCATCTCGACGTGCCCCATCTCTTCGGCGCCGATGCCGAACACCAGGTCGCGGTACTTGCCTGGGATGTGCATGTTCCATGCCTGGAACTGGTACTGCATGGCCACCGTGATCTCGCCGTACTGACCGCCGAGGACCTCCTGCAGCTTTCGGGCGTACACCGCATCGGGGGCCTCCGGCGTCGCCGAGAACTGCAGCTCCTGCTTGTGGAAAAACATCGTGTCGTCCTTCGTCTCGTGGGCAATGAACGGCCCACGTAACGCCTCGTACTCGGATCCGGGGAGGGGCTTTCGCGAAGGGATAGCGCCTGCGACAATCGCGGTCGGACGACGGGGCGAAGCTACGGCGGCAGGGCTTTGAGGTCAAGCCCCCTGCCTCGCCCGCGTGACCGGGTCACACTGCCCGGATGGACCCCATCGGCGACCACCTCGACCGGCATCTCGACGAGCTGACGGAGAGGTTGGCCGAGTGGGTGACGATCCCGTCGATCGCCGGCGACACCGAGCACCGCGGGGATCTGCGGCGCTCGGCACACTGGCTCGCCGACGAGATGCGCGCGGCCGGGATCGAGGCATCCGTTCTGGAATCAGGCGAGTCCTGGGCCGTTCTCGGCGAGTTCGCCACCGACCCCGGCGCGCCGACGGCGCTGGTCTACAGCCATCACGATGTGCGGACGGTGAAACCCGAGGAGTGGGCCGAGGCCGAACCGTTCACCCCCGTGCGCCGAGACGGGCGGCTGTACGGCCGGGGAGCATCGGATGCCAAGGGGCAGGCGCTCGCGCACGTATGGGCGTTGCGCGCCCTGCGCGACCTCGAGGGAGGTTCGCCGATCAACGTTGTACTGCTCATCGAAGGCGAGGAGGAGATCGGCTCCCCGAACCTCGCGGCCCTGCTGGAGGCGCACGCCGAGCGGCTCGCCTGCGACGTGATCGTCTTCTCGGACACCGTGCAGTGGCGGGTGGACGCCCCAGCAGCGGTGACCTCGATGCGCGGCACCATCAACGCGACGCTGACCGTACGCGGACCCGACCGAGACGTGCACAGCGGGGTCGTGGCAGGCGCCACGGTCAATCCGGCCGCCACTCTCGCTCAGGCGCTCGCAGCCCTGCACGACGAGCAGGGCCGAGTGGCGGTGCCGGGGTTCTACGACGATGTGGCGGAGCTGACCGACCAGCGCCGTGCCGAGTTCGCTGCGCTGCCCTTCGATGAGCACGACTGGATCACTCGCACCGAGACGCGCACGATCAGCGGTGAAGACGACTTCACAGTGCTGGAGCGACTCTGGGCTCGGCCGTCGATCGAGGTGATGTCGCTGCTCGCCGGAGATCCGCTGGGGCTGCCCCGCTCGGTCATCCCGCGAGAGGCGACGGCCAGCCTGAGCATCCGTACGGCCGCCGGTCAGCGCATCCCCGCCGTCGCCGAGCAGCTGCGTGGCTTCTTCGCCTCGGTGCTGCCTGCCGACGCCGAGTACGAGCTCTCGATCGGCGAGGCACTCGGGCAGGAGCCGTACGAGACGCCGCGCGGGCCTCTCCTCGGCGCGCTGGAGCGCGCGCTCGAGCGCGGTTACGACATCCCGCTGCGCGGACGGATGGGCAACGCGGGTGGCGGGCCCGCCGACCTGCTCACGCGCACCTTCGACGCCCCCATCGTCTTCCTCGGCACCGGGCTTCCCGAAGACCACTGGCACTCCAGCGACGAGAGCGTCGACCTGCGGATGCTGCAGCGGGGCGCCGCGTCGATCGCGCATCTCTGGCATGAGCTGGCCGAGGTTCTCCGGCAACGCCGCTGAGTGCGGTCGCCCGGCCGCGCCGGCCCCGTCGCGGGCCTGTGCTGGCCGTCGGCGGCCCGGGATAGGGTCGGGCTCATGAGCGCGGACAGCGAGACGGGGTGGCTTCGACGCAGGCATCCGGTCGCCGCGGTGAGCCGGAATGACGACGCCCCAGAGCCGGGCGAGCGGTGGCCGACGAGCATCCCGGCGGTCGCCCAGCTGCTGCGCGACGGGATCCGCCTCTCACCGGGCGTGACGTTCCTCGTCGGCGAGAACGGCAGCGGCAAGTCGACGATCGTGGAAGGGATCGCGCTGGCATACGGGCTGTCCCCGGAGGGCGGGTCGCGCAATGCCCGTCACAGCACCCGGCCCACCGAATCGCCGCTGTCGGACTGGCTGCGGATCGAACGCGGCATCGGTGCGAGTCAGTGGGGGTTCTTCCTGCGAGCCGAGACGATGCATTCGTTCTACACGTACCTCGAGCAGAACCCGTCCTCGAGTCCAGAGGCCTCGTTTCATGAGATGAGCCATGGCGAGTCGTTCCTCGCCCTTCTCGACACCCGGTTCGATTCGCCCGCCTTCTACTGCCTCGACGAGCCCGAGGCCGCCCTGTCGTTCGCCTCGACCCTCACCCTGATCTCGGTGCTGCGGCGCATCGCCGACGATGGCGGACAGGTGCTCTGCGCCACCCACTCACCGGTGCTCGCCTCGCTGCCCGGTGCGACGATCCTCGAGGTCGGCGAATGGGGCCTGCGCAAGACGACCTGGGACGAGCTGGAGCTGGTGCGGCATTGGCGGTCGTTCCTCGGCGATCCGGATCGCTACCTGCGGCACCTGCTCGACTGAGAGCTCAGGCGGGCTGCTGCGAGAAGGCGCGAGTCAGCTTGTGCGGGTTGCAGACCTGGCGGATGCCGCGGATCATCCCGGTCCGATCGAACTCGAGTGTCAGCACGTCGACGCGTCCGCTGTGGCTCAGGGCCAGGGCGAACTCGCCGTTCACCTCGATCGGGCTGATCGAGAACGGGAGATCGGGATCGTATGCCTGTGCCTTCTCACGCACGCCGAGATAGAAGCGGTGCACCTTCTCTGCTCCGAAGATCGGATTGCGCGTCGCCGCCACCACTCCGCCGCCGTCGGTCCACAGGATGCTCTCGTCGGTCAGCAGGGAGAGCAGCGTGTCGAGGTCGCCGTCCTGCACGGCGGTCAGCAGTCTGCTGAGGGCCTCCGGATCCGCGGGATGCGGTGCAGCGGAGTGCTCGTCGATCTGCAGCCGCCGCTCGGCGCGTGAGATCAGCTGCCGCACCGCCGCCGGCGACTTCTCGATGACCTCGCCGATCTCGACCGCGGTCATCCCGTACGCGCGGTGCAGCACGACGGCGGCGCGCGCCTCGGGCGAGAGCTGCTCGGCGAGGTGCAGCAGAGTCAGCGACAGCAGCTCGCGATCGGCCACCGCATCCTCCGGAAGCCGATCGGTGGACACCGGCTCCGGCAGCCAGTGCCCGGCGTACTCCTCGCGCACGGCGACCAGCGAACGCACCCGGTCGATCGACCGGCGCACGCACGTGGTCGTCAGCCATGCCGGCCAGGAGCGCACCGCTGCGGCATCCGCCCGCTCTGCCTTCAGAGCTTCGATCGCGACCTCCGACACGACGTCCTCGGCGTGGCCGAAGTCGCCCAGCATCCGGTACGCGATCCCGATCAGCCGGCCCCGCTCGGCGTCCCAGGCCAGGGCGGCGGACGTGGCGACGGTCATGTCGCTCACGCTACCGCCCGGGGTGCATCGACGGCCGTCGTGCTCGGCGACTGCCGTCGTGCTCACACGACCGGGTGCTTGTCATCGACCGGCGGTGCGATCTCGGTGGCGATCGCGATGCGGTTCCACACGTTGATCGTGCAGATCGCCATCACGATCGCACCGAGCTGCGCGTCGTCGAAGTGCTCGGCTGCGGCATCCCAGATCTCGTCGGTCACCGTGTCGGGGCCGAGCTTCGTGATCGCGTCGGTCAGCGCGAGAGCGGCGAGCTCCTTCGGCTCGAAGAGGTTGCGCGCGTGCTGCCATGCGCCGACGGCGTGCATCGTGCGCTGCGGGATGCCGTGCTTCGCGCCGGCGGTCGCGTGCATGTCGACGCAGAAGCCGCAGCCGTTCAAGATCGAGGCGCGCAGCTTGATGAGCTCGTACAGGCGCTTCTCCACAGCCCTGCTCGAGTACGCCTCCATCCCGATCACGGCGGCGTAGCCGAGCTTGTTCGTGCGAGCCATGTCGATCCTGGTCATGATGGTCCTCTCTGCCTGGCATCCGATCGATGCCGTCATGTGTGTGTCGTGCGGGGTGCTCGATGTGTGACAGGTGTCATCCGGCCTCGTCGTCGCGGCGATCCTGCGAGAATGGAGGCCCGACGACCCGAGGAGCCCTCGTGCTGTACATCTCCACCCGCGGCGGCATGCAGCCGCAGCCGTTCAGTGAGACGCTGCTCGAGGGGCTCGCGCCCGATGGCGGGCTGGCCGTGCCGCAGGAGCTGCCGCAGGTCGGCAGCGAGACGCTGGAGCGCTGGCGGGCCCTCACCTACCCGCGGCTCGCCACCGAGGTGCTCTCGCTGTTCGCCACCGACATCCCCCGCGAAGACCTCGCGCGGATGACGGCTGCGGCATACGCCGACTTCCCGGATGCCGTGGTGCCGCTGCGCTCGATCGGCGGCGGGCTCACGCTCGTCGGGCTCTCGGAGGGGCCGACGCTGGCGTTCAAGGACATGGCGATGCAGTTCCTCGGCCAGGTGCTCGAGTACGTCCTCGAGAAGAAGGACCGCGTGCTGAACATCGTCGGTGCGACCTCGGGCGACACCGGATCGGCTGCAGAGCACGCGCTGCGCGGCAAGGAGCGCGTGTCGGTGTTCATGCTCTCGCCGCAGGGGCGGATGAGCTCGTTCCAGCGCGCGCAGATGTACTCGCTGCACGACGAGAACGTGCACAACATCGCCGTCGACGGGGTCTTCGACGACTGCCAGAACCTCGTCAAGAAGCTCGCCGGTGACCTCGAGTTCAAGCGCGCGCAGAATCTCGGCGCGGTCAACTCGATCAACCTCGGCCGCATCGCCGCGCAGGTCGTCTACTACTTCTGGGCGTGGCTGCGGGTGACGGATGCCGTCGAGCCCGAGTTCCGTGAGGGTTTCGAGGTCTCGTTCACCGTGCCGTCGGGCAACTTCGGCAACATCCTCTCGGGCTTCTTCGCCAAGGGCATGGGTGTGCCGATCCGCCGTCTGGTGCTGGCCGCGAACGAGAACAACGTGCTCGACGAGTTCTTCCGCACCGGTGTCTACCGCCCCCGCTCGGCCGCCGACACGCACGCCACGTCGAGCCCGTCGATGGACATCTCGAAGGCATCGAACCTCGAGCGCTTCATCTTCGACCTGGTCGATCGCGACCCTGCTCGAGCGGTCGCGGCGTGGGACGCGCTCGACGCCGTCGGCGCCATCGACTTCTCGGCCGAGCAGCCTCGCTTCGAGAGCGAGTTCGGCATCGTCAGCGGCACG
The DNA here is from genome assembly GCF_053619695.1 of Microbacterium sp. NPDC055521. Classification (NCBI taxonomy): domain Bacteria; kingdom Bacillati; phylum Actinomycetota; class Actinomycetes; order Micrococcales; family Microbacteriaceae; genus Microbacterium; species Microbacterium sp. NPDC055521. Next base: position 37,147 of record NZ_JBSHJX010000006.1, on the reverse strand, counting down.
TCGACCCACGCCGACCGCCTCGCCACGATCCGCTCGGTGTACGACGAGACCGGCGAGATCATCGACCCGCACACCGCGGACGGCGTGAAGGTCGCCCGCGAGCACGTCGAAGCCGAGGTGCCGATGCTCGTGCTGGAGACGGCGAAGCCTGAGAAATTCGCCGAGACGATCACCGAGGCGATCGGCGTCGAACTGGAGTTCTCACCGGAGCTGCGCGAGATGATGGCCGCTCCGCAGCGCGTGACCGAGATGGCCGACGACGAGCAGGCGCTGCGCGCCTTCGTCGCGGAGCACGCGCTGCGCTGACCTCCGGGGTCCTGCGCGCGCTGTCAGCCGCGCGGCTGCGCGGCCGCGTGGTCGAGCGGCTGCTCGCGGGGGTGCAGCAGCCCCGAGAGGGCGCCCAGTGCGGCGCCCGCGAGAGTGTCGATCACCCGCTCCAGGGCGACCGACATGTCGCCGGTGCTTCCGGTCGCCGCGCCGAGAAGAAGCAGCACCAGCGGCGTGATGAGCATGAGTGCCAGCGCGTAGTGACGCACGACCACCAGCTCGATCGTGAACTGCAGCACTCCCAGCAGTGCCGCCAGCCACAGGCCGCTCGGATGCAGCAGCGCGAGCAGGGCGTACACTCCGGCGCCCGCGATCGTGCCCAGCATCCGGTGCGTCGCGCGCTGCAGCGCCGCCCGCCTGCTCGAGGCGATGCCGATCACGGCGACCGCGGCGCCGACGATCCAGTAGGCCCGCGCGGGGTCGAGGAAGAGGCTCACGATCACGCCGGTCACGCTCACGAGCACGACGCGCAGCACCAGCATCCGGGCATCCGCATCCCATGACGGGCCGTGGAAGAGCTGTCGCAGTGGACGAGCGGGGCGGGCGCGGACCCTCGCCAGCACCAGCGGCGACACCGCGATCAGGTACGAGAACGCGCATCCGGCGGCGATCGCGACGATGTAGCCGGCGGGCGTGATCGGAGCGGATCGCATCACTGTGGCCGACAGCCCGAACACGAGCACGAAGAACAGCGGGCCGGGTGGACCCAGCCGGTACCCGAAGGCGAGGGCCGCGCTCACGATCGCGACCAGGACGATGCCGATGCTGACCAGCAGGGGGGTGTGTGCGGCTGCGACGCCGAGCGCCGCGCAGATGATGAGACCGCCGCCCACGAACGGCAGCATCATCGCCCGCTCGACGACCGGCAGAGATCCGGCGAACAGCACGGTGAACGCTCCGGATGCGGCGATGTAGCCGAGCATGGGCTGGCCGAGCATCGTCATCACCGCGACCGGTACCGCGATGCCCAGAGCCGCCTGCAGCCCGAGCTGCCAGCGCGGGCCGCGGGAGGGACCGAAGGCGAACAGGCTCACCCGACCATTCTCCCAGCGAGCGGGCGCGTGCCCGCTGAATGCCGACGGCACGACGGCTGCGGTCGGCGATCACGCCGGCCAGGCCGCGCAGTGCATCGCGACGTTGCGCGGCGCACTCGCAGCAGCGGTCGCCGATCTGACCGATGTGATCAGCACACGTGTGCTCGTCGCCTCGACGCGCCAGGCCGTCACGGTGCTCGGGTGCGACGATCAGCTCGTCGAGATCGAAGCCGTCGCAGCGCTCGTCGACTGATTCACGACCCGGTGTCGATCGAGAGCATCCAGGCGACGCCGAACCGGTCGACGAGCATGCCGAAATCGCCGCCCCACGGCGCGGCACCGAGCGGCGCTGTCGCGGTGCCGCCGTCGAGCAGCCCGTCCCAGATCGCGCGCAGCCGGTCGACCTCGGTGCCGCTGATCGAGATGGCGACGCCCTGCGGTTCCTGGTACTCCATGTGCGCCGGAGTGTCGGAGGCCATCAGGATCAGGCCGTCGTCGGTGGTGAGCTGACCGTGCAGGACGAGTTCGCGCTCGCTCGAGTCTTGAGGCAGTTCCGGCATCGAGCCGAACGTCATGATCTGCAGCTCGCCGCCGAGCACATGCTGGTAGCGCTCAAGAGCCTCGCGTGCGTTGTCGCGGAACGAGAGGTACGGGTTGAGGATGGGCATGATTCCTCTTTTCGCAGGCGGATGTCGGACGTGGTGGCGTCGATAAGTATTCGCCGCGTCGCCGGCCTGCGCAATGGCTGTTGCCTGCCGCCAACGCGGCACACGAATCACAGTGGTTCGCGTGAAATGGAGGAGCGATGTCAGGCATCCCTCCTGCATTTCGTGAGACCTCCTGCGTTTCGCGAGGCGCTCAGGCCGAGCGCCGGTCGAGAACCCGGAGGATCTGCGGCCATGCTCGTTCGCCGAGCTCTGCGTCCGCCTTCGGCGTGCCTCCGCGAGCCATCCGCATTCCACCGGTGGCCGGCTGCTCGCCGGGCAGAAGCAGCCGGTGCCCGGCATCCGGATGCGAGACCAGCGTGCTACGGAGCCCTGCTTTCTCTCTCGCCGAGATGATCTGCTGCGCGAAGCAGGCGGATGGCCAGACCTGATCGTCTCCGCCCGCGACCAGCAGCACGTCACCCGTGATCTTCTCGACGGGGATGCGGGCTGCCGCCGCTTTCTTGGGGAAGCGCTGCATGCTCGAGGAGTAGAGGCTGCGGAACGCGGGCGGATCGGCATCCGGAGCCCAGTCGTGATCGAAGGATGTGTATGGCAGCGGATCACCGGCGAGTGTCCAGTGCGACGACCAGGCGCCGTCGTGTGCACCTGCCCACACGATCGAGGTCGGAGCTACAGCGATCACCGCGTCGACCGAGCAGAGGGTCGCCGTCACCAGCGCCGCTTCTGCGCCGAAGGACGTTCCGAATGCGATCACGCGGTCGCAGTCTCGGCGGAGAACGCCTATCTGCTCGATAAACAGCTCGATCGGCACCTCATGGGGGGTGGGCCGCTGATCCTCGCCGCCGAACCATCGCACCGCTCGCACTCGAGCGCCGTGCGTCGCGAGCAGCATCGCTCGGCCGCTCTCGAGTCGTCCACTGGAGCCGGCGAGCAGCAGCACCCCCGTGCCGTTCGACTCAGCCGGGTGCGCGTCGAAGAGATCGGCTTCGGCGAGCACGGGCTGCACGCGAGAAGTCGGATCAGGCATGCGTTCAGTCTGTCGCACGCGTTCCCACCCCGGCGGGTGCTCGAGACTTGCGTTCCAGCACGAGCCTCAGGTTCAGGGCATCCGTCTGGTGCTGGAAACCAAGTCTCGCCGGAACGCACTAAGGCGAGAGCGGCAAAGCGTCAGTGTGGAGCGTGGTACTCCGCCTCGTCGCGCTTCCAGTAGCCCTTCACGATCGCCTTCGACACGTCGACGTCCCAGCGAGCCAGCAGCGCGCGGCCGGGTCTGACGATCTGCTGCTCGGCGGCGATGAAGACGAAGGGGTCGGCGCCCACGGCATCAGTCTCGTCGAGACCGTTGAGGAAGGCGATCAGCGACGACCCGGCCGGCGCGTCTCCGCGGTGCAGCCACTCGACGGCGACCGGCGCGTCGATGTCGACCTGGTCGGCCGGCGAGACCACCTCGACCACGATCCGCGCCGGCGCACCTGCGGGAATCATCGCCGCGAACCGACGGATCGCCGGGATCGCGGTCTCGTCGCCGACCAGCATCCACGAGCCGGGCGTGCCGGTCAGCACCGCAGAGCCGCGCGGCCCGCCGACGCCCACGAACGAGCCGAGCGGAGCGGATGCCGCCCACGGTGCGCCCACACCCTCGCCGCCGTGCACGGCGAACTCGACGTCGAGCCAGTCCTCGCCCCATGCGAGCGGGGTGTACTCGCGGCTCGGCGAGGCGCGCAGCTCGTCGACCGATTCGGTGGCCGAGGCAGCGAAGAACAGGCGCATGTGGTCGTCCGCGCCCAGCGATTCGAAGCCGGCGAGCTCCGCGCCGGTCAGCCGCACGCGCACGTAGCTCGGCGCGAGCCATTCCCGCTCGGCCAGGGCGGCGGCGCGGAAGCGCAGATCGATTCCCTGCCGTTCGATCGAGAAACCTGATTTCACTTCGCTCATAAAGTAAGGCTAACCTAAGTCGCGGCGAGATCGCACTCGCCGCCGCGCGGCTCGCGCACCATCCCCGCAGAACAGGAGACTCTCCATGTCCATGCCCCGAATCCTCGGCGGAACCGCACTCGGTCTCGTCAGCGTCCTCGCGCTCGCCGGCTGCGCCGCGGGCCCCGCTGCCGAAGCCGAAGAGGCCGCGCCCACCAGCGCCACCGTCACCATCGAGGACAACAACGGCACGCACAAGATCTCCACCCCGCCGAAGTCTGTCGTGGCCACCGACAACCGCACCTTCCAGACCCTCAGCGACTGGGGCGTCGAGCTCAGCGCCGGAGCCGTCGCCCTCATGCCCACGACCGTCGACTACAAGGCCGACGACAGCATCATCGACCTGGGCAACCACAACGAGCCCGACCTCGAGTCGATCGTCGCCGTCGAGCCCGACCTCATCATCAACGGTCAGCGCTTCACCCAGCACCACGACAAGATCGCGAACCTCGTGCCGGACGCCACCATCCTCGAGCTCGACCCTCGCGAAGGCGAGCCGTTCGACGACGAGCTCAAGCGGCAGGTGACCGTGCTCGGCGAGATCTTCGGCAAGCAGAAGGAGGCGAAGAAGCTCGTCGACGATTTCGACGCCGCCGTCGCCCGCGTGAAGGACGCGTACGACGACGCCGACTCGGTCATGGCGGTCACCACGTCGGGCGGCGAGATCGGCTACATCGCACCCACGGCCGGCCGCACGCTCGGTCCGATCTTCGACATCCTCGGCCTCACCCCTGCGCTCGAGATCGAGGGCGCCACCGACGACCACCAGGGCGACGACATCTCGGTCGAGGCCATCGCGAAGTCCAACCCCGACTGGATCCTCGTCATGGACCGTGACGCCGTGTTCGCCGACCGCGAGCCCGGCTACGTGCAGGCCGCCGAGATCCTCGAGAACTCCGAGGCGCTGACATCCGTCACCGCCGTCAAGGACGACCAGATCGTCTACATGCCCACCGACACGTACCTCAACGAGGGCATCCAGACGTACACGACCTTCCTCAACGACTTCGCCGACGCGCTCGAGAAGTCCGCGAAGTGACACCCGCGCGGTGGCATCCGACCGACTCCGGATGCCACCGCGCACCCGCACCATGACACGCACCATTCCTCTGTCTGCACCTGCTCCCGCTACCGCCGGGCGCGGGAGCGCGGCGACCCGCGGGCGTCTCTTCGACGGCAAGCTGCTGATCGGCATCCTCGTCGTCGCAGCCCTGCTGGTCGCCTCGCTGTTCACCGGCGTCTACGACATCTCGGGCGGCCCTGACGGCGTCGAGATGTTCCAGATCACGCGCATCCCCCGCACCATCGCGCTCGTGCTCGCGGGAGCATCCATGGCGATGGCCGGACTCGTCATGCAGCTGCTCACGCAGAACCGCTTCGTCGAGCCGACCACGACCGGCACCACCGAGTGGGCGGGACTCGGCCTGCTCACGGTCATGGTGCTCGTGCCGCACCCATCGCTGCCGCTGCGCATGGCGGGGGCCGTCGTCGCCGCGTTCATCGGCACGATGATCTTCTTCCTCTTCCTCAAGAGGGTGTCGCTGCGCTCGTCGCTCATCGTGCCGATCGTGGGCATCATGCTCGGCGCAGTCGTCGGCGCCGTGTCGACGTACCTCGCACTCGCCACCAACACGCTGCAGAGCCTGGGCGTCTGGTTCGCCGGCAGCTTCACCTCGGTGCTGCGAGGCCAGTACGAGATGCTGTGGATCGTCGCCGTGGTCGGCGTGATCGTGTTCATCGTCGCCGATCGCCTGACCGTCGCCGGCCTCGGCGAGGAGATCGCCACCAACGTCGGGCTCGACTATGACCGCATCATGCTGCTCGGCACCGCGCTCATCGCCGTCGTCACCGGGATCGTGACCGTGGTCGTCGGCAATCTGCCGTTCCTCGGACTGATCGTGCCCAACATCGTCTCGATGCTGCGCGGCGACGACCTGCGCAGCAACCTGCCGTGGGTGTGCCTGCTCGGCATCGGGATCGTCACGCTCTGCGACTTGATCGGCCGCATCATCGTGATGCCGTTCGAAGTGCCGGTCTCGCTCATTCTCGGCATCGTCGGCGCGATCGTGTTCGTGCTCCTCCTACTCAGGCAGCGTCGTCGTGCTTAGGCGGGTAGACGCGCTCAGGCGGCCGGACGAGGTGCAGCCGCCGCCGGTGCGCGCCGCCGCGGGATGGTTCGCGGATGCCCGTGCCAGGCGCCGCTACCTGATCGTGCTCACCATCCTGATCGTCCTCTCGGCCGGGTTCGGCATCGGTCTGCTTGCCTGGGACAACCCGATGCCGTTCGGAACAGTCGGCTTCTGGCGCATCGCTCAGCTGCGCTTCACCAACGTGCTCGTGATGATCATCGTCGCCGTCTGCCAGGCTGTCGCGACCGTGAGCTTCCAGACGGTCGCGACGAACCGGATCGTCACCCCGTCGATCCTCGGATTCGAATCCCTGTACCGTGCCGTGCAGACCTCGTCGGTCTACCTGTTCGGCATCGCCGGCCTCGTCGCGATGCAGGGGCTGCTGCAGTTCGGCATCCAGATCGCCGTCATGGTGGCCCTCGCGATGCTGCTCTACGGCTGGCTGCTCACCGGCCGCTACGCGAACCTGCAGATCATGCTGCTGATCGGCATCGTGATCGGCGGGGGTCTCGGAGCGATCGCCACGTTCATGCAGCGCCTGCTCACGCCCAGCGAATTCGACGTGCTCGCCGCCAGGCTGTTCGGCAACATCTCGAACGCCGACGCCTCGTACCTTCCGGTGGCGGTGCCGCTGTGCGTGGTGGCATCCGCTCTGCTGTGGATGCGCGCCCGCCGGCTCAACGTGATGGCGCTCGGCGCCGACACGGCGAACGCGCTCGGCGTGAACCACCGGCGCGAGCTGATGGTCACGCTTTTCCTGGTCGCCATGCTGATGGCGACGTCGACAGCGCTGGTCGGGCCGATGACCTTCCTCGGGTTCCTCGTCGCGACGCTGGCCTACCAGTTCGCGGGGTCCGACGATCACCGTCTGGTGTTCCCTGTGGCCGTGCTGACCGCCTTCACGATCCTGTCGGGCGCGTACTTCGTGATGCGCAACGTCTTCTACGCGCAGGGCGTCGTCTCGATCATCATCGAGCTGGTCGGCGGGGTCGTCTTCCTCATCGTCATCCTCAAGAAAGGCCGCCTGTGATCACCATCGAGAAGGTTCGTCGCGAGTACGCGACCGATGTCGCGATCGGGCCGGTCGACCTCGTCATCCCCGAAGGGGGGATCACGGCGCTGATCGGACCGAACGGCGCCGGCAAGTCCACGCTGCTCACGATGGTCGGCCGACTGATGGGGATGGATGCCGGTGCGATCGCGATCGCGGGACTCGACGTCGCCTCGACCAAATCGGCCGATCTTGCGAAGGTCGTCTCGATCCTGCGTCAGGAGAACCACTTCGTCACCCGGCTGACGGTGCGCCAGCTGGTCGGCTTCGGACGCTTCCCGCACTCGAAGGGCCGGTTGACCAGAGCGGATGAGGATGTGATCAGCCGCGCGATCGACTTCCTCGACCTCGGGAAGCTCGAGCACCGCTACCTCGACGAGCTGTCCGGAGGTCAGCGGCAGCGGGCATACGTCGCGATGGTGCTCGCGCAGGATACCGATGTCGTGCTGCTCGACGAGCCGCTGAACAACCTCGACATGAAGCACGCGGTCACGATGATGGCGCAGCTGCGCCGCGCGGCCGACGAGCTGGGCCGCACGATCGTCATCGTGCTGCACGACATCAACTTCGCCGGCCACTACGCCGACCGCATCTGCGCCATGAAGGACGGCCGGGTCGTCGAGTTCGGCACTCCCGCCGAGATCATGACCGACGAGGTGCTCACGCGCGTGTTCGAGACGCCGGTGCAGGTGATCGACGGCCCGCAGGGTCCCCTCGCCGTGTACTACTGACCCGCCCTGGTCACCGCGGGACGACAGGTGCCGCAGTCGCTGCCAGTGAGGCGGCGAGGGTACGGCCCGAGTCAGCGGTCGCGGTGGTCCTCGGGGGCGAGGCGGGCGCCGCGGCGCGGCTCGCGAGACCCGGATGCCCAGATCAGGCGGATGATGCGCTGCCGGTGCCCGCTCCACGGAGCGAGCAGCTCGAGCATCCCGACGTCATCAGTGCGGTGACCGGTGAGCGCGAACCCGACCTCGTGAGCAAGGTGGTAATCGCCCACGCTCACGGCGTCGGGGTCGCCCAGTGCCCGGATGCGCGTCTCGGCGGAGGTCCACACGCCCACGCCGTGAAGGCTCGTCAGCACGCGATCCCGGTCGGCTCCGTCGACGGCGGCGAGAGCTGCACGCTCGACGCTCGCGCCGCGGCGCGCCGCGGCGACGATGGTGCGCGACTGCGGGGGCTCCACGGCCGCCCGGTGCCATTGCCATGACGGGATGCCGCGCCACACCTCGTGGGAGGGGGAGGCGAACATGGGACGGGGCACAGGGCCCGGGGCGCGCTCGCCGAACCGGCTCACGAGATACCGCCAGGCGCCGAACGCCTGCATGCCGGTGACCTTCTGCTCGATGATCGCGCACGCGAGGGCGTCGAAGACGCGGTCGGTGCGAGCCATCCGGATGCCGGGATGCCGCCGCGCGACGTCTTCGAGCCGTGGGTGGTCGATGACGAACCCGGCATCATCGTCTTCGGCGCCGCACAGCCGAGGCACCGCGTCGAGCGCCTCTTCGGTGCCAGGCCCCCAGGCCGAGGCGTGGATCCCGTCGGACCCCTGCCGAAGGCACAGCGTCGCGATCCCGGCATCCGTCCGGAAGGTCATCCAGATCCGCCCGCCGTCGATGACCATCGTGGGATCGCCGCCGCCGCGTCGCAGCATCCCCACCGTGCGGCCGAGGTCAAGCGGATGCGGCGGACGATAGACGGACTCGCGCGCCGGCGCGGGAGCGGCGGCATCCGTCATCAGGGTCATGCAGGCACTTTACGCGCCGTCCCTGACATCGGCCCCGGGAGGGAGCGCCGGAGGAGAAGCGTCAGAAGCGGTCGGGCGACGGGGTGCCGTGGCCGTAGCGGATCGACACGTCGGCGTGGCGGTCGAAGCGGTAGCCTACGCCTCGCACGGTGCGCACGATGTCCTCATGGCGCCCGAGCTTGGCGCGCAGGCGACGCACGTGCACGTCGATGGTGCGCTCGCCGGGGGCCTCCTCGTCGGACGACGCCTGCCACAGAGCCGAGACGAGCTCGCTGCGCTCGATCGTGCGGCCCTCGCGCAGCACCAGGTACTGCAGCAGCTCGAACTCCTTGTAGGTGAACGAGGCGGATTCGCCGTCGAGCAGCACGCGCTTGCGGGAGATGTCGACGACGACGCCCGACTCCTCGTCCTTCTCCTCCTCGACCGCGGCGTTGGCCCGGGCGATGGCGCCGGGCTCGTGCAGGGCGAGGCGCACCACGTCGAGGTCGCGGCCGCCGGCCGACTGCGGCGCGAGGGCGACGGTGGCGTGCGTCTCGGCGCTCGGAGCGAGTTCGGCGAGCGTGCGGCGCAGCGCGTCGACGAGCACGGGCAGGCTGACCCCCGACGCGGCGGCCTTGATCTCGTCGATGCCGACGTAGAGCGCGAAGCCGCGGGGCGAGCGGACGGAGGGGAGGTCGGCGGCGGCGTCTGCCGCCGAGATGGCGCGGACGGGAGCGGTGACGGGACGGTCGAGAAGAGCGGTGGTCGACATGATGATGGATCCTTGCGTGAGCCGAGGAACTCGGAGAGCGTTGCACGAATGACCGGGCGGAGCCGGTGGGGTGATGAGCGCGAAGGGTGGGCGCTCAGAGACTCGTCCTCAGATCGAGGAGAATTCAGCGAGTCAGGCTGGGTGGTTGCGCCTTAGCAACACATTCGGCAACACATGCCAACGCGACCGGGCATCATCATCCCGGCAGTCCCGTTCGCCTCCTGGGCGGACAGAGGGCTTGCGTTGGTGGTCATGGGGGCGATTATTTCCCACCGTGACCTGCCATGTCAAAACGTGACGATCCCGCGCGCGAAACACGACGTAACGTTGCAGAGATGAACTCAACCGCCGATGCCGCTGATTTCGTGTTCCGCGATGACCAGGATGCCGCGCGCTGGACCCTCGCCCGCGACGGCGAACTGCTGAGCGTGCTCGACTACCGCGATGACGGCGCCACCGTCGCGATGACGCGCGCCTACACGATCCCGGCGCATCGCGGGCACGGGTACGCCGCCCGTGTGGTGGCGGGCGCCGTCGCCGAGATCGAGGCTCGCGGCGACCGCCGCATCGACCCGGTGTGCTGGTACGTCGCCGACTGGTTCGACGCGCATCCCGACAGGCGGCATCTGCTGCGCCGCCGCTGAGGCGGTCCGGGCAGTGCGCCGGAGCGCGGCACGCCTCGGACACGATGTCGGGGGCCCCGCATACCGTGTGGATATGCGCATCCTGCACACCTCCGACTGGCACATCGGCCGCACGTTCCACGGGCACTCCACGCTCGCGGCGCTGGCCGAGGTGCTCGACGCGCTCGTCGCACAGGTGCGCGAGCACGCGGTCGACGTGGTGATCGTCGCGGGCGACGTGTTCGATTCCGCCACGCCTGCGGCATCCGCCTACACACTGCTCGACGACGCCCTGCTGGCATTGCACGAGACCGGCGCCACCGTGGTCATGACGAGCGGCAACCACGACTCCGCCGCTCGGCTGGGCTTCCACTCCCGCCTGCTGCGCGACGGCATCCACGTGCTCACCGACCCGCTCGAGATCTCGACGCCCGTCACCGTGCACGATGAGCACGGCCCGGTGCACTTCTTCGGCATCCCGTACCTCGAGCCCGCCATCGTCCGCCAGCACTGGAACGACGACGAGCGCCTGCTGCGCACGCAGGCTCAGGTGATGCAGCACGCCATGGATCTGGTGCGAGAGGGCGTGACGGCCCACGCCGGGCGGTCGGTCGCGATCGCGCACTGCTTCGCAGCCGGGGTCGACCCGACGGCGGGGCTCGAGCGCGAGGTGCGACAGGGCGGGCTCGACATGGTGCCGCTGGCCGGCTTCGACGGGCCCGACTACGTGGCCCTGGGGCACATCCACGGCCGGCAGCAGCTGAGCGACCGGGTGCGCTATTGCGGCGCGCCCCTGCACTACAGCTTCGGCGAGCAGCACAAGCAGCGCGGCTCCTGGCTGGTCGACCTCGACGCGGCCGGCCTCGCGTCGGTCGAGTGGCTTGATCTTCCGATTCCGCGCGCTCTCGTGACGCTCACCGGCACCCTCGACGAGATCCTCAGCGACGAGAACGCCGCCCGTCACGGCGACGACTGGGTGTGCGCGATCTACACCGACGCCGTGCCGCAGCACGAGCCGATGCGGCGGCTGCGCGAGCGGTTCCCGTTCTGCGCGCTCGTGCAGCACCAGCCCGAGGGGGCGGATGCCGCTGACGAGCGCTCGTACACGCAGCGCCTGCGTGCCGCCGTCAGCGACGCCGACCGCATCGAGGCGTTCCTCGAGCACGTGCGTGCGGGCCAGGGCGCGACCGAGCGTGAGGCCGAGCTGATCCGTGAGGTGCTCGACGACCGGGTGCGCGCCGAGGCGCTCGTCTGATGCAGCTGCACCGCCTCGAGATCGAAGGGTTCGGGCCATTCCGCGAGCGGCAGAGCATCGACTTCGACGCCTTCGCCGATGACGGCATCTTCCTCATCGCCGGGCGCACCGGCGCGGGCAAGTCGAGCATCCTCGATGCCGTGTGCTTCGGGCTGTACGGCGGAGTGCCGCGCTACGAGAAGGGCGGCGAGAAGCGTCTGCGCAGCGACCACTGCGAGCCCGACGACATCACCGAGGTGGTCGTCGAGTTCAGCACGGTCGCCGGCCGGTATCGCGTGGCGCGCTCGCCCGAGTACCAGCGCCCGGCCAGGCGCGGCGGGGGGCTCACCAAGCAGGCGGCCGCCGTGTCGCTGGACGAGCTCACCGATGCCGGGTGGGTGGGGGTCGCGGCTCGTGCCGTCGATGTCGCGAACGCGATGGACGAGATCCTCCAGCTCACGCAGGAGCAGTTCCTGCAGGTCATCCTGCTTGCGCAGAACCGGTTCGCCGACTTCCTGCTCGCCGACAGCCGAGAACGCCAGGCGCTGCTGCGCCGCCTGTTCGGCACCGAGCGGTTCGCCGACTATCAGGCCCGTTTCGACGAGCGCCGCCGCGATGCCGAGCAGTCGCTGGGCGGCAGCAGGGCGACGGTCGACGCACGCCTCGACGAGGCCGAGCGGATCGTCGGCGATGCCGAGCTGTGGGGCGACGACGCCGACGGCGTCCCGGACACGACGGATGCCAGGATCGAACGTCTTCGCCGCGCGATGGCCCGCGCCGACTACCGCGTCGAGCGGCTCGGCACCGAGCGGGTCGCCGCGGAGAAGGTGCTCGCGTCGGCCGACGACGCGCTCACCGTGCTCAAGGAGCAGCGCCAGGCGCAGTCCGACCGCGACCGCGCGCGCTCGGCGCTCGCCGCGTTGGACGCGCAGGCCGGCCAGATCGCGGATGCCACGACCCGGCGTGACCGCGCCCGCGCGGCCGACGCTCTGCGCACCCTCATCACCGCCGCGACCCGGGCATCCGCCGCCCGCGCCGCCGCCGCGCAAGCCGAGGATGTCGCCGTCACCGCCGCCGCGGGCCTCGTTCGTGCGGATGCGACGTCGCCCAGCGCGCACTCCGACCGCACGGCTCCCGACGCCGTCGCCTACCGCGACCTGGCATCCGAGCGCACGCGCGAGTGCGGTGCCTGGCAGCAGGCAGCCGAGCTCGAAGCCGGCGCAGCGCAACGCGCCACCGAGCTCGACGCGGCTCGGACGGCGGCGCGCACGGCATCCAAGGCGCTCGCCGCCCTCGACGCCGAGCGAGCGGCGCTCCCCGCGCGAATCGACGAGCTGACCGCCGAACGCGACCTCGCACGTCGCGACGGCGACCGGCTCGACAGCGCTGCGCAGGGCGTCGCGCTCGCCGAGAAGCAGCACGCGGGTGCCCTGGATGCAGAGCGTCTGAGAGCGGCCGTGGCCGCAGCAGCCTCCGCCGAGTCCGATGCCTCGGATGCGCACACCCGAGCCCAGGCTGAACTCGCACACCTGCGACGGCGCCGTCTCGATGGATACGCCGGCGAACTCGCGACGGCTCTCGTCGACGGTGAGCCCTGTGCCGTGTGCGGCTCGACCGCGCATCCGGCGCCGGCCGCGCACGCCGACCCGGTGTCGGCCGCCGACATCGACGGCGCTGAGGTCGCACGCGACGCGGCCGCGACCGCCGAGCGCGCCGCGTCGCGCACCCTCGCCGAACGCACCGCCGAACTCGCCGCCGCCCTCGAGCGCTCCGGCGGTCTCAGCGTCGACGACGCGAGCGAACACCTCGCCCAGGCCGTCGCCGCCCGAGACGCCGCCGACACCGCCGCCGCTCGCGCGCGGCAGCTCACCGCGAGACTCGACGAGCTGCGGCTCGGCCTCGCCGACCTCGAGCAGCGCCGAGCGGCGACATCCGACACCCTCGCCACCTCCCGCACAGACCTGTCACTGGTCGAGCAGCGCAACGCCGACGCCGACGCCGTCGTCGTGCAGGCGCGCGGCGAGCACGAAACGGTCGCCGGCCGGATCGCCGAGGCGCGGGCGCAGATCGCCCTCGCCACCGCTGCGGCTGAGGCGATCGAGGCGCACGCCGACGCCGCCGGGCGGGACCGCGCGGCGGCCGCCGAGCTCACCGAGGCGCTCGACGCCTCGGTCTTCGTCGACGTCACCGATGCCGAGCAGGCCATGCTCAGCGCGACCGAGCTCTCGGCGCTCGACGATCGCATCACGGCGTACGCGGTCGACGTGAAGAAAGAGCGCGCGCTGCTGCTCGACCTCGAGATGCGCGTGCTTCCCGAAGAGCCGATCGACCTGGCGCCCGCCGAGCAGACCGCGCAGCACGCTCGCGACGCCTGGCAGAGAGCGGTCGACGCCGACAGCCGCGCGCGCAGCGTGCAGGAGGGTCTCGCAGCGACCGTCGACTTCGCAGCGCGCGCCCATGAGGCGTCGGCGGATCAGGCCGCCGAGTTCGAGGTGATCCGGGGTCTCGCCGATGCGCTCGCCGGCCGGTCGGGGAACACGCACAAGATGAACCTCGAGACGTTCGTGCTCGCCGCCGAGCTCGAAGAGATCGTCGCTGCCGCCAACCTGCGCCTGCACGACATGTCCGATGGCCGCTATCAGCTGCGCCACTCCGACGCGCTCGCGGCGCGCGGCGCGGCATCCGGCCTCGGCATCGTCGTCTTCGACGCGTTCACCGGGCAGACCAGACCCGCCAAGTCGCTCTCCGGCGGTGAGACGTTCCTGTCGTCGCTCGCGCTGGCGCTGGGGCTGGCCGAGGTCGTCACGGCGCGCGCCGGAGGCATCCGGCTCGACACCCTCTTCATCGACGAGGGATTCGGCTCACTCGACGCCGACACGCTCGAGACGGCGATGCGCACCCTCGACGAGCTGCGCCAGGGCGGGCGCACGGTCGGGGTCATCAGTCACGTCGAGGCGATGCAGGAGCAGATTCCCGCCCAGCTGAGCGTGCGCACGGTTCCCGACGGGCACAGCGTCATCGACGCCCCGCGGCGCGCGGGCTGATCAGACCGCGTACTCGCTGCGCATGTGCTGCCAGAGCTGCGCGCTGCACGCCGCGACGACGTCATCCCACACCTGCGTCGCGCCGTCCTGAGCGCGGTCCGAGACCACGCGCATCACACGGATCGGCACGTCGAACTGCTGCGCCACCCAGATGAACGAGAACGTCTCCATGTCGACCAGCACGCCGCCGAGTCCGCGGATCCGGGCCACCGCGTCGGCGTCGTCGACGAAGATGTCGCCCGTCGCGATCGTCACCCCGTCGCGACCGGTCTCGACCCGAGACGGCAGCGACACGTGCTGCCCGATCACGCCGTCGAGATCCTGCACGTCGTGCTGGATCGCCGCGCTCACGTCATAGATCCCCGACTCGACCGAATCGTCCACCGCGCCCGCGGTGCCGACCACGACGATCTCGTCGTAGCGCCGGGCATCGAGCGCGCGGGTCAGCCCGTAGGCGGCCATGAGCTTACCGGGGCCGGTCACCAGCCGATCGAATCCGGGCAGCTCAGCGGGGAAGGCCTGAAGTTCGGATGCCAGGGCAGCGACGAGAAGTCTCACGCCACCATCCTCTCAGCTGGGGGAGACTGGTACCGACGAAGGAGACGCCATGAGCATGCAGCAGCGGATCATCGAAGACCTGGGCGTGAAGCCCGAGATCGACCCAGCGGCCGAGAACGAGAAGAGGATCGGCTTTCTCGTCGACTACCTGCGCGCCACCGGGGCGAACGGGTTCGTGCTCGGCATCTCGGGCGGGCAGGACTCCACGCTCGCCGGTCGCCTCGCGCAACTCGCGGTCGAGCGCGTGCGCGCCGGCGGCGGCGAGGCGACGTTCGTCGCGGTGCGCCTGCCGTTCCGGGTGCAGGCGGATGCCGCTGACGCGGAGGCCGCGATCGACTTCGTCGGCGCCGACCGGTCGGCGACTATCAACATCCAGCACGGCGTCGAGGGTCTCGAGCGAGATCTCGAGGAGGGCCTGGGCGAGAGCATCACCGACTTCAACCTCGGCAACATCAAGGCGCGCCTGCGCATGGTGGTGCAGTACGCGCTCGGCGGCCACGACGGGCTGCTCGTGATCGGCACCGACCACGCAGCCGAGGCGGTGACCGGCTTCTACACGAAGTTCGGCGACGGGGCGGCCGACCTGCTGCCGCTCTCCGGGCTCACCAAGCGGCAGGGCCGGGCGATGCTCAAGCAGCTCGGTGCGCCCAAACACCTGTACATGAAGGTGCCCACGGCCGACCTGCTCGACGGCATGCCGGGTCGCCCCGACGAAGACGAGCTCGGCCTCACCTACGAGCAGATCGACGACTACCTCGAGGGTCGGGAGGTCAATCCCGGAGTCGCGGCGATCATCGAGGAGAAGTACCGGGCATCTCGTCACAAGAGACATCTGCCGGTCACACCAGCCGACGGCTGGTGGCGCTGACGCGCGCGCACCCCACCCGCGCACCCCACCCGCGCCGGGTGATGTCCGAGCCTGCGGATAGTGTCGAGAGCAGGCAAGGGAGAGGGGCATCGTGCGGGTCATCGCAGCGGAGAACCGGGTCGTCTGGAGTGCCAGCGACCTGAAGCTGGCGGCGGAGTGCGAGTTCGCCTGGGCGCGCGCGCTCGACGCGAAGCTCGGTCGCGTCCCCGCGGTGGAAGAGCCCGAAGACGCCACGCTCGAACGGGCCGCTCGTCTCGGCGACCGCCACGAAGAGAAGGTTCTCGAGAGGTACCTCGGCGAGCTGGGCGAGTCGGTCGACGGCGGCCCCGGCGTGGTGGTGCTGCCGAAGGTCTCGTCGGCGGATGCCGGTGAGCTGGCGGCCACGGTCGACGCGACCGAACACGCGCTGCGCTCGGATGCGTCGCTGGTGTTCCAGGCTGCGTTCTCGACTTCGGAGTTCGTCGGGTTCGCGGATTTCATCGCCCGCGACGAGCCTCTGCCGGGGGAGAGCGGGGGCCGTTGGCGGGTACAGGACTCCAAGCTCGCCCGCACCGCGCGTGCGACCGCGCTCATGCAGCTCGGAGCATATGTAGATCAGCTCGACCGGCTCGGCATCCCTCGTTCCGACGAGGTCGACCTGATCCTCGGCGACGGCTCGACCAGCACGCACCGGGTCGACGACCTGCTGCCGCTGTTCCACGTGCGTCGTGCGCGCCTGCGCAGCCTGATCGACGACCGCCGTGTCGCCGACGGCGCCGCGGGCGCGCCGCTGGCGTGGGGTGACGATCGCGGCGACCTGCAGATCACCGCGTGCGGACGCTGTGCGACGTGCGACGAGCAGGTGACCGCACACCGCGACCTGCTGATGGTCGCCCGCATGCGCCCGGTGCAGCGACAGCGGCTGCGCGCGGCAGGCATCCACTCGCTCGACGATCTCGCCGATGCCGCGGATGCGCCGGTCGGTATGAACGCCGACACTTTCACCGCGCTGCGCGCGCAAGCCCGGCTGCAGGCCGGAGTGCCGGTCGACCCGGGCGCGGTTCCGCCGTTCGAGCTCGTGTCGGCGAACGCCATCGGCCTGATGCCGCGACCCAGCCGGGGCGATCTGTTCTTCGATTTCGAGGGCGATCCGCTCTACACCGAGGCCACCGCGCCCGGTGAGAGCCCGCGGTGGGGCATCGACTATCTGTTCGGCTGGACCGACAACGACGAGCAGTATTCGGCGCTGTGGGCGCACACCTTCGCCGACGAGAAGACGGCGCTGCTCGACTTCCTCGAGTTCGTGAAGCTGCGCCGGCAGACGCATCCCGACATGCACATCTACCACTACGCGCCCTACGAGACCTCGCACCTCGCGGCGATGGCGGCTCGGCACGGGGCCGGTGAGGCCGATGTCGATCGGCTGCTGCGTGAGGGCGTTTTCGTCGACCTGTATCCGATCGTGCTGCGTTCGGTGCGCATCGGGTCGCGCTCGTACTCGATCAAGAAGCTCGAGCCGCTGTACATGGGCGACGAGGTGCGCACGAGTGACGTGCAGAAGGGCGACGACTCGATCGTGCGGTACGTGCAGGCGCGCGAGCTGCACGCATCGGGTCGGGATGCCGAGGCGCAGGCGATCCTCGATGACCTCGCCGACTACAACCGCTACGACTGCGTGTCGACCAGGCGACTGCGCGACTGGCTGATCGGGCTCGCGCGAGAGGCCGGAGTGGTTCCCGCCCCGCCGGACGACCCCGAGACGCGCGCGTACGAGCCGTCGCCGCTGTCGCTCGCACTGCAGGCCGAGGCCACTCGCGCCGGCGATGACGCGTCCGCGACGTCGTACCGGGTCGCCGCCGCGGCGATCGACTACCACCCGCGCGAGGCGAAGAGCTTCTGGCAGGGGCACTTCCAGCGACTGCGTGAGCCGGTGTCGATCTGGGAGTCGACCCGCGACGTGCTGCGCGTCGATCAGGCCGCCAGCCGTGTCGACGCCGACTGGGCTGTCGACGAGGGACGACGTGCCCAGACCCGGCTGGTGCGACTGCGCGGCGAGGTGGCGCCGGGCAGCACGCTCAACGTCGGCGGCCGCCCGTTCGCGCTCTACGCGGTGCCGACCCCCTTCGACCTGCCCGCACCCTCGCGCGTCATCCACGTGCCGCACGAGGTCGAGATCGTCGAGATGCTCGATGACGGCTACGTGGTGCGCGAGCGCACCGTGCAGGGTCAGGTGTGGGACGAGCTGCCCGTCGCGCTCGCGCCGGCCGCGCCGCCGAACGTCCTCTCCCAGCAGGGCGCCATCGAGGAGTGGGCGGCATCCCTGCATCACGCCGCACCGGTCTACCCGAACGACGCCGCCACCGACATCCTTCGCCGCATCCCGCCGCGCACCGTCTCCGGCTCGCCACTGCCGTCGGCAGACGATGCGGGCGACGTCGTCGACGCGATCGTCCGCGGGATCCTCGACCTCGACGACAGCTATCTCGCGGTGCAGGGCCCTCCCGGCACCGGCAAGACGTACACCGGATCACACGTGATCGCACGGCTGGTGCGTGATCACGGCTTCCGCATCGGGGTCGTCGCGCAGTCGCACGCCATCGTCGAGAACCTTCTCGAGCGCGTCGTCGCCGACGGGGTTCCGGCAGCGCAGGTCGCTAAGGCGCCGAAGGATCCGGATGCTCCCGAGCCGGCGTTCACGGTCATCCGCAAGGACGGCATGGCGGCCTTCCTCGCCGAGCACGCCCACCAGGGTGCGGTCGTCGGCGGCACGGCATGGGACTTCAGCAACACCCGGCGGGTAGACCGGAAGGGTCTCGACCTGCTGGTGATCGACGAAGCAGGGCAGTTCTCACTCGCCTCCACCATCGCGGTCGCCTCAGGCGCGAGGCGCCTGCTGCTGCTCGGCGATCCGCAGCAGCTGCCGCAGGTCAGTCAGGGTACGCATCCCGAGCCGGTCGACACGTCCGCGCTCGGCTGGGTGATGGACGGCTCGTCGGTCATCGACCCGCGGTACGGCTACTTCCTCGCCGAGTCGTGGCGCATGCATCCCGCGGTCGCCGCGCCCGTCTCGCGCCTGTCCTACGCGAGCCGGCTGGCCTCGGCGGCGGGCGCAGAGCGTCGCCTGGTCGACGGCGTCGAACCGGGCCTGCACATCGTGCCGGTACGGCATCGCGGCAACGCCACCCAGTCGGCTGAAGAGGCCGCCGAGGTGGTGCGCATCGTGCACGAGCTCATCGGCCGCACGTACGTCGACGGCATGTGCGACGACCCGCCCCGCCCGCTCGAGCAGCGTGACATCATCGTCGTCGCTCCGTACAACGCGCAGAAGCAGCTCATCCATGACGAGCTGTCGGCGGGAGGATACGGCGGGGTCGCGGTCGGCACGGTCGACAACTTCCAGGGCAAGGAGGCGGTCGTCTCGATCACGTCGCTCGCCGCGTCAAGCGGACGCGACGCCCCGCGCGGACCGGAGTTCCTGCTGCTGCAGAATCGACTCAACGTCGCCATCTCCCGCGCGAAGAGCGTCGCGTATCTCGTGCACTCGCCGGCACTGCTCGACGACCTGCCCTGGACTCCCGAGGGCGTCGCACGGCTGAGCGCCTTCGCCCACCTGGTGGGCGCGGGCCGGGAGTGACCCGGGTCGCGGCCCGCTCAGGTCGCGAACGGCAGCAGGAGGGGTATCACCGGTGTCGCTTATGAGCGGATGCTCCGGGATGATCGGATGCGGAGCCCCGGAGCCCAACCCCCTTGACGAGCGCGATCAGCGGCGCCTCGTTCGCGGATCAGACCGTGCCGTACAGGCGGTCGCCGGCGTCGCCGAGTCCGGGCACGATGTAGCCCTTCTCGTTCAGACGCTCGTCCAGGGCGCCGAGCACGAGGGTCACGTCGGCGTCGCCGACCATCCTCTCGATCGCCGCGACACCCTCAGGGGTGCCGAGCAGGCAGATCGCCGTGACGTTCTTGGCGCCACGATCGAAGAGGAACTGGATCGCAGCGGCCAGCGAGCCGCCCGTGGCGAGCATCGGATCGATGGCGAAGCACTGCCGGTCGCTGAGGTCGTCGGGCAGACGCTCGGCGTAGGTGGTCGGCTCGAATGTCTCTTCGTCGCGCACCATGCCGAGGAATCCGACCTCGGCGGTGGGGATCAGCTTGACCAGGCCCTCGAGCATCCCGAGACCGGCTCGCAGGATGGGCACGACGATCGGGCGCGGTTCGGCGATCTTCACGCCGGTCGTGGTCGTCACGGGGGTCTTCACCTCGATCGGCTCGACCTTGACGTCGCGTGTCGCCTCGTAGGCGAGCAGCGTCACGAGCTCCTCGGTCAGCTGGCGGAAGACCGGCGACGAGGTCCTCTCATCCCGCAGCACCGTGAGCTTGTGAGTGATGAGCGGGTGATCGGCCACATGAACGCGCATGGGTACAGATTACTTGCCGACCGTCCGCTCACCAGCACGGGCAGCACGTTGTACTCTCGCCGCGGCGTTGATGCGCTTCGCGTTCGCGGCGACGACGACCGATCCGATCAGGGCGGGAAGCGTCGTCAGCATGATCACGAGTGCAGGGTTGTTGTGCATGTCTTCACGCTATGCGCCCCTGCGTGGCTGGTCATCCGCCTCGCGGGGGAGATCGTGCCGTCCGCCGCGCGGTGGAGGGATGCCGCGATGCGTCTCACCGCCGCGTCTCGAAGAACGCCCGCAGCTGCTCCGTCGCCTCGTCGGCCCGTACGCCGCCGACCACCTCGGCGCGATACGGCAGCCGCCGGTCGCGCAGCACGTCGTACATCGAGCCCGCGGCTCCCGCCTTGTCGTCCCAGGCGCCGAAGACGACGCGGCCGACGCGCGCCTGCAGAATCGCGCCCGCGCACATCACGCACGGCTCGAGGGTCACGACGAGAGTGTGGTCTTCGAGATTCCAGCCGCCATGCACCTCTGCGGCAGCGCGCAGCGCGATGATCTCCGCGTGCGCGGTCGGATCGTGCGTCTGCTCGCGGAGATTGCGTCCCTCGCCGACGACGGTGCCTCCCGGATCCAGCACGACTGCCCCGACCGGCACGTCGCCGCCGTCAGCCGCCTCCGCGGCGAGCGCGAGGGCGCGGCCCATCGCGTCGTGGTCTGCGGCGGTCATGGAAGCGAGCCTAGCCTCCGGTCGTTCGGCGGTCCCATATGGTCGCTTCGCCTCGGGGGAGGCGGCCATATGGGCCCCGAGCGAAGGGGTCGGAGGCCGACGCCTTCAGTCCGACGACGGGAAGACGAACGCGTCGGTCGACGGCTCGGGGTCGAGCGACGGGCGGTACACGTCGGGTTCGAGATAGATCACGCGTGCGGCGGGAACGGCATCCCGGATCCTTCTCTCGATCTCGTCGATATCGGCCGCCGCCTCGCGCACGGTCTTATCGGAGGTGAGCGCGACCTTCGCGGCGACCATCAGCTCGTCGGGGCCGAGATAGAGGGTCTTGATGTGGATGAGCTTCTCGACGTCGGGGCCGCCGACGATGGCGTCGACGATGCGGTCGTGATCTGCGCTGTTCGCTCCCTCTCCGACCAGCAGGCTCTTCGTCTCGATCGCCAGGACGACCGCGATCAGGATCAGCAGCATGCCGATCATCAGCGTGCCCAGCGCGTCGTACAGCGGGTCGCCGGTGAGCAGCGTCAGACCCACGCCGAAGAGCGCGAAGGCCAGGCCGATGAGTGCGCCGGTGTCTTCCAGCAGCACCACCGGCAGCTCGGGCGCCTTCGACCGGCGGATGAACGAGATCCACGACTGGCCGGGCTCGCGCACCGCGTTGCTCTCGCGCACGGCGGTGCGAAGCGACATCGATTCGAGCACGATCGCGATCAGCAGCACGGCGAGCGGCAGCCACCACCATGTCTGGTCGATCTCGTGCGGGTCGACGATCTTCTGCACGCCCTCGTACACCGCGAACAGGCCACCGAGCGAGAACAGGATGATCGACACGACGAAGGCCGACACATACCGTTCACGGCCGTACCCGAACGGGTGCGAGCGATCGGCTTGGCGGGTGGCCTTGCGATTGCCGAGCATGAGCAGCAGCTGATTGCCCGAGTCGGCGACCGAGTGGATCGCCTCCGCCAGCATCGACGCAGAGCCAGACAGCGCCCACGCGAAGAACTTCGCCAGCGCGATGCCCAGGTTGGCCAGGAGGGCCGCGATGATCGCCTTGGTGCCGCCGGATGCGCTCATGGCCCGAGTCTACGACGACAACGTGCGCCGATCGCGAGGGCACGACACGCCGCCGTACGCGCTCGTAGGATGGGCGGCATGACCGATTCCCTCCCCGCACTCGCGTTCCTCGGAGCAGGCTCGATGGGAGGTGCGATCCTGCAGGGCGTCGTCGCGTCCGGCGTCCAGGTCGACGGCGGGATCGTCGCGACCAACCGCACACGCGAGAAGGCGGACGCCCTGGCATCCCTCGCCGGGGTGACCAGCATCGCCCTCGAAGAGAACCCCGCCGGCAACACCGAGGCGGCGGCAGCGGCGCGGATCATCCTGGTCGGCGTGAAGCCGGCCATGGTTCCCGATCTGCTGCGCGAGATCGTTCCCGCGCTGCGCGACGACGCGATCGTCGTGAGCCTCGCCGCCGGCGTCACCCTCGCGACCTTCACCGAGGCGCTCGGTGAGACGGTGCATACGGTGCGGTCGATGCCGAACACCCCGGCGACGGTCGGTCGTGCCGTGACCGGCATCGCGGCGGGTCCGGCGGCGACGGACGACGACATGGCGCTCGTGCGTGCACTGTTCGAGAAGGTCGGCGCGGTCATCGAGATGCCGGAATCGCAGATCGACGCGCTGTCGACCGTCTCCGGCTCCGGCCCCGCCTACGTCTTCCTGCTGATCGAGAAGCTGGCCGAGGCGGCGCGGGGGATGGGATTCTCGGATGCCGACGCCCGACTCATGTCCGAGCAGACCTTCATCGGCGCCGCCGCCCTGCTCGCGGCATCCGGTGAGGAACCGGCCGAGCTGCGCCGGCGCGTGACCAGCCCGAAGGGCACGACCGAGCGAGCCGTGGCCGTGCTGCAGGATGCCCGCCTCGACGAGGTGTTCGCGGATGCGACCGCCGCTGCGCTGGCGCGCGCGAAGGAGCTCGCCGCCGGTTCGCAGGGACCGGGTCCTGGCATCCGCTCTCGATAACTCATCCGAGGCAGGTGATCAACCGGACGCAGGAGAATCTGAGCCGAATCGTCCTGCGCGCGCGTGTTGCCCTACCTTCGGTGATCGGCGGGACGCGGAGAGCGCGCGACTACCGGTCCAGCCCCGCGAACCGCTCGATGTCGACGCTGGTGCCCGACACGATGATGAGGTCGTGGTTGGTCACCACGGTGTTCGCCTCGGCGTAGCGGAACGGCTTGCCGGGGCTCTTCACGCCGACGACGGTGACGTTGTACTTCGTGCGCACGCCCGATTCGTTCAGCCCCACGCCGCGGATGAACTTGGGCGGATACATCTTCGCGAGCACGAAGTCGTCGTCGAAGCGGATGAAGTCGAGCATCCGTCCGCTGACCAGGTGCGCGACGCGCTCGCCGGCCTCGCGCTCGGGGTAGATGACGTGGTTCGCGCCGACGCGCGCAAGGATCTTGCCGTGGGACTGCGAGACGGCCTTCGCCCAGATCTGCGGCACCTTCAGGTCGACGAGGTTCGCGGTGATCAGCACGGATGCCTCGATGAGCGACCCGACGGCGACGACGGCGACCTGGAAGTCCTGCGCGCCGATCTGCCGTAGCGCGTCGATGTTGCGCGCATCCGCCTGCACGGTGTGCGTGACCCGCTCCGACCACTTCTGCACCAGGCCGAGGTCGGCGTCGATCGCGAGCACCTCGCGGTCGAGGCGGTCGAGCTCCCCGGCGCAGGCGGCGCCGAAGCGGCCGAGTCCGATCACGAGCACCGGGGCGTCGCCCCGCACCATCTCAACCAACGATCGGCCTTTCGACGGGCAGCGAGTAGAGCTGCGAACGGGACGTCGCGGCGACCGCCGCGGCGAGTGTCACTGTACCAACGCGCCCCATGAAGATCGTCGCGGCGAGAACGTAGCTGGCCGAGTCCGGAAGCTCTGCGGTGAGACCCGAGGAGAGTCCGACGGTGCCGAACGCGGAGATCACGTCGAAGAGCACGTCGATGATGTCGGCCTTGGTGATCTGGGCGATGATCACCGTCGAGAGGGCGACGACGGTCGCGCCCCAGGCGACGACCGACAGGGCGATGCGCTGCACGTCAGACGGGATGCGGCGGCCGAACACCTCGACCGACTGGCGGCCCTTCGCCTCGGACCACACCGCGATGGCGAGGACGGCGAGGGTGGTGACCTTGATGCCGCCGGCGGTGGATGCCGAGCCCCCGCCGACGAACATGAGCATGCACGCCACGAGCATCGACGACCCGTTCAGGTCGGACATCTCGATGACGTTGAACCCGCCCGAGCGCGTCATCGCCGACAGGAAGAGGGCGTTCATGGTCGTCTCGCCGGCGTCCATCGACCCGAACGTGGCGGGGTTGTCGAATTCGAGCAGCAGGAACGTCGCGGCCCCGAGAACGAAGAGCAGCCCGGTGGTGATGAGCGTGAGCTTGGAGTGCAGCGACCAGCGCTTCACGTGCCACACGTGCTTGGCGAGCGTGTAGATCACCGGGAAGCCGATGCTGCCCAGGAACATGCTGACCATGAGGATGGTCAGCACGAGATAGTCATCGGCGAAGACGGTGACGCCGCCGGCGTTGGGCGTGAAGCCCGTGTTGGTGAACGACATGGCCGCGTAGTACGGCGCCTCCCACAGGGCGGCGAACGGGTCGATCCCCGCCCACACGAGCGCGGGGTAGAGCAGAATCGCGACGCTGAGCTCGATCACGAGCGTCGACAGCGCCACCGTGGTGAGCAGCTGGCCGACCTCGCCGAGCCGCACGGTCTGACTCTCGTTCACCGGACCGCCGTGCGCGCGCATCGGGTTGGTGTCTCCGGCCGCGAGCAGCTTGGCGCGCAGCCCGAGGCGCTTCGAGATCACCATGCCCATCACCGACGCCAGGGTCAGCACGCCCATGCCGCCGATGTTCACGCCGATGAACAGCAGCACGTTGCCGAAGGGCGACCAGTGGCTGGCCATGTCGACCGTCGAGAGCCCCGTGACGCAGATCGTCGACATCGCGGTGAACAGCGCGTCGCTCAGCGGCGTGATCGTGCCGTCGGCCGACGAGAGCGGCAGCGACAGGAGAACGGTGAAGAGCAGGATCAGCGAGGCGAAGATGATGATGGCGAAGCGCGACGGCGAGGAGGTCACCAGGTGCTTCGCGCGCCGGCCGAAGCCGCGCAGCGTGTCCTGTGGGGACGATGCCGACACGATGCCCGACATCGCTCCCCTCCCCGCCGGCGTCGTTCGCCGAGCCCTCGTCATGGTACTCCCGTGCGGTGCCTACTACCCTGAGGGCATGACCGACATCTTCGACGTGATCGCGGACGGCACGAGGCGAGACATCCTCCGGCTGCTGCTGAGCGAGTCCGCCGAGAGCGAAGGCGGCACCAGCGTGACGCAGATCGTGAGCCGACTGGGCATCAGCCAGCCGACCGTGTCGAAGCACCTCAAGGTGCTGCGCGAAGCGAGCCTGGTGACGGTGCGCGAAGAGGGCCAGCGCCGCTTCTACAGTCTGTCGGTCGGTCCGCTCGAAGAGGTCGACGACTGGCTCGTGCCGTTCCTGATCGATGCCTACGGCGACCAGGCGCCGCTCATCGACATCCCGTTCGCGCCCCTGCCGGCCAAGACCACGCACGCGGCCGAGGTCGTCGGCCGGGCCGCAGCCTCGGCGAAGCACGTCGTCACGTCGGCGCTCAAGAAGCTGGGCACCTGACGGAGCACGGCACCTGGCCGCCAGTCACATCCGTCTCACGTGTTTACAGCCGTCGCAGCAACCCCATAGGCTGTGCTTCAGCAGAAAGGGGTGCTGGGGATGCCCGACGTTCACGACGTTCGATTCCTGACGGTGGCCGAGGTCGCCGAGATCATGCGCGTGTCCAAGATGACCGTGTACCGGCTCGTGCACGCGGGCGAGCTGCCGGCGATCCGCTTCGGACGCAGCTATCGCGTACCCGAGTCGGCGGTGGCGGATGCCCTGCGCACGCCGGACGCCGATGTCGGCTGACTACCGATTCGGGCGGCGTGCGACCGTTTGCTAGAATCGTCCGAGGCATTTTTTTTCGTGCCCGTACCCGGGTGTCGTTTCCATGGCACCCAACCCCTGACTTAGTGAGGTTTCCGTGGGTTCAGTCATCAAGAAGCGCCGCAAGCGCATGGCGAAGAAGAAGCACCGCAAGCTGCTTCGCAAGACTCGCCACCAGCGCCGCAACAAGAAGTAAGCGGCACGACACCGAGCGCCCCTCATGGCTCCTGAGCCTGTCGCAGGGGCGCTTCGTGTCTGCGCCGACAGAAGGAGAACCGTGAAGACGATCACCGTCGACCAGCTCGCCCAGCGAGAGGGCGTGCCCCTGATCGATGTGCGCGAGCGCGATGAGTTCGAGGCCGCGCATGTGCCCGGCGCGATCAATCTGCCGATGTCGGAGCTGGGCGTCCGCCTGGACGAACTGCCGAGCGAGGCGTTCGACGTGATCTGCGAGCTGGGCGGACGCTCGGCTCGGGTGGTCGACGCGCTGTCGGATCGCGGGCACGACGCGACGAACGTCGAGGGCGGCACCGCAGCCTGGGTGGCCCAGGGGCGCCCGGTCGCGCAGTGACCACGCTCACGATCATCGGCAAACCCGACTGCCATCTGTGCGACGTCGCGAGCGAGGTGGTCGACGCCGTCGTCGCCGAGATGCCGGATGCCGCTGCCGAGCGGCTCG
The DNA here is from genome assembly GCF_053619695.1 of Microbacterium sp. NPDC055521. NCBI lineage: Bacteria > Bacillati > Actinomycetota > Actinomycetes > Micrococcales > Microbacteriaceae > Microbacterium > Microbacterium sp. NPDC055521. The sequence goes on along the minus strand of NZ_JBSHJX010000006.1, from coordinate 10,329 downwards.
AGATCGTCGAGCAGTCCATCGCCGACGATCCCGCGCTCTACGAGCGCTGGTGGGAGAAGATCCCCGTCGTGCTGATCGACGGCGAACTGCACGCGCACTGGCGCGTCTCGCCGGATCGGCTTCGTCACGCACTCGAGGAGGCCATGAAGTGATCCGTCACGTCGTCAGCTGGAAGCTGGCCGCGGAGGATGCCGCCGAGCGCGCCGAACAGGCCGCCGAGGTCGCTCGCCGCCTGAACGCACTCATGGGCATCGTTCCCGAGCTGCGCGCGGTGTCGGCCGGTGCCAACGTCGCGCATCCCGAGGTCAACTGGGATGTCACGCTGGTCGCCGACGTCGACTCGCTCGACGCGCTCGAGGCCTATCAGGTGCATCCGGCGCACAAAGAGGCCGGCGCGTACATCAGATCCGTCGTCGCATCCCGGGTTGCGGTCGACTTCGAGATCTGACCGCATCGACAGTGCAACGCAAATGTGATCGCGCGAAATCCCGTCCTTCACCGCAAGGTCTCGGGTCGCGTGCCAAGATGAGTTCAACCCGCACCCGGGCGCAAGCCCCTGTCACGAAGGAGTGGCCATGAAGCGCCGTCCCCTGATCCTCGGCACCGCCATCGCCGCCGCTGCCGTCCTCGCTCTCTCCGGCTGCGCGAGCAGCTCGGACGGCGACAACTCCGCATCCGGTTCCGAGTACGACCTGGTCGCCGACGGCACGCTGACCGTCTGCTCCGAGGTCCCGTACCCGCCGTTCGAGATGGAGGGCGGCGACAACGGAAGCGGCTACACGGGCTTCGACATCGATCTCGCCGCCGCCATCGCGAAGAAGCTCGACCTCAAACTGAGCGTGCAGGACGTCGGCTTCGACGGACTGCAGTCGGGAACGACGCTCGTGGCGGGCACATGCGACTTCGGCGCATCGGCGATGACCATCACCGATGAGCGCAAAGCCAACATCGACTTCTCCGACCCGTACTACGACTCGCTGCAGTCCCTGCTCACGAGCACGGATTCGGGCATCAAGAGCATCGCCGACCTCAAGGGCAAGAATGTCGGCGTTCAGCAGGGCACCACAGGCGAGAGCTATGCGCAGGAGAATGCCAAGGGCGCCACTCTCGTCCAGTACCCCGGCGACGCTGAGCTCTGGCCGGCGCTGCAGGCGGGCCAGATCGACGCGATCCTGCAGGACCAGCCGGTGAACCTCGAGCACGAGAAGGCAGACGACACGTACAAGATCGTCGAAGAGTACGACACCGACGAGTCCTACGGCTTCGCCTTCGCGAAGGGCGAGAAGAAGGAGCTGCGCAAGGCGATCGACGACGCGCTCGCCGAACTGCGTGACAGCGGCGAGTACGACAAGATCTACGACAGCTACTTCACGGCCAAGTGATCGCCGCACCCGATCGGAGCCCGTGGCGATGGCATTGAAACGCAGGACCAAGAGCAAGATCTATCGCTACACGATGTACGGGATCTTCCTCGTCGCCGTGCTGCTGGTGGTTCTGCTCACCGACTGGCCGAAGATCGGCAAGCAGTTCTTCAACCTCGAGGTCGCGGCCAAGCTGTTCCCGGACATCGTCGTCCTGGCGCTGCGCAACACCATCCTGTTCACGCTCATCGCGTTCACCGGAGGGTTGCTGCTGGGTATCCTCTTCGCGCTGATGAAGCTGTCGGTCATCGCTCCCTTCCGGTGGTTCGCGACCGCGTGGATCGAGCTGTTCCGTGGGCTTCCCGCCCTGCTGACCATCTTCGCGATGGCGTTCATCCTCCCGATCGCCTTCGGCGTCAAGCCGCCAGGCGGCCCGGTGGGAGCGGGACTGATCGGTCTCATCCTGGTGGCGTCCGCCTACATGGCCGAAGTGATCCGGGCCGGCATCCAGGCCGTTCCCAAGGGACAGGCCGAGGCGGCGCGCTCGCTGGGCATGTCGCCGATGAAGACGATGTTCTGGATCGTTCTTCCACAGGGGTTCCGGATCATCATCCCGCCGCTGACCAACGAGTTCGTGCTGCTGCTGAAAGACACCTCGCTGCTGTTCATCGCCGGCACCTTCATCTGGTCGAAGGAGCTTACGAGCTTCGCCCGTGACGCGAACACCACGTACGCGAATGCGACGCCGCTCATCATGTCGGCGCTGCTGTATCTGGTTGTGACGATCCCGCTCACACGCTTCACGGCGTGGCTCGAGCGGCGGATGGCGAGGGAACGATGAGCACGGATCTGATCGACGTCCATGCCCCTGCGATCGACATCCAGGGCCTGGTGAAGAGCTTCGGAGACAACGAAGTCCTCAAGGGCATCGACCTCACCGTGCACAGCGGCGAAGTCGTGTGCATCATCGGCCCGTCCGGGTCGGGCAAGTCGACGCTGCTGCGGTCGGTGAACCTGCTCGAGCAGCCGACAGGCGGTCACATCTTCATCGAGGGCATCGACGTCACCGACGAGGACACCGACATCGACCGAGTGCGCCAGCGCATCGGCATGGTCTTCCAGAGTTTCAACCTCTTCCCTCACATGTCGGTGCTGGGCAACCTCACGATCGCGCAGCGGCGCGTGAAGAAACGGAGCAAGGAGGAGGCCGAGCAGGTCGCGCGCGAGATGCTCGATCGCGTGGGACTGGCCGAGAAGGCGGATGCCTTCCCCAGCCATCTCTCCGGCGGTCAGCAGCAGCGCGTCGCGATCGCGCGTGCCCTGTGCATGAACCCCGACATGATGCTCTTCGACGAGCCGACCTCGGCTCTCGATCCCGAGCTGGTCGGCGAAGTGCTGCAGGTGATGCGCACGCTGGCAGACGAGGGCATGACGATGCTCGTCGTCACGCACGAGATGGGCTTCGCCCGCGAGGTCGGGTCCAGGCTGATCTTCATGGACGGCGGCCACATCCTCGAGCAGGGCGACCCGCGCCAAGTGCTGGCGAACCCGCAGCATCCGCGCACGCAGGACTTCCTCTCGCGGGTGCTCTGAGCGTGAGCGGCGGAGCCCAGTCCGTCGTGTCGGGCGAGGGCGCGCCGATCTGGCATCCTGAACTGTGATGGAGATCGGCGCGTTCCTCGGCCTCGAGCAGCTCACCTGGGGCATGCTCATCCTCGTCGTCATCGCCGCATTCGGCGCCGGATGGATCGATGCGGTCGTCGGGGGTGGCGGCCTGCTGCAGCTGCCCGCCGTGCTGCTGATCCCCGGCATCACCCCGGTGCAGGCCCTGGCGACCAACAAGCTCGGCTCGATCTTCGGCACGGCCACGAGCAGCGTCACGTACTACCGCCGGGCCAGACCCGACATCCGCACCGCGCTGCCGATGGCGGCGATCGCCCTGGCCGGCTCGTTCGGCGGAGCCGCCGTGGCGACGGTGCTTCCGGCGTCCGCCTTCAAACCCATCATCGTTGTGGTCCTGCTGGCCGTCGCCCTGTTCACCGCGTTCAAACCGCAGCTCGGCGCGGCGACCGCGCTGCGCTTCTCGGGCCATCGCCACCACATCACGGCCGGCGTGGCCGGCCTGGTGATCGGCTTCTACGACGGCCTGATCGGGCCGGGCACGGGAACGTTCCTCGTGATCACGCTCGTGGCGCTGCTCGGATACGACTTCCTGCAGTCGAGCGCGAAGGCGAAGATCGTGAACTTCGCCACCAACGCCGGCGCCCTCATCCTGTTCATCCCGCACGGTGCGGTGCTGTGGGTGCTGGGCCTCGTCCTCGGCGTCGCGAACACCGCCGGCAGCTACCTCGGCTCCCGCATGGCGATCTCGCGCGGGTCCGGCTTCATCCGCGTCGTGTTCCTCGCCGTCGTCATCGTGCTCATCGCGAAGCTCGGCGTCGACGTGTGGAATGAGAACGTCGCGCCTCTGCTCGGGGCCCGCTGATGCCGGCTTCCGAAACCGGTCATCCGGCGGATCGAACGAACGCGACCCTTGCCATGACCGGTGTCTTCCCGCGTAGACTCCGAACTGCGCTCGATCGGGCGCGCCGGTGCTCCCAACGGAGGAGGGGACGATGAGGTCACTAGGCACGATTCGGATCATGGTCGGATTCGCCGGTCTCACCGCGGCGGCGGTCGCGCTGAGCGGATGCTCGGGATCGGGGGATCCGGGCGACGGCGACCAAGTCACCCTCGAGGTGCAGTCGGCGATGGCCGAGGGGACGCCCCGCTACGAGGTGCTCAGCGCGCTGGCGAAGGCGTACGAGAAGGACAACCCCGACGTCAAAGTCGACGTCGTCGCGATGGGCAGCGACTACGAGGGCGACATGAAGGTGCGGATGGGGTCGGGGGATCTGCCGGATATCTGGGCCACCCACGGATGGTCGCTGCTGCGTTACAGCGAGTTCCTCGAGCCGCTCGACAAGCAGCCATGGGCGGACCAGCTCAACCCCGTGCTCGACTCGACGATGAAGAACGGCGACGGCGAGTTCTTCGCTCTGCCGCTGACGACCGACGTCGCCGGCATCCTGTACAACAAGACCGTGCTCGAGGATGCCGGAATCGACCCCGCATCGCTCGGCAGCATCGAGGCGTTCGACGGTGCGCTCGCAAAGATCAAAGATGCGGGCGTCGTGCCCATCTCGAGCTCGGGCAAGGACGACTGGTTCGCGGGCAACGTCGCCGACTGGCTCGGCTCTGGCTCGTACGACGAGGCGGAGTCCGAGAAGCTCGCGGAGGGGGAGTTCGTCGACAGCGGCTTCGAGGCCATGTTCACCAAGCTGGAGGAGTGGGCGAAGGCCGGGTACTTCAACCCCGACTTCTCGTCGGCGACCAGCGACGACATCGCCACCGCGCTCGGACAGGGAACGACCGCGTTCGTGATGATCCAGAACAGCCTCGCCGGCAGCGCCAAGCAGTTCGTGCCGGACGCGGAGATCGGATTCATTCCGGTGCCCGCGATCAACGGCGACGACGAGTACCTCATCGGCGGCGAGGGCGTCGCCCTCGGTGCCTGGCGTGACGGCAAGAACAAGGAGGAGGCGCTCGACTTCCTCGCCTTCCTCGCCGAGCCGGACAACATCGGTCAGTTCGCCAGCGAGGACGGCAACCCGGCAGGTCTCACCGACATCGACGTCGACCTCGGCGACCTGTCCGACAGCTACCAGCAGTTCTTCACACCGGGAGAGGTGCGCATGGTGCCGTACTTCGACCGCGCGTACCTGCCGAACGGCATGTGGAACACACTCATCTCGACGACGTCGGGCATCGTCACCGGGCAGAACACGGTCGGCTCGGCGGTGAAGCAGGTCGAGACGGAGTTCGGCACGCTCTACGGGCAGCAATAGGCCACGCGAGAGGTGGCTTCACGCTCGACGGGGATCTTCCCGCGCCGACTCAACTGGTTCTACGTGCCGGCGCTCGCGCTGTTCGCGGTGTTCTCGATCTACCCGTTGGTCAGCGGCGTCAGCCTGTCGCTGACCAACTGGAACGGGTACAGCCGCAGCAAGGCGTTCGTCGGGTTCGACAACTATCTGCGTCTGCTCGACGACGAGGTGTTCCGCACCGCCCTGGTCAACACGCTGATCTACGGTGTCGGCAGCACGGTCATCCAGCAGGTGCTCGGTCTGGGTCTCGCCGTCGTTCTCGACCGGATCGTGCGCGGGGCCGCGCTGCTGCGCGCGGTCATCTACCTGCCGGTGATGGTGTCGCCGGTGGTGCTGGGCACGATGTACTACCTGATCTTCCGGTACAACAACGGCGCCCTGAACGATGCGCGGGCGCTGTTCGGTGCAGACAAGGTCGCGTGGCTGTCGGATGCCGCGTTCGCCATCACCGCCATCGTCATCGTCAACTCCCTGCAGTTCGTCGGCATCTCGATGGTCATCTACCTCGCGGGTCTGCAGAGCGTGCCGACCGAGTACTACGAGGCTGCGCAGCTCGACGGCGCGACCTGGTGGCAGAGCTTCCGCAGCATCACGCTGCCGCTCCTGCAGCCGGCCTTCGCCACGAGCATCGTGCTGAACCTGATCGGCGGGCTGAAGCTGTTCGACATCGTGCAGGTGCTCACCGGCGGCGGGCCCGGTCAATCCACTCACTCGGTGTCGACGCTGATCGGCGAGACGTACTTCTCGAACCAGGCGGCCGGCTACTCGGCCGCGATCGGGGTCGTGCTGTTCGTCCTGATCGTCGCGGTCACGTTCGTGCTGAACTCGCTGCTCAACCGGAAGCGGGTCGAGCTGTGAAGAACACCTCCGCGCCGTCGAAAGCGCTCATCTATGCCGGCCTGGCATTCATCGCCGTGCTGCAGCTGCTGCCGTTCTACTTCGGGCTCACCACGGCATCCAAACCCAAGACCGACCTGTCGTCGCCGTGGATCTTCCCCGGCGAGATCCACTGGACCAACTTCCAGACGGCGATGCAGCAGGGGAACATCCTGCAGGCGATCGGCAACAGCGCGCTGGTGACGGTCGTGTCGACGGTGCTCGTGTGCCTGCTCGGCGCGCTCACCGCCTACCCCCTCGCGCGGCGGGTCACGCGCGGCAACAGGCTGATCTACGCGTGCATCATCAGTCTCATCATGATCCCGCCGCTGTCGGTGCTCGTGCCGCTGTACACGCTCATGAAGGACCTCGGCGGGCTGAACACGCACTGGGGCATCATCGTGCTGATGATCACGGGCAATCTGCCGCTCGCCGTGTTCCTGTACACGGCGTTCATGCGCAGCCTGCCCGTGTCGATCGAAGAGGCGGCGACCGTCGACGGTGCGGGGCCGCTGCAGGTGCTGTTCCGAATCGTCTTCCCCATGCTGCGACCCGTCACGGCCACCGTCGCGATCCTCGCCGGGATCGGCATCTGGAACGAGTTCGCGCTGAGCACGTACTTCCTGCGCACCGACGAGACCCGCACGATCGCCCCGGCCGTGGCGGGGTTCTTCGCGGCGCAGGGCAGCAATCCGGGTGCCGCTGCCGCGGCATCCGTGCTCTCGGTCGTGCCGGTGCTGCTGGCCTACCTGTTCCTGCAGCGCAGCTTCATCAGCGGAATGGTCGCCGGATCGCTGAAGTGAGCCGACGCGCGGCGAACGCGATCAGCGCGGCAGGTGGTACTTGAACCCGACGTGCGAGCCGGTGTAGCCGAGGCGCTCGTAGAAGCGGTGCGCGTCGGCGCGCGCGGCATCCGAGGTGAGCTGCACCACCGCCGCGCCGAGCGCGGGGGCCGCCTCGTCGGCCACCCAGCGCATCACGGCCGACCCGATGCCGCTGGATCGCAGGTCGCTGCGCACCCGCACCGCCTCGACGAGCAGCCGGCGCGCTCCCCGCCTGGCCATCCCGGGGATCGAGGTGAGCTGCAGGGTGCCGACGATCTCTCCGTCGAGCTCGACGACGAGCAGGTCGTTCGACGGTTCGGCGAGGATCTCGTCGAGAGCGGTCAGGTAGGCCGGGCGGTCGGCACCCGACGCCTGATCCCCGCGGGATGCACTGATCGGGTCGTCGGCGAGCAGCGCGATGATCCCGTCGATATCCGCCCGAGTCGCGCGCCGCAGCACGCCGCGCCCGACGCGCGATTCGATCGGGTGGGGAAGGAGGATGGAAGCCAGCATCCAGCCAGTCTCCCAGCATCCCCTCCCCGCAGCTCCGCGCCGCCGCTCGGCGGGAAGTGGGGCGTCAGCGGAAAGGCCGGGTCAGACCTTCGCACGTATGGCGACGGGGACGGGGTCGACGGTGAGAAAGACCCGCTCGCCGAAGGACGCATGCGCGTGCGCGTCGTGCTGCACCCGCACCCTTTCGCCCGAGTCGGTTCGAACCAGAGTGCGGCGGATGCTGCCCAGGAACGTGCTCTCCTCGACGACGCCGGCGGTCGCGGCATCCGCCTCGCCGGTGAACCGCAGGTTCTCGGGACGCAGGTGCACGTCAACAGCGCCGGTGGCGGACACGTTCATGGGAAGCGACCGCCCCCACACGGTGACCGAGTCGCCCGAGGCCACACCCGAGACGACGCTCGACAGCCCGATGAACGACGCGACGTGCGCGGTCGCGGGGCGCAGGTACAGCTCCTCCGGTGTGCCGATCTGGTCGATGCGACCGGCATCCATCACCGCGATCCGGTCGGAGACGGCCAGGGCCTCCTCCTGATCGTGCGTCACGAAGACGGTCGTGATCCCCAGGCGCAGCTGGATGCGGCGGATCTCGTCCCGCAGCTGCACGCGCACCTTGGCGTCCAGCGCCGAGAGCGGCTCATCGAGCAGCAGCACTCGCGGCTCGGTGACGAGGGCCCGGGCGAGCGCGACCCGCTGCTGCTGCCCGCCGGAGAGCTGGTGCGGGAAGCGGTCGGCGAAGGCCTCCAGACCGACGAGGGCGAGCGCGTCGAGCGCCCGGCGCGCGGCCGCGGGCTTGCCCACGCCGCGCCGACGAAGCCCGAACGCGGTGTTGCCGGCGACGTCGAGATGCGGGAACAGCGAGTACGCCTGGAACACCATGCCGATGTCGCGCCTGCTGGTGGGGACGCGCGACACGTCCTGACCACCCAGCAGCACGGCGCCGGCATCCGCATGCTCCAGACCTGCCAGCACCCGCAGGGCGGTGGTCTTGCCACAGCCGGAAGGCCCGAGCAGCGACACGAACTCGCCCGGCGCGATGTCGAGGTCGACACCGTGCAGCACCCGGTGTGCACCGTAGCTCTTCTCGATGCCCTGGAACTGCACACGCGTGCCCTCGCCCGCCTCGGCGAGCAGCACGTTGTCCGCGGTGGCGGGAAGGGGACTCGGGGAGGTCATTGGTCAGCCTTTCGGTTGCCGCGCGCGGCGCGGCCGATGATGAGCAGCAGCAGGAAGCAGAACAGCAGCGCGAGCAGCGTGAAGATCGCCGGCACGTAGGCATCCTGCTTCTGCACGACGATCATCGCGGTCTGGAACACCTGACGGTTCAGCAGCGACGCGATCGTGAACTCGCCCAGCACGACGGCGATCGAGATGAGGGATGCCGAGAGCAGCCCCTGGCGCAGGTTCGGCGCCAGCACCCTCACCACCACCGTCGGCCAGTTCGCGCCGAGCGAGCGGGCGGCTTCGGAGAGCGTGCGCAGGTCGGCGGCGTCGATCGATGCCTGGATCGAGCGGTACGCGAACGGCAGCACGGTGATGCCGTAGGCGAAAGCGAGCGTCCAGGTGCCGGTGCCGAGTGCGCGACCGATCTGGAGGTAGATCGGAGAGAGGCCGACGACGAGCACGATCGCGGGGATCGAGATCGGCAGGAGCGCCGTGAACTCGAAGACCGGCTTCAGATTCGGGAAGCGCAGGTTCACGAGGATCATCGTCGGCGCGAGCAGCACCAGCACGATCACCACGGTGACGATCGCGAGGATGAGTGAATTGCCCAGGCCGGTCCAGATCGGCTTGATCGCTGCCGACGCTGCAGGATCCACCACCGCTGCCCAGCGCGCGAAGGACAGGCCGCCCTCGCCGTCGCGCAACGTGTAGAAGAAGGTCGCGACCAGCGGGATCGCGAAGAAAGCGCCGATCAGGATGGCGATGATCCACCGCGTCGCGGAGGAGGGCGCGATGCGGTTCACGATCGCCACCTCGCCGCGCGGCGCTGGATGAGCGAGTACAGCCCCATCACGGCTCCGACGATGACGATCATGCCGAGCGCGAGCGCTCCGGCGAGATTCTCGCGGCCGAGCACGGTCTCGCTGGTGAGCGCCGCGCGGATCTGCAGCGGGACGATCTGCGATCCCTGGCTGGCCAGCGCCGCGGCAGTCGCGTACGACGAGAACGCGTTGGCGAACAGCAGCAGCAGGCTCGCGAGGAACGACGGGGCGAGCACCGGGATGCCGACGCGCACCCAGAATCCCAGCCGGGTGCCGCCGAGAGTGAGGTTCGCCTCCGCCCACTGCGGCTTGAGCGCCGCGAGAGCCGGCATGAACGTGATCACCATGAGGGGCACCTGGAAGTAGATGTAGGGCAGGACGAGGCCGGGGACGTCATAGAGCCACACGCCGTCCGCGAAGATGTCCACCCCGAAGGTGTCTTCGAGCAGCACGGTGACGACGCCCTGCAGGCCGATCGTCGCGATGAATGCGAACGCGAGCATGACGCCGCCGAACTGCGCGAGAACGCCCGCCGCGGCATCCACAGTCTGGCGCACGGCGCCCTGCGGGTTCATTCCCAGCATGGCGTAGCAGACCACGGCGCCCGCCAGTGCGCCGACGACGGCGGTCAGCAGCGACAGCCACCCGGAGTTCGCGAACGTGTTCAGCACCACCGGGTCGACCAGCGCCGTGATGTTCGTCCAGGTGAAGACGCCGTCCCCGTCGAAGAAGCCCGATCCGATCGCGAGGAGCGTCGGCACGGCCAGGAACAGCACCACGTAGACGCCGAAGGGAACCAGTCCCAGCCACGCCCAAGACAGACCCGACCGCCGGGCCGTCGGAGACC